>NZ_BAABEV010000051.1:0-57508 GCF_039540335.1 Actinomadura verrucosospora | reverse complement strand
GGAGCTGCTGGAGAAGACGCGCGCATGGTCGCCGGCGCCGCCGTCAGCGCCAGCGCGGCGACGGCCGCGACCGCGCCCGCCGGCCCGCGTCCCGGCCTCATCCGCCCGCCCCTTCCCCCCGGGCGCCGTGATCTCCGTCCTCGTTCTGGACCCGCAGGGCGTTCAGGGCGAAGGCGACCATGTGGTAGTGGCCGATGAGCATCACCAGCTCGATCAGCTCGCGCTCCCCGAAGCGCGTGGCCAGCTCCGTCCACGCGGCGTCGCTGATCGTGCCGCGCTCGTGCAGCTCGTCCGCGGCGGCCAGCACCATGCGGTCGTCGTCGCTCCAGCCGTGCCGGTCCGGGTCCTCGCGGAGCGCGGCGATCTCGTCCTCGGTGAGCCCCGCGTCCAGCGCGACCCGCCGGTGGTGGTCCCACTCGTACGCGCACGACCGGTGGTGCGCCGTGCGCAGGATCGCCAGCTCGCGGTCGCGGGCGCCCAGCGTCCCGTTCATCAGCAGCATGGAGCCGAACCCGATCCACGACCGGAACAGCTCCGGGTGCCGGGCGAGCGTGGTGATGACGTTCAGGGGCCCGATCGTGTCGGTCACGGCCCGGACGACGTCGTCCCACTCCTCCTCCGGGAGCGGGTCGAAGCGCGGGACGCGGTCTCCTGGGGTGTCGGCGCACATGGCGACATTTCTGCCACCGATCAGTGGGAAAGTTCTAGTGCGCCGGGAAAACTTGGCCGGATCGTGTCACGGGGGACGCGGGAGCCGGGCGGGTCAGGTGCTGCGCGTGGTGGCCGCCACCGCGAGCTCCGCCAGCGCCTCCCGGGCGCCGTCGGTGATCGGGGCCGTCTCCAGGGCCTGCTCCGCCTCGCGCAGGTAGCGCTCGATCATGGCCTCGCACGCGGCGAGGCCCCCGGTCTCCTCGATGACGGCGCGCAGCTCGTCCACGCCGGGACGGTCCAGCTCCGGGTCGCCGAGACGGCGCTCCAGCGCCGCGGCCTGGCTCGCGGAGGCGCGTTCCAGGGCGAGCGCGACCAGGACGGTCCGCTTGCCCTCGCGCAGGTCGTCGCCCGCGGGCTTGCCGGTCTCGGCCGGGTCGCCGAACACGCCGAGCACGTCGTCGCGGAGCTGGAAGGCGATGCCGAGCGGCAGGCCGTAGCCGGTGAGCGCGGCCGCCACGTCGGGGCGGGCTCCGGCCAGGGCCGCGCCGAGGTGCAGCGGGCGCTCGATCGTGTACTTGGCGCTCTTGTACTCCACCACGCGCAGCGCCGTCGCGACGTTCGCCTGGCGGCGCGCGCCCTCCAGCATGTCGAGGTACTGGCCGCACATGACCTCGGTGCGCATCAGGTCGTAGACCTCCCGGCCGCGCGACCTGCTCGCACCGTCCAGCCCGGAGGTCTCGAACATCTCGCCCGACCAGGCCAGGCACAGGTCGCCGAGCAGGATGGCGGCGCCGCCGCCGAAGGCCTCGGCGTCGCCCGGCCACGCCTGGGCGCGGTGCAGCGCCTCGAACCGCCGGTGGGCGGACGGCTGGCCGCGCCGGGTGTCGCTGGAGTCCATCACGTCGTCGTGGATCAGCGCGCTCGCCTGGAGCAGCTCCAGGGACGCGGCGGCGGCCACGATGCCGGGCCCGTCCTCGCCGCCCGCCGCGCGCCACCCCCAGTAGCAGAAGGCGGGACGCAGCCGCTTGCCGCCGCCGAGCAGGGCGTCCAGGGCCGACAGCAGCGGTGCGAGGTCCTCGCTGATGGCGCGCAGCGCGGGGCGCCGGCGGTCGACGAAGGCCAGCAGCGCCTCGTCGACCTCCTTGCGGATCCGGGTGGTCGACATGCCGAGATCGTATCCACCTGGGTGCTTTCCACCCTCCATCGCGAACGTGAGATGTCATAAGATCTTCGGAAATGCGTACATAACGCATGCCGGGTGTGGCGAGCATCACGCGGATCGGCGGCCGGCCGCCCTTCCCCGCCGGGCCGGTCCCCTCCGGCGCGCTTCTGTAGGCTTGGGGAATGCGACCCGTACGCCCCCACAGGCCCCCGACCGTCCGAGAACTGCTCGCCTCGGGCGAGCGCTCGTTCTCGTTCGAGTTCTTCCCGCCCAAGACCGACAAGGGCGCGCGGAACCTGTGGCGTACGATCCGCGAGCTGGAGTCCCTGCACCCGACGTTCGTGTCGGTCACCTACGGCGCGGGCGGCGGCACCCGCGACACGACCGTCGACATCGTCGAGCGCATCGCCACCGACACCACCCTCACGCCGGTCGCGCACTTCACCGCCGTGAACCACTCCCAGGCGGAGCTGCGCAACCTGATCGGCCGGTTCGCCGCAGCCGGCGTCCGCAACGTCCTGGCGCTGCGCGGCGACCCGCCCGGCGACCCGATGGGGGAGTGGGTCAAGCACCCGGAGGGCGTCGAGTACGCCGCCGAGCTGGTCCGGATGATCCGCTCCTACGGCGACTTCTGCGTCGGCGTGGCCGCGTTCCCCTACAAGCACCCGCGCTCGCGCGACATCGAGAGCGACACCCGCCACTTCGTGGACAAGTGCCGCGCCGGCGCCGACTACGCGATCACCCAGATGTTCTTCCGCGCCGAGGACTACTTCCGGCTGCGCGACCGCGTCGAGGCGGCCGGCTGCGACGTGCCGATCCTGCCCGGCATCATGCCGGTCACCCAGCTCAGCACGATCGAGCGGTCCGAGCAGCTGTCGGGCGCGCCGTTCCCGCCCGAGGTCAGGGCCCGCTTCGAGGCCGTCGCGGGCGACCCGGAGGCCGTCCGCCGGCTCGGCATCGAGCACGCCGCCGAGCTGTGCGGCGAGCTGCTGGAGCAGGACGCGCCGGGCATCCACTTCATCACGTTCAACAAGTCGACGGCGACGCGCGAGGTCTACTCGCTGCTGGACGGCGCCGGGTACGGCGCGAGGGGCAGCCGCCCGCCCATCACCGCGTAGCGGGGCCCGCCGCCCGGGAACTCGAAGTCGGCCAGCAGGTCGACCAGGCCGACCGAACGGTAGAGGTGGCGCGCCGGGGTGTCCGGCGTCCTGTCGAGCGTCGACAGCACGACCGTCCGCTCCGGCCGCCCGTCGCACAGCGCGTTGAGCAGCCCCCGGCCGAGACCCCTGCCCTGCGCCTGCGGATGGACGTGCAGCTCGGCGACCTCGAAGGCGTCCTCCAGCCACGCGTCGGCGTGCTCGGGCCCCTCGCGGTCCGACAGCGCCTGGTAGACGACGTCGTGCCACCACTGGCCGCGCGCCCCGTGGAAACCGTAGGCGAACCCCTGGACGGGCGCCGGCATGACGGGCAGCGCCCCGCGCCGCTCGACCACGAACGCGCGGAACCCCGGATACGAGGAATGGCGCTCCATGATGGTGTGCCGGCCCGGGAGCTGCTCGTTCGGCGGTTCCATCGCGGCCGCGTACACGTCCAGCATGGGGCTCAGCCTGCGTAGGAAGGCGCGTTCGTCGATCTCGCGCAGCTTCGGGTCCCTCACCCGACAGAGACTAGACCCGCGCGATGGTCCGCTGGGTCGCGGAGAGCCGATCGTAGAGGTCCCAGAGGATCCGGTCGGCGGCCTTCCGCAGCGTGCCGCGGTTGGCGTCGAGCTGCCCGCCCCACTCGCGCGCCTCCGGGCCGAGCCACGCGTCCGTGCCGCCGAGGGTCTTCACGGGCCCGTCCAGCGCCTGCCGGAGCCGGTCGATGCTGCCGTAGGCGTCCGAGTACGCCTGGTAGAGCTGCTGGTACTCCGGGTTGGGCTGCTCGGCGGGCGACAGCCGGGCCGACGCGGCGCCCGTGATCGGCGGGGGCAGGCTGCCGGGAGGCGGTGGAGCGGCCATGGCGACCTCTCAGGCGGTGGCGGTGGACGGGTGCAGGTCGAGCCGGGCGAGGGCCTCGCGCGTGCGGCCGCTCATGTCGGCGCCCAGGAGCACCTGGACGGCGACGGGACGGACCCCGGCGCGGTCGGCCTCGGCCAGGAAGGCGCGCAGCCACTTCACGTCCATCGTCAGATGGTGGCTGGACGTGCCGAGGGACTGCCGCACGGCCGCCAGCCGCGCCCTGTCGCCCTGGGCGGCCTTCAGCAGCTCCGCGGCGGCCGCCGGGCCGAGCCGCTCGTACAGCTTCTCGGTGTAGTCGGGGTCGCCGGCGTTGGCCTCCAGGTGCTTCCAGACCGTGTCCGGGACGGGACGGCCGTGCTGGACGGACGCGGCCATGGCCAGCGCGTCGGCCCTGGCGGCCCGGGCGGCGGCGGGCCGGTCGGGGAAGTTGCCGATGTCGCCGGCGCCGTGCGGGGTCGGCTGCGGGGCCGCCTTCGCGGGCGGGGACCGGTGCGGCGGCGCCTTCACCGGCCGCGGCGCCCCCGCCGGGCCGCCTCCGGTCTTCCGCGGCGCCGGGGCCGGGGTGGGCGCCGGCGGCATGTCGATGCCTCCGCCGGGGGAGGGATGGGTGACCGCGAAGTTGTACCGGCGCGTCAGCATCCCGAGCTGCTCGGCGGCCCACCGCGCCACCTCGTCGGCCTGCCGGTACCCGGCCGCGGAGACGCCGGGCGGCGGGCGATGGCCGTTCAGCCACCCCTGGATCGCGTTCTGCGCGTCCTGGAGCTGCCTGATGACCTGGTTGAGCGCGGGCGGGTCGATTCCCCGGAACTGCGGGTCGCGCGCCGCCGGACCCGTCCGCATCTGCGTCGCCATCACCCCTCCGGTGCTCGGCCCCTGCGCCGTTTCCCGACTCCCCAGAATCACACCGGTGTCACTGGCTGTCGAGGGCCTTGCGCACCGATTCGGCATCGCGCGCCACGACGGCGCTCGCGTCCGTCACGACGATCGGACGCTGGATCAGCACCGGGTTCGCGACCATGATCTCGATCCAGCGGGCCCGGTCGCGTGCGAGGTCCTTGAGCCCGAGCTCCCTGGCGACGGGCTCGTTCAGCCGCGCCACGTCCCACGGCTCGGCGCCGATGCGGGCGAGGACCTCGTCCAGCTCCCGCGCCGTGGGCGGCTCGTCCAGGTAGCGGCGCTCGGTGTACTCCACGCCCGCCTCGTCCAGCGCGGTCTTGGCGGCGCGGCTCTTCGAGCAGCGCGGGTTGTGCCACAGTTCCATCACTCCACCCCTTCCCCTGCCTCGCCTGCCGTCACTCGACCTCGGCGGGGGTCCCGCCGGTGATCCTCAGCAGTTCGCCGTACGACGTCGGGAAGACGGTGTGCGGGTGCCCGCCCGCCGCCCACACCTCGTCGTGCCTGTCCAGCCAGACGTCCACCAGCGTGCGGATCGGCTCCGGATGGCCGACCGGCGCGACGCCCCCGATCGGCTGGCCGGTCGCCTCCCGGACGAACTCCGGCGACGCCCGCCGCACCTTCGCCGCGCCCACCAGCGCCGCGACCTTCACCGTGTCGACGCGGTGCGCGCCGCTGGTCATCACCAGCAGCGGCGACCCGTCGGCGTCGAACACCAGGCTGTTGGCGATCGCGCCGACCTCGCAGCCCAGCTGCTCCGCCGCGGCCTGCGCCGTCCTCGCGGAGTCGGGCAGTTCGACGATCGCTCCCGTCGCGCCCAGGTCGAGCAGAGCCTTCGCGACGATTTCGGCATTCGGATGCATGGGTAGAACTTTAAGGTCAGCGCATGCGAGGGAGAGCGATCGACGTGCGGAAGAGCGCGGTTCTGCTGATCGCGGCCGTCGTCCTGACGGGCTGCGACGACATCGACGCGGCGGCTCCCGCCCCGTCGGAGGGGACGAAGACGAAGGCGACGCCGTCGAAGGCGCCGGCGACGCCCAAACCGAGTCCCACGCACCGCAAGCTGAAACCGGGTGCCAAGGGGCCCGACGTCAAGGCGCTCCAGCAGCGCCTCAAGGCACTGCACTACGACCCGGGGAAGGCCGACGGGAGGTACGGGCCGTCCACGCAGACGGCCGTGTGGGCGTTCCAGGCGGTGAACCGCCTCAAGCAGAAGAGCACGCTCTCCGCCTCGTTCTGGAGGGCCCTGGACGCCCCCAAGGAGCCTCGGCCGGTTGCCAAGAAGCGCGAGAGGAACCGCGTCGACGTGGATCTGAAGCGCCAGTACCTCGTCCTCTACAAGGACGGAAGGCCGCGGCTCATCACGCACGTGTCGTCAGGGTCGGGGGAGTACTACTGCGCCAAGGACCGGGGCGCCACCGTCGCGCGCTGCCGCTACGCCACGACCGGCACGGGCGACTTCCGGACCGGGCGCCGTGCCTCCGGCTGGGAGACCTCGCCCCTGGGGCAGCTCTACAACCCCATCTACTTCAACGGCGGCATCGCCTTCCACGGCGCCCTGGACGTGCCCCTGCACCCCGCCTCGCACGGCTGCGTCCGCATGCCGATGCACATCGCCGAGTACTTCCCCGACCTCGTCGGCACGGGCGTCCCCGTGCACGTCAGGCGGGCTCGCTAGCCTCCCCGCGAGCGCCGCGTCCGGGCCGCTGTCAACCCCGCTGACCTGCGGGATACGACACGCGTTCGAACACGTTGACGAATCGCCGTCAGGGCGGTTTACTGTGAAGCGCATCGAACTTATGTTCGATGTGGTGCGGGACTCGCGGCCCGCGCCAGGGCGACGTCCCGCCGATCGCGGTGTTTCGGCGGGGCCGACGGCCGGGCGGAGAGAGGGGAAGCTCTCCGCCCGGCCGGCCCGAGCCCCGGAAGGAGGCAGAGATGTCCGGAACGATGACCGCACGCGGAGTCCACTCCGCAGCCCAGGCCGTCCCGTCCCCCAGTCCTCGCCCACGCCACCGCCCGATGCCCGCGCCGCGCCCGGCGCACACGGCCGTCGGGCAGTTGCACGCCGCCCGCATGGGCCTCGCCGAGGCGGCCGAGGCCACCTCGCCGGCCGTCCGCTACGTGTGCGCCCACCTGGCGGCGCTGCGCGCGGCCGCCGCGGTCCTGGCGTCCAAGGAGCCTCTGGAGACCCATCGCCGCGGCCGTCCGCGCAGCGTCTGGGTGCTGCTGCCCGAGGCCGAGCCCGCGCTGCGGGAGTGGGCCGCCTTCTTCGCCGCCGGCGCCGACAAGCGCGCCGCCGCCGAGGCGGGCCTGCCGCGCGCCGTCACCCCGCGCGACGCGGAGGAGCTGCTGCACGACGCCGAGGTCTTCGTCACCCTCGTCGAGGACACCCTCGGCGTCGACGGGCAGCCCACGCTGCCCGTCCCCGAGGCCGGCTGAGCCACCCCGGAGGCCGTCCCCCTCCCCGGGCCGGCCCCGCCGGAGGCCGGGGGCGCCGCCCCGCCATGGGAGGCCGCGTCCCCCCTCCGGCGGCCGGACCGATCGCGCCGGAGGGTCCGCAACCCCCGAGCCGGCCCCTCCGGCGCGGTCTCACCCCGGTCGCGGCACGGCGGAGGGCGGTTGGTAGACATGGCCGGATGTCCGACCTACTGCCGCTGGACGGGATGCGCGTCATCGAGCTGTCCAGCTTCGTCGCGACGCCGCTGGGCGGGATGACCCTGGCGCAGCTCGGCGCGGACGTCATCCGCGTCGACCAGATCGGCGGCGGGCCCGACATCGACCGGTGGCCGCTCGCGCCGTCCGGCCGCAGCCTGTACTGGGCCGGGCTGAACAAGGGCAAGCGGTCGGTCGCCGTCGACCTGCGCTCGCCCGAGGGCCGCGAGCTGGTCGCCGGACTCGTCGCGCACGGCGGGGCGGTCCTGACCAACGCGCCGCCGCGGCCGGGGCTGTCCTACGAGGAGCTGAGGGCCGCGCGGCCCGACCTGATCCACGTCCGGCTGCAGGGGACCCGGGAGGGCGGCAACGCCGTCGACTACACGGTGAACGCCGCCACGGGCTTCCCGTCGATCACGGGTCCGGCCGGTCAGGAGGCCCCCGTCAACCACGCGCTGCCCGCGTGGGACGTGGCGTGCGGCCTCTACATGGCCGTCGGGCTGCTGGCGGCGGAGCGGCACCGGCTGCGCACCGGCGAGGGCCGGCAGATCCGGGTCGCGTTGCGGGACGTCGCCCTGGCCACCGCAGGGAACCTCGGGTACCTCGCGGAGGCCCAGCTCGGCGAGCCCCGGGCGCGGCTCGGCAACCACCTCTTCGGCGACTTCGGGCGCGACTTCGCCACGGCCGACGGACGGGTCATGGTGGCGGTCCTCACGGCCCGGCACTGGCGCGACCTGGTCGAGGCGACCGGCCTCGGCGAGGTGGTCGGAGCCCTCGAACGCGCCCTGGGCGCCGACCTCCGCCGCGCCGGCGACCGCTACGGCCACCGCGAGGCGCTGGGAGGCGTGCTCGCGTCGTGGTTCGCCTCCCGCACCTGCGAGCAGGTCGCGGAGGGGCTGGAGCGCACGTCCGTCCTGTGGTCCCGCTACCGCGACTTCGCGGAGGTGGCCGCCGGACTGCGCGACGAGCCGCTCATGGCGCCGCTCGACCAGCCGGGCGTGGGCCTCCACCTGGCCCCGGGCTCGCCCGTGCGGTTCGGTGGGTCCTCGCCGCCGCCGGTTCCCGCGCCCACCCTCGGCGAGCACACGGACGAGGTGCTCCGGGACGTCCTGGGCCTGCCCCCCGAGCGCGTCGAGGCCCTGCGCGGCAACGGGACGATCATGGGTTTGTGACGCGGACGATCGTGGAAATCCTCCTGGCAGGCATTCCGAACCGTGGGTCTCGGCTGGCCTGCCGTTGACGGTCCGGCCATCGAGCCCCGCCGCGTCCGTACGACGAAGGGATCCGCCGGATGGCCCTCGACGCCGCCCCGGAGCAGTCCGCACCCGCCCGCATCCCGCATCCGCTCGACAGCGACGCCGACGGCGTCAACCGGCCGGGGCTGCACAAGAACCCGCGCTACCACGAGATCCGCGAGACCGGCACCGGCGTCGCCGAGGTGCGGCGCCACGACGGCACCACGGCCAAGCTCGTCACCCGCTACCACGACGTCGAGCAGGTGCTGCGCGACCAGGAGGCGTTCTCCCGGGAGGCGGCTCTCGACGCCGACGCCGTCGACCTCGAAGGGACGATGCTGGGCCTGGACATGGAGAACCACGCGGCCGTCCGCGGCGCCGTCAAGGACTGGTTCTCGCCGCAGGCCACCGAGCGGCTGCGGCGCAAGGCGCAGGAGCGGGCGGCCGCGCAGCTGACGGCGATGCTCGCGGGCGAGGAGCCCGCCGACCTCGTCACGGCCTTCGCGCTGCCGTTCTCGCTCGATCTGATCTGCGACATGATGGGGCTGCCCCAGGGGGACCGGTTGCGCTTCCACGCCTGGGGCGACGCGTTCCTCGGCACCAGCGCCCAGACCCGCGTCGACGCGGCCGAGGCGCAGACGGCGATGGTCGGCTACCTCAGCGGCCTCGTGGAGGAGCGGCGGCGCGACCCGTCCGAGGATCTGCTGTCCCAGGTCGCCGAGGGCGCCGCGGGCCTGCCGTTCGACCGCCGGGTCAAGCTGCCGATGACGCTGGTGCTCGGCGGCTGGGAGACCGTGGCGAGCAGCATCGGCACGCAGATCCACGTCCTGCTCACCCACCCCTACGAGGACCACGAGACCGCCTACGGCTACCTCAGCGCGCATCCCGAGGCCGTCCCCGGCGCGGTCACCGAGCTGGAGCGCCTGTTCTCCACGACCGCGGCGGACGACCTGCCGCGCCGGGTCACCCGCGAGGTGACGCTGCCGAGCGGCGAGCGGCTCGCGCCCGGAGACCTGGTCATCCCGTCCCACGACGCCGCGAACTGCGACCCGCGCGTCTTCACCGACCCGCACCGCATGGACTTCGGCCGCACCCCGAACCGGCACCTGTCCTTCGGCTACGGCCCGCACCACTGCATCGGGCGCCACCTCGGGCACATGGAGGTGGAGACGGCCGTCGCGCTGCTCACCCGCGAGCTGCCGTCCCTGCGGCTGGCGGTGCCGTCGGACGAGATCACCCGCAAGCCGGGCCACGTCATCAACGGGCCCTCCGCCCTCCCGGTCGCCTGGTCCTCGCCCGCGGACTGACGGCCTTCCCGCGTCCGGCACGGCGGTGGAGAGATCCTCAGCGGCGGCGGCGCCGGTAGCCGACGGCAAGGCGGGAGCGGGGTGGTTCGTCCCACTATGAGATTGTTAGGGGGGCGAACTTCGGGAGGGCGCGGTGGCGGGGCGGGGCGGGCGCGGGCTGGTCCCCCTGCTGGCCTTCCTCGGCGTGATGGCCTACTCGCTCTCGATGGCCGTGGTGACGCCCGCGCTGCCGCAGATCCAGCACGGGCTGCACACGACCCCGGCGGGCGCGGCGTGGGCGCTCACGGCGATGACGCTGTCCGCGGCCGTGGCCACGCCGGTGGTCGGGCGGCTCGGCGACCTGTACGGGGCGCGCCGCGTGCTGCTCGCCGTGCTCGCCGTCGCCACCGCCGGGACGCTCGTCGCGGCGCTGGCCGGGACGGTGCCGGTCATGCTCGCCGGGCGCGTCCTGTCCGGCGTCGGCGGCGGCGTCTTCCCGCTGGCGTACACGATCATCCGGGACGTCCTGCCGCCCGCCCGGCGGGCCCCGGCCGTCGGGCTCATGTCGTCCATGCTCGGCCTCGGCGGCGCCGTGTCGTGGTGCCTGGCAGGGCCGATCATCGACCTGCTCGGCTGGCGCTGGCTGCTGTGGGTGCCGGTCGTCGGGCTGGTGCCCGGCGTCGTCCTGGCCTGGTGGATCGTTCCGGCCGGACACCGCGGCGAGGGCCCGCGCCCGGCGGCGCGGGTCGACTGGTGGGGCGCCGCCCTCTTCGCCGCCTGGCTGGTGGCCGCGCTCACCGCGCTCACCGAGGGGATGGACTGGGGCTGGACGTCCCCCGGCGTCCTCGGGCTCCTCGCGCTCGCGCTGGCGGCGGTCGGCGCCTGGCTGTGGGTGGAGGGCCGCGTCCGCGAGCCCCTGATCGACCTGCGCCTCATGCGGGTGCGCGGGGTGTGGACGGCGAACGCCGCCTCGCTCCTGTCCGGCTACGCCCTGATGGCGGGCGGGCTGCTGTTCCCCCTGCTCGTCCAGCTCCCGGAGGGCACCGGGTACGGCTTCGGCGGGACGGCCACGCAGGCGGCGCTGCTCCAGCTCCCCGCCAGCGTCGGCATGACCGTCGCGGGCATGACGGCGGGCCTGCTCGACCGGCGCGTCGGCTCCCGCGCGGTGCTGCTCGGCGGCGCGGCGACGACCGGCCTCGGCTACGCGTTCGTGGCGGTCGAGCACGGCGCCATGTGGCAGCTCTACGTGGGCGGCCTGGCGCGGGGCGTCGGCCTCGGCTTCGCCTACGCCGCCGTGGCGACCCTGGTGGTCGCGGCCGTCCCGCCGGGGGAGACCGGCGTGGCCACCGGCATCAACACGCTGCTGCGGACGGTCGGAGCGTCCCTCGGGACGCAGGTCAGCGCGGTCATCGTCGTGGCCGTCCCCGGCGAGGGCGGGTTCTCCGCCGGGTTCGCGGTGAGCGCCGCCGTCATGGCGGCCGTCCTCCCGCTGGCCCTGCTCGTCCCGCGCCCGGGACGGCGGCGCGCACGCGGAACGGGGCCCGGCGCGGTGCCGGACCCCGTCACGGTCGTGCGGTGAAGCAGGTCGTGCGGTGGAACAGGTGGTGCGGTGACTCAGAACGACTCGACGGCGCGGCGCGCCTCCGGGTCGAGGACGCCCCAGCCGATCAGCTCCTCGGTGAGCTCGGTCGGGGACTTGTCATAGATGACCGCGAGTGATCGCAGGTCCTCCTGACGGATGGACAGGACCTTTCCGTTGTAGTCGCCCCGCTGGCTCTGGATCGTCGCGGCGTAGCGGGCGAGAGGACCGGCCTTGTCTTTCGGAAGCTGCTGCAACCGCTCTAGATCGATCACGAGCTTGGGTGTAGGCCCGAGCGGGCTCGGCGCGGCTCCGCCGGGCAGCAACTCGGAAACCGGCACGCCATAGAAATCGGCGAGCTCGGCCAGCTTCTGAACGGTGACGGCGCGGTCGCCCCGCTCGTACGAACCCACGACGACGGCCTTCCAGCGGCCGCGTGACTTCTCTTCCACACCGTGCAGGGACAGGCCCTGCTGGGTGCGGATGGCGCGCAGGCGCGCGCCGAGAGCCTTTGCATATTCAGACGGCATGATGCGGCCCCCCAGGCTCACTTTCGTCGTCGTCGAACCCCGGCTGTCACCGGGGGGAGACAGATTCGCGAAGCCAGGGGGCCTCAGGACTCTGTCTCCAGGGATGGTTACGGACAGTGACGGTAAAACGGGTACGGCCCCAGGTCAAGCTGATTGGAAAAAAGCGGTCGAATCCGCAGGACTCGATCCGGGCCGTCCGGATCGCGGCCGGCCCGTGCGGGCGGGGGTGCGGCGGCCCGCGCGGGCGGGCGCCCCGGCCCCCGGGACGCCCCGTAATGTGACCCCTCTCACCTGCGAAGACGGGGACCGGGCCGGGGTGCGGGGCAGGCGGGGCCGGCTGCTAACGTGTGGGGGACACGACGTCCTTTAAGGCCCGTCCCGTGAGGCGGGGAAGGAGGTTTCGGCGGTGAATGCTGCCTCCAGGCAGGAGCAGCGCGTGGCGGACGGTGACCCCCGGCCCAAGGCCGTTCTGGAGGGTCCCGACATCAGGCGCGCGCTGACCCGCATCGCACACGAGATCCTCGAGCGGACCAAGGGCGGCCACGACGTCCTGCTGCTCGGCATCCAGACCCGGGGCGTGACGCTGGCCGAGCGGCTCGCCGGCGCCCTGCGCGAGGTCGAGGGCCGCCCGGTGCCCTGGGGCTCGCTCGACGTGACCATGTACCGGGACGACCTGCGGATGCGGCCCGCCCGCGCCCTCGGCCGCACGGAGCTGCCCCCCGAGGGGATCGACGACAGGGTCGTCGTGCTCGTCGACGACGTGCTGTTCTCCGGGCGCACGGTGCGCGCCGCGCTGGACTCGCTGAACGACCTCGGCCGGCCCCGCGCCGTCCAGCTGGCGGTGCTGGTGGACCGCGGGCACCGGCAGCTGCCGATCCGCGCCGACTACGTGGGCAAGAACCTGCCCACCTCGATGCGCGAGACCGTGAAGGTCCTGCTGGACGAGAACGACGGGCGCGACGCGGTGCTGCTCGGCCCGACGGGGGGTACCGAATGAACCGCCACCTGATCTCCGCCGCCGACCTCACCCGCGACGACGCGCTGCTCGTCCTCGACACGGCCGAGGAGCTCGCGCAGATCGCGGGCCGCTCCATCAAGAAGCTGCCGACGCTGCGCGGCCGGACGGTCGTCAACCTGTTCTTCGAGGACTCCACCCGCACCCGCATCTCGTTCGAGGCCGCGGCCAAGCGGCTGTCCGCCGATGTGATCAACTTCTCCGCCAAGGGCTCCAGCGTCTCCAAGGGCGAGAGCCTGAAGGACACGGCGCTCACCCTGGAGGCGATGGGCGCGGACGGCGTCGTCATCCGGCACAACGCCTCGGGCGCGCCGCACCGGCTGGCCGGCTGGGTGCGGGGGAGCGTGGTCAACGCCGGCGACGGCACCCACGAGCACCCCACGCAGGCGCTGCTGGACGCGTTCACGATGCGCAAGCGCCTGGGCGATCTGGAGGGCCGCAAGGTCACGATCGTCGGCGACGTGCTGCACAGCCGCGTGGCACGATCCAACGTCCTGCTGCTGGACACGCTCGGCGCCGACGTCACCGTGGTCGCGCCGCCGACCCTGCTGCCGGTCGCGATCGACACCTGGCCCTGCTCGGTGTCCTACGACCTGGACGCGGTCATCCCGAAGAGCGACGTGATCATGATGCTGCGCGTCCAGCAGGAGCGCATGAACGCCGCCTACTTCCCGACGGTGCGCGAGTACAGCCGCCGCTACGGGCTGGACGCCGAGCGCATGGCCGAGCTGCCCGACCACGCCATCGTCATGCACCCCGGGCCGATGAACCGCGGCGTCGAGATCGCCGCCGAGGTCGCCGACTCGGTCCGCTCCACGATCGTCGAGCAGGTCGCCAACGGCGTCAGCGCGCGCATGGCCGTCCTCTACCTGCTGCTCGGAGGCTCCGAGCCCGCCATCGGCCAGGAGGTCCCCCAGTGAGCACCCACATCATCAAGGGCGCCCGGATCCTCGGCGGCCGGACCGCCGACATCCTCGTCCGTAACGGCGCGATCGCCGCGGTCGGGACCGGCCTGGACGAGGCCGGCGCCGAGGTCGTCGACGCCGCCGGGCTCGTGGCCCTGCCCGGTCTCGTCGACCTGCACACCCACCTGCGCGAGCCGGGCCGCGAGGACGCCGAGACCGTCGAGTCCGGCACGCGGGCCGCCGCGATGGGCGGGTTCACCGCCGTCCACGCGATGGCCAACACCGACCCCGTCGCCGACACGGCCGGCGTGGTCGAGCAGGTGTGGCGCCTCGGGCGCGAGGCCGGGTACTGCGACGTCCAGCCGGTCGGGGCGGTCACCCGCGGCATCGCCGGCGAGCAGCTCGCCGAGCTGGGCGCGATGGCCGACTCCGCCGCCGGGGTGCGGGTCTTCTCCGACGACGGGCACTGCGTGTCGGACGCGGTCATCATGCGCCGGGCCCTGGAGTACGTGAAGGCGTTCGACGGCGTCGTCGCCCAGCACGCCCAGGAGCCGCGCCTCACCGAGGGCGCCCAGATGAACGAGGGCGAGATGTCCGCGGCGCTCGGCCTGCGCGGCTGGCCCGCCGTCGCCGAGGAGGCGATCATCGCCCGGGACGTGCTGCTGGCCCAGCACGTCGGGTCGCGGTTGCACGTGTGCCACGTCTCCACGGCCGGCTCGGTGGAGATCATCCGCTGGGCCAAGAGCAAGGGCTGCCCGGTGACCGCCGAGGTCACCCCCCACCACCTGCTGCTGAACGACGCCAAGGCCGGGTCCTACGACCCGATCTTCAAGGTCAACCCGCCGCTGCGCACCGCCGACGACGTCACCGCGCTGCGGCACGCCCTCGCCGACGGGACGATCGACTGCGTCGCCACCGACCACGCCCCCCACCCGGTCGAGGCCAAGGAGACCGAGTGGGCCGTGGCCGCCATGGGCATGATCGGCCTGGAGACGGCGCTGCCGGTCGTCCAGGAGGCCATGATCGAGACCGGTCTGCTCGACTGGGCCGGGGTCGCCGACCGCATGTCGGTCCGCCCCGCCCGCATCGGCCGCCTCTCCGGACAGGGACGTCCGCTGGAGGCCGGCTCCCCCGCCAACATCACGCTGTACGACCCGGCGCCGCGCCGCGCCGTCGACCCGTCGGCGATGACCTCCAAGAGCCGCAACACCCCGTTCGCGGGGCTGGAGCTGCCCGGACGGGTCGTCGCGACGTTCCTGCGCGGCAAGCCGACCGTCCTCGAAGGGAAGCTCCAATGAACCCTGCTCTGCTCGTTCTGGAAGACGGCAGGGTGTTCCGCGGGGCCGCGTACGGGGCCGAGGGCGAGACCTTCGGCGAGATGGTCTTCAACACCGGCATGACCGGCTACCAGGAGACCCTGACCGACCCCTCGTACGCGCGCCAGATCGTGGCGATGACGTCCCCCCACATCGGCAACACCGGCGTCAACGCCGAAGACCCCGAGTCGCGCCGCATCCAGGTGGCCGGCTACGTGGTGCGCGAGCCCGCCCGCGTGGCGTCCAACTGGCGCGCCACGGGCTCGCTCGGCTCGGCGCTGCGCGAGCAGGGGGTGGTGGGCATCGCCATCCCCGGCACGCGGGCGCTGACGCGGCACCTGCGCGACCGGGGCGCGATGCGCGCCGGCATCTTCAGCGGCGCGGACGCCGCTCTCGCCGGAGAGGACGCCCTCGTCGAGCGCGTCCGGCAGAGCCCCTCGATGGAGGGCGCCGACCTGGCCCGGGACGTCTCCACCCGGGAGCCCTACGTCATCCCGGCGCGGGGCGAGAAGCGCTACACGGTCGCGGCCGTCGACCTCGGCATCAAGTCGATGACGCCGTACCGGATGTCCGAGCGGGGCTGCGAGGTGCACGTCCTGCCGGCGACCAGCACGGCCGGCGACATCCTCGCCCTCGCCCCCGACGGCGTGTTCTTCTCCAACGGCCCCGGGGACCCGGCCGCCGCGGACTACGCCGTGGACGCGCTGCGGGGCGTCCTCGACACCGGGACGCCGTTCTTCGGGATCTGCTTCGGCAACCAGATCTTCGGCCGCGCGCTCGGCCTCGGCACCTACAAGCTGAGGTTCGGGCACCGGGGCATCAACCAGCCCGTCCAGGACCGGACGACCGGCAAGGTCGACGTGTCGGCGCACAACCACGGGTTCGCCGTGGACGCGCCCGCCGACGGGCCGTTCGCCACCCCCTACGGGCCCGGCGAGGTCAGCCACGTCAACCTGAACGACGGGTGCGTCGAGGGGCTGAGGCTGCTGGAGCGCCCGGCGTTCAGCGTCCAGTACCACCCGGAGGCCGCGGCCGGCCCGCACGACGCCTCCGGCCTCTTCGACCGTTTCTGCGAACTGATGGAGGCGTCGAAGTAATGCCGCGCCGCGAAGATCTGAACTCCGTCCTCGTCATCGGCTCCGGGCCGATCGTCATCGGGCAGGCGTGCGAGTTCGACTACTCCGGCACCCAGGCGTGCCGGGTGCTCAAGGCCGAGGGCCTGCGGGTCACGCTGGTGAACAGCAACCCGGCCACGATCATGACCGACCCCGAGTTCGCCGACGCGACCTACGTCGAGTCGATCACCCCGGAGGTCGTCGAGAAGATCATCGCCAAGGAGCGGCCGGACGCGCTGCTGCCCACCCTCGGCGGCCAGACGGCCCTGAACACCGCCATCGCGCTCTACGAGAGCGGCGTCCTGGCCAAGTACGAGGTCGAACTGATCGGCGCCGACGTGGACGCGATCCAGGCCGGGGAGAACCGCGAGCGGTTCAAGGAGGTCGTCGCCAAGGTCGCCCGCGAGCAGGGCCTGAACGCCGAGTCCGCCCGGTCGGTCATCTGCCACTCGATGGCGGACTGCCTGGCGGCGGCGGGCGAGCTCGGCTACCCCCTCGTCGTCCGGCCGTCGTTCACGATGGGCGGGCGCGGCTCCGGCTTCGCCCACGACGAGGACGACCTGCGCCGCATCGCCGGGGCCGGGCTGGACGCGTCCCCGACCGGCGAGGTGCTCCTGGAGGAGTCGATCCTCGGCTGGAAGGAGTACGAGCTGGAGGTCATGCGCGACCGCCGCGACAACGTGGTGATCGTGTGCTCGATCGAGAACCTCGACCCGATGGGCGTGCACACCGGCGACTCGATCACCGTCGCCCCCGCGCTGACGCTGACCGACCGCGAGTACCAGAACATGCGGGACGTCGCGATCGCGGTGATCCGCGAGGTCGGCGTCGACACCGGCGGCTGCAACATCCAGTTCGCCGTGCACCCCGGCACCGGCCGGATGATCGTCATCGAGATGAACCCGCGGGTGTCGCGGTCCTCGGCCCTGGCCTCCAAGGCCACCGGCTTCCCCATCGCCAAGATCGCGGCGAAGCTGGCCATCGGGTACACGCTGGACGAGATCCCGAACGACATCACCCGCGAGACGCCCGCCTCGTTCGAGCCGACGCTCGACTACGTCGTGGTGAAGGTGCCCCGGTTCGCGTTCGAGAAGTTCCCCGGGGCCGACGGCACGCTCACCACGCACATGAAGTCCGTGGGCGAGGCCATGGCCATCGGGCGGTGCTTCACCGAGGCCCTGCAGAAGGCCCTGCGGTCCCTGGAGCAGAAGGGCACCTCGTTCAGCTGGGCGGGCGACGCCGACGCCGCCGCGCTCGTCGAGTCGGCCCGCCGCCCCCACGACGGGCGGCTCAGGGACGTCCAGCGCGCGCTCTGGGCCGGAGCCACCGTCGAGGAGCTCTACGAGGCGACCGGCATCGACCCCTGGTTCCTGGACCAGATCGCCGCCATCAACGAGGTCGCGGAGGAGATCCGCACCGCCGACGACGCGCTCACCAGGGACAAGCTGCTGCGCGCCAAGCGGCACGGGTTCTCCGACGCGCAGATCGGTGAGCTGCGCAACCTCTCCGAAGAGGTCGTGCGCGAGCTGCGCCACGCCCTCGGCATCCGCCCCGTCTACCTGACCGTGGACACCTGCGCCGCCGAGTTCGAGGCGCAGACCCCCTACCTCTACTCCGCCTACGACGAGGAGACCGAGGTACCGCCGGGCGCCAAGCCGAAGGTCATCATCCTGGGCAGCGGCCCCAACCGCATCGGCCAGGGCGTCGAGTTCGACTACTCCTGCGTCCACGCGTCGTTCACGCTCGCCGAGGCGGGCTACGAGACCGTGATGGTCAACTGCAACCCCGAGACGGTCTCCACCGACTACGACACCTCCGACCGGCTCTACTTCGAGCCCCTCACGCTGGAGGACGTGCTGGAGGTCGTCTACGCGGAGCAGCGGTCCGGCGAGGTCGCGGGCGTCATCGTCCAGCTCGGCGGCCAGACGCCCCTCGGCCTCGCCCAGAAGCTGAAGGACGCCGGCGTGCCGATCGTGGGCACCTCGCCGGAGAGCATCCACCTCGCCGAGGAGCGCGGGGCGTTCGGACGCGTCCTGCACCGGGCGGGGCTGCTCGCCCCCAAGCACGGCACGGCCACGTCCTACCAGGAGGCGCGGGAGATCGCCGCCGAGATCGGCTACCCCGTCCTCGTCCGCCCGTCCTACGTGCTCGGCGGGCGCGGCATGGAGATCGTGTACGACGACTCCACGCTGGAGTCGTACATGGCCCGCGCCACCGAGGCCAGCCCCGAGCACCCCGTCCTGGTCGACCGCTTCCTGGACGAGGCCATCGAGATCGACGTGGACGCGCTGTTCGACGGCGAGGAGCTGTACCTCGGCGGCGTGATGGAGCACATCGAGGAGGCCGGCATCCACTCCGGCGACTCGGCGTGCGCCCTGCCGCCCATCACGCTGGGGCACGACGACATCCGCCGCATCCGCGAGTCGACGGAGGCGCTCGCGCGCGGCGTCGGCGTGCGCGGGCTGATGAACGTCCAGTACGCGCTGTCCGCGGGCGTCCTGTACGTGCTGGAGGCGAACCCGCGGGCCTCCCGCACGGTGCCGTTCGTCTCCAAGGCGACCGCCGTGCCGCTCGCCAAGGCGGCGGCCCGCGTGATGATGGGCACGACCATCGCCGAGCTGCGCGCCGAGGGCATGCTGCCCGAGGCCGGCGACGGCGGGACCCTGCCGCTGGACGCGCCGATCGCGGTGAAGGAGGCCGTCCTGCCCTTCGACCGGTTCCGCAACGAGCACGGGCAGGGCGTCGACATCGTCCTCGGCCCCGAGATGCGCTCCACCGGCGAGGTCATGGGCATCGACGAGGTGTTCGGCACCGCGTTCGCCAAGTCGCAGCAGGCCGCGTACGGGTCGCTGCCGACCAAGGGGCGGGCGTTCGTGTCCGTCGCGAACCGCGACAAACGGCACATGGTGTTCCCCGTGAAGCGCCTGGCTGACCTGGGCTTTGAGATTCTTGCCACGGAAGGGACCGCGGAGGTCCTGCGCCGCAACGGCGTGCGTGCCAAGATCGTGCGCAAGCACAGCGAGGGTCCGGGCCCGTCCGGCGAGCCCACGATCGTGCGGCGCGTCCTGGACGGCGAGGTCGACCTCATCGTCAACACTCCCTTCGGCAGCCCCGGCCAGTCCGGGCCGCGGCTCGACGGCTACGAGATCCGTACCGCGGCCGTGCTGCGGGGCGTACCGTGCGTGACGACCGTCCAGGGCCTCGCGGCGGCCGTGCAGGGCATCGAGGCCGTCGCCGGCGGCCAGGTCGGCGTCCGCTCCCTCCAGGAGCACGCCGAGCGGCTCAGCGGCGCGCACGGCCGCGCCGGTGCCTCCGGCCCGGACGGCGCGGACGGCGCGGCCCTGGACGGGGACGGCGCCGTGTCGCCCGGCTGACAGGACCGGGCGGGCCGGGCGGCCGCGACGCCGCCCGGCCCGCCCGGCGCACGCGATGAGAGAGGGAGACGGGTGTCCGACACGCCGGTGCAGACCTCGGCGACGGTTCTGACGGTCCGCCAGGTGCAGGACTACCGCGCGATGACGCTGGTGGCCCCGGCCATCGCCGAACGGTTCAGGCCCGGCCAGTTCGTGGCGCTCGCCGTGGGCGGCGAGCACACGTCCCGCCTGGTGCGCCGCTGCATCGGGGTGCACGAGGTCAAGTCCGACTACGGCGGCACCGTCGAACTGGTGTTCGCCGACACCGAGCCCGGCACCGCCTGGCTCGCCGGCCGCCGCTCCCGCGACCAGCTCGACCTCGTCGGGCCGCTCGGCCGCCCGTTCCGGCTGCCCCGCGATCCCGTCACCTGCCTGCTCGTCGGCGGCGGGCCCGGCGGCGCGGCCGTGTTCGCGCTGGCCGACACGCTGCTGCGGCGCGGCTGCCAGGTGCACTTCGTGCTCGCCGGCGCCTCCGCCCGGCAGGTCTTCGGGTCCCGCATGGCGCAGCGCATCGGCGACAGCGCGGCCGTCGTCACCGAGGACGGGTCGATGGGGGAGAAGGGCGCCGTCCGCGACGTGCTGCCCCGCGTCATCGAGGAGACCGGCGCGGACGTCGTCTACGGCTGCGGCCCCACGGCCCTGCTCCGCTCGGTCACCCAGATCGCCGGCGACTTCGGCCTTCCCTCGCAGGTGTCGGTCGAGGAGTTCCTCCAGCAGACGGGCGCGTGCGGCATCGGCGTGTGCATGACGTGCATGCTCCCCGTCCACGGGGAGGACGGCGTGACCCGCATGGTCCGCGCCTGCGCGGACGGCCCCGTCCTGCGCGGCGACCGCGTCCGCTGGGGCGACCTCGGAACCATCCCGTTCGACGCGCTCGGCGCGCCGCGCGTCCTGAACGTCTCTGAAGGGGGCTCGCAGTGAGCGATCGGGTCACGACCACGCTCGGGCCTCTGGAACTGCCCAACCCGGTCCTGACGGCCTCCGGATGCGGCGGGACGGGACGCGAGCTCGCCCAGTTCTTCGACCTCACCCGCCTCGGCGCGTTCGTCACGACGTCGGTGATGGCGCAAGCGCGCGCGGGACGTCCCACACCGCGGGTGACCGAGACCCCGAGCGGCCTCCTGACCGCGATGGGCCTGCCCGGTCCCGGCGTGGAGACCTTCCTGGAACGTGACCTTCCCTGGCTGATCGAGCAGGAGGTCCGCACGATCGTGTCCGTCGCGGGCAGCAGCGTCGAGGAGTACGGCGACCTGGCGCGCCGCCTCCGCAACGTCCCGGGCGTCGCCGCGATCGAGGTCAACGTCGCCTGCCCCAACGTCGAGGACCGCGGCCGCATGTTCGGCTGGCACCCGGCCGCCGCGGCGTCCGTCGTGCGGGCCGTCCGCGCGCACGCCCGGCCGGGCGTGCCCGTCTTCGCCAAGCTCGCCCCCGACGTGACCGACATCGTCGGCATCGCGCTCGCGTGCGTCGACGCGGGCGCCGACGGCCTCACCCTGATCAACACCATGGAGGCCATGGCGATCGACCCGCAGACGCTGCGTCCGGCCCTCACGGGCGTGTCCGGCGGCCTGTCCGGACCCGCCGTGCGGCCCGTCGCGGTCCGCTGCGTCTACCAGGTGCACGCCGCGCTGCCCACCACCCCGATCATCGGCGTCGGGGGCATCGCCACCGGCCTGGAGGCCCTGGAGTTCATCCTCGCCGGCGCCTCCGCCGTCGCCGTCGGCACCGCGCTGTTCCACGACCCCCTGGCCGGCCCGCGCGTCCTGCGCGAACTGGAGGAGGCGCTCGCGGCCCGCCGCATCGACCGCCTCGCCGACGCCGTCGGCCTCGCGCACAAGCCCGCCGGGTACGTCCCGCCCCAGGTGCGCCGGCAAGAGCCCGAGAAGGAGAAGCTGTGACCGCCCCCATCGCCGTCGCGCTGGACGCGCCCGACCTGGAGACCGCCGCGCGCTGGGCCACCCTGGTCACGCCGCACGTCTCGACCGTCAAGGTCGGCCTGGAGCTGTACCTGCGGTACGGGCCGGACGTCGTCGCCAGCGTGCGGGGCGCCAGCCGCGTCCAGGTGTTCCTCGACCTCAAGCTGCACGACATCCCCGCCACGGTCCGCGGCGCCGCCCGCGCCGTGGCGCGCCTCAAGCCGGCCTACCTGACCGTGCACGCCGCCGGGGGGCCCGCGATGATCCGCGAGGCGGTGCAGGCCGCCCCCGCCACCAAGATCGCCGCGGTGACGGTCCTGACGTCCCTCAAGGACGCCGATCTCACCGCCGTCGGCCTCGCGGGGCCCGCCCCCGACGCCGTCCGCCGTCTGGCCGTCCTCGCCGTCGAGGCGGGCGCTCAGGCCCTCGTGTGCTCCCCGCAGGAGGCCGCCGCCGTCCGCGCCGAGGTCGGTCCGGACATCACGCTCATCACGCCCGGCGTCCGTCCCGCGGGCTCCGGCCACCAGGACCAGGCCCGCGTCGCCACGCCCGAGGACGCCCTGGCCGCCGGCGCCGACCTGCTGGTGATCGGCCGTCCCATCACCGCCGCCCCCGACCCGGGCGCCGCCGCGGCCGCGATCGCCGCCGCGCTGCGCCGCACGTCCGCCGGCACGGCCTGAACGCGGTTCCGCGGCGCTCGGGTCCGTGCGCCGCCCGCGCCGGGACATGCCTCGGCGCGCCATTGGTTCGCGAGCGCGCAGAACCGCTTTGTGGGTGAGTTTTGCGGCACGGGTGAACGCGAATGTGGTTTTAGTCGCATGCGAATGCGAGGACGGGAGTCGCCGCTTTGCGATACGTGCCGAACGGCGAACTCGTTCACGCGGAGGGTCGATTCCGGACCGGGGGGAGTCTCCGGACGGGGCGGCCGGCGTCTCCGCGTCCATGGGGCGCCCTGGCGGCGGGCTGGGGGAGCTGGTGCGGTGCGGGCGTCCTCCGGGCGAGCGGACGATCTTGGCGGGTGTTGTCGAGGATGACAGTAACGGTGCCGGGGCGACGTGCGGAACGGCGCGGCGTGACGAGTGTCACTCGGTCGGGATCGTTTGTGGGAGGCCCCGCCGCGCCGCCCCGGCGGGGCTCCGGAGGGCGGTGGCGGGACCGTGGCGGCGCGGGCTCCCGGAGGCGCGAAGCGCAGCGGCGGAGCGGTGCTGGGTGCCACATATGCGGTCAGAACGGGCGGTTTTTCACGATCATGCGAAAGTCCCAGCAAGGCAAGGGGATGCGGCACCGAGGGGTCCGAGTTGGGTACACTCTGTATTCAGGACACTCCGAGGAGTGATTTTCGTGAATTTGTGGCGGGCTAAACGGCACTTCACGTTGCCTTATGGGTGGTGAACTCGCTAGTTTCCCAACCCGTCCGACTCCGTCGAGTGGAAACCTGAGGTGACCCGGCGTGGCTCTTCCGCCCCTAACCCCCGAACAGCGCGCCGCAGCCCTGGAGAAGGCTGCCAAGGCTCGCAAGGAGCGGGCCGAGGTTAAGAACAAGCTGAAGCACGGGGGAACCTCGCTCGCCGAGGTTCTCAAGGATGGTCAGTCCGACGACGTCATCGGAAAGATGAAGGTGTCGGCCCTTCTGGAATCGCTGCCCGGTGTGGGCAAGGTCCGTGCGAAGCAGATCATGGAGCGCCTGGGCATCGCCGAGTCCCGCCGTGTGCGGGGCCTCGGCGCCAACCAGCGCGCATCCCTGGAGCGTGAGTTCGGCGGAAGTGCGAACCGCTGACGCGCGACTCACGGGCGGGCGCGGCGGCCAGGCCGCCGCGGCCGGCTCGGGGCGACCCGCAGACGGCACCATCCCGCCCGGCTCCGGCGCACCCATCGCTGCGCCGGAAGGCTCCATGCCGCATGGCCCGCTCGCGCGGCGGCTGACGGTCCTGTCCGGGCCGTCGGGCGTCGGCAAGAGCACGGTCGTCGCCGAGATCCGGCGCTCACACCCCCGGGTGTGGCTGTCGGTCTCGGTGACCACCCGGGCTCCCCGCCCGGGTGAGACCGACGGTGTGCAGTACTTCTTCGTCGACGACGCCGGTTTCGACCGGCTCGTCGCCGAGGGGCAGCTCCTCGAATGGGCCGAGTTCGCGGGCAACCGCTACGGCACCCCCCGCCGGCCCGTCGAGGAACGCCTCGCCCGCGGCGAGCCGGTGCTGCTGGAGATCGACCTCCAGGGCGCCCGGCAGGTCCGCCGCTCCATGTCCGAGGCCCGCCTGGTGTTCCTCGCTCCCCCCAGCTGGGAGGAGCTCGTCCGCCGCCTCACGGGGCGCGGCACCGAGCCCCCCGAGGTCATCGAGCGCCGCCTCGACGCGGCCCGCGTCGAGCTCGCCGCCGAGAAGGAGTTCGACGTCACGCTCGTCAACACGTCCGTGCAGGACGTGTGCGACGAGCTGCTAGCCTTGATGGCTGACCAGTAGCCTGTTCAACCTACGGAAGGCCACCGAGTGGCAGTCAGCAACGAGGGCATCACCAACCCCTCGATCGACGAGCTCCTTGAGGTCGTCGACACCAAGTACGGCCTCGTGAGCATCGCGGCCAAGCGCGCCCGGCAGATCAACGCCTACTACGCCCAGCTGGGCGAGGGCCTGCTGGAGTACGTCGGCCCGCTCGTCGAGACCCAGGTCCAGGAGAAGCCGCTGTCGATCGCGCTCCGCGAGACGCGCGAGGGCCTCCTGAACGCCGAACCCATCGAGGGCTGAGGCTCCCGAGGCGGCCGGCTCCGCTCACCGGCCCGGGGTCGCCGTCTCCGGCGGCCGCGTCCGCGGCGGCTTCCGGGAGGCATCTCCGGACCCCGGTGCGGATACGCCCACCCCGGGGGGAGAGCGGGCGGCGCCTGATGGGATCGTGGGCGACATGACCTCCCCCAAGCCGCGCGTCGTGCTCGGAGTGAGCGCGGGCATCGCCGCGTACAAGGCGTGCGAGCTGCTCCGGCGGCTCACCGAGTCGGGCCACGACGTCACCGTCGTGCCGACCGCGGACGCGCTCCGCTTCGTCGGAGAGCCCACCTGGGCCGCGCTGTCCGGCAAGCCGGTGTCCCCGCGGGTCTGGGACGGCGTCGCCGAGGTCCCGCACGTCCGGCTCGGCCAGCAGGCCGACCTGGTGTTCATCGCACCGGCCACCGCGGACCTGCTCGCCAAGGCGGCCCACGGCCTGGCCGACGACCTGCTGACCAACACCCTGCTCACCGCCCGCTGCCCCGTCGTGTTCGCGCCCGCGATGCACACCGAGATGTGGCAGCATCCGGCCACGCAGGCCAACGTGGCGACCCTGCGGGAGCGCGGCGCCGTCGTCGTCGAGCCCGCGTCCGGCCGCCTCACCGGCAAGGACACCGGGCCCGGCCGGCTGCCCGACCCCGCCGAGCTGTTCGAGGTCGCCCGGCACGTGCTGGCCCGCGGCGCCGACGGCCGCGACCTCGCCGGACGGCACGTGGTGGTCTCCGCCGGGGGCACCCGGGAGGCCATCGATCCCGTCCGTTTCATCGGGAACCGCTCGTCCGGCCTGCAGGGTTACGCGCTCGCCCGGACCGCCGCGGCGCGCGGCGCCAGGGTGACGCTCGTCTCGGCGAACGTCGCCCTGCCCGACCCGGCGGGCGCCGAGACCGTCGCCGTCGGATCGGCCGAGGAGATGCGCGAGGCGGTCGTGGCGGCCGCCGGAACGGCGGACGCGGTCGTCATGGCCGCCGCCGTCGCCGACTTCCGCCCGGCCGACTACCGCGGCTCCAAGATCAAGAAGGCGGAGGGGGCGGAACCCGAGCCGATCCGCCTCGTCAAGAACCCCGACATTCTGGCCGAGCTCGGCCAGGTCCGGCGGCCCGGCCAGGTCGTCGTGGGCTTCGCGGCCGAGACCGACGACGTCCTCGCCAACGGACAGGCCAAGCTCGCCCGCAAGGGCAGCGACCTTCTCGTCGTCAACCAGGTCGGCGAGAACCTGACCTTCGGCCGCCCCGACAACGCCGCGGTCATCCTCGGCGCCGACGGGTCGCGGACCGAGGTGCCCCGCGGGGCCAAGGAGGCGCTCGCCGAGGTCGTGTGGGACCTCGTCGCCGCACGGCTGGATCGCACGCCGCCGGGCGCGCGTCCGGGCGAAGGGTGCTGATCCCGCTAGACTTCTGGTCCTAACATCGTGGGGAACCCATGGCGGGGGGCGGCGTCCCTCGCCGAACTCGACAAAGAATCCGTTCTGCGACGTCAGTCAGCAGCCGCTGCAAGGAGTTCACGTACGTGTCTCGCCGCCTGTTCACCTCCGAGTCGGTGACCGAGGGTCACCCGGACAAGATCGCGGACCAGATCAGCGACGCGATCCTCGACTCGATGCTCAAGGACGATCCGAAGAGCCGGGTCGCCGTCGAGACGATGATCACGACGGGTCAGGTGCATGTGGCCGGTGAGGTCACCACCGAGACCTATGTGGACATCCCGGGCGTGATCCGGGAGAAGATCCTGGAGATCGGCTACGACTCGTCCAAGAAGGGCTTCGACGGCCACTCCTGCGGCGTGTCGGTGTCCATCGGCGCGCAGTCGCCCGACATCGCGCAGGGCGTGGACGACGCCTACGAGTCCCGCGAGGGCGAGGGCGTCGACGACCTGGACCGGCAGGGCGCCGGCGACCAGGGCCTGATGTTCGGCTACGCCACCAGCGAGACCCCCGAGCTGATGCCGCTGCCGATCACGCTGGCGCACCGGCTCGCCCGGCGCCTGTCGGCGGTCCGCAAGAGCGGCGACGTGCCCTACCTGCGCCCCGACGGCAAGACCCAGGTCACCATCGAGTACGACGGCGACCGCGGCGTCCGCCTCGACACCGTCGTGGTGTCCAGCCAGCACGCTCCCGACATCGACCTGAAGGAGCTGCTCGCCCCGGACGTCAAGGAGCACGTCGTCGACCCGGTGCTCGCCGAGTTCGAGCTCGACACCGAGAACTACCGGCTGCTGGTGAACCCCACCGGCCGCTTCGAGATCGGCGGCCCGATGGGCGACGCCGGCCTCACCGGCCGCAAGATCATCGTGGACACCTACGGCGGCATGGCCCGCCACGGCGGCGGCGCCTTCTCCGGCAAGGACCCGTCCAAGGTCGACCGCTCCGCCGCGTACGCGATGCGCTGGGTCGCCAAGAACATCGTCGCCGCGCAGCTCGCCGACCGCGCCGAGGTCCAGGTCGCCTACGCGATCGGCAAGGCCCACCCGGTCGGGGTGTTCGTGGAGACGTTCGGCACCGAGAAGGTCGCCCCCGAGAAGATCGAGAAGGCCATCGGGGACGTCTTCGACCTGCGCCCGGCCGCGATCGTCCGCGACCTCGACCTGCTCCGCCCGATCTACTCGCAGACGGCCGCCTACGGCCACTTCGGCCGCGAGGAGCCCGACTTCTCCTGGGAGTCGACCGACCGCGCCAAGGACCTGGCCTCCGCCGCCGGCCTGTAACCGGTCTTCCGCGAAGAAGGGCCCCGGGACGCCCCGGGGCCCTTCTTCGCGCGCCCGTGCTGTTCCGGCGCCCCTGCCCTGGCGCGACCAGGTCTCCTCGCGCGTGCGGCGGGCGCCTGCCCCAGTGCGGCCTGGTGCCGCGGGGAAGCGGTGCGGACGCGCCGTGACGGGGTCAGCCGGCGCAGTGGTTGCCGCGGTGCAGGCCGTAGCGGGCGGCGATGGTGTAGCGGCCGGGGGTGCGCGCCTCCAGCCGGACGAACTCGCCCGCGCGCGCCAGGCAGGCGTTCCCGCCCGTCGCGCTCAGCCACGGTGACCAGGAGACGCGCAGCAGGACCGACCCGGGCGAGGGCACGTCGACGACGAGCTCGCCGGAGTTGAGGTTCCTGACGAACGCGGGCGGGTCGACCAGCGGCGTGGGGCTCGCGACGCGGTACAGCCGCCAGTGCGTGTCCCGCCAGATCTCCGTCAGGTACGGCTGGCCGCCTTCGACGAGGGCGGCCTCCTCCTGCGCCGACCAGTCGACCTCCTGCTCGGGCAGGACGACGTACTGGACGGCCCACTTGTGCAGCCAGTCGCGGTACGAGGCGGGCGTCAGCGCGCCCTTCTCGTAGAACAGCTCGTGGCGCTCGGCGTCGACCTGGCGGTTCCAGCCGCGGGCGAGCGCGAAGTGGCGGCTGAGGCCGGAGGACTCCCAGTGGGAGCGCAGCGGGACGACCTCGATGCGCGCGTCGTCCGCGCCGACGGCGCCCAGCTCTGCGACGAGGCCGCGGGCGTGGTCGGCGGCGGTGGCCGCGGGCTCGGTGTGGATGAGGTCGTCGACGGGCTTCACGACCTGCCAGGACGCCGTCACGATGAACGCCAGCGACAGCACGGCGATGCGCGCCCGCCCGTGGGCGCGCGCGACTGCCGACAGCAGGAACATGCCGCCGAACAGCAGCGAGAGGCGCTCGACGTTGCTGCCGATGGGGGAGGGGATCAGCCAGGTCAGCAGGATCCCGGCCAGGTAGACGGCGGCGCCGGTCCGCACGAACCTCCAGCTCTTCGGAGCGCAGAACAGGATCGCGGCGACGCTGGTGACGGCGGGCAGCACGATCGCGTCCAGGGAGATCGGCTGGACGCCGCTGAACGGGAAGAGCAGGCTGGTGGTGCCGACCACGACGGGCAGGCCCACGGCGACGCAGACGCCGGCGCGGCGGCGTCCGGTCAGGAAGAGCGCGGCGGCCAGCACCAGCAGGAACAGGCCGGCGACGGGGCTCGCGAGCGAGGCCAGCAGGCTCAGCACGACCATCGCCGCGGCGCGCAGGGCGGGCGTGCCGCGCGGGGTGAACGCCACGATGGTCGCCATGAGCGCGAACATCAGGCCGAGGCCGAACGTGACGCGGCCGGAGGCGGCGTTGCAGGTGAGCGCGAAGGCGGCCCAGAGGGAGGCGGGCAGCGCGACCGGGGCCCGGAACTGCTTGAGCAGGTACGCGGTGAGCGTGGCGCAGATCGTGCCCGTGATCACCGCGACCGTGCGGATGCCGAACAGCGCCATCAGGTACGGCGACACGAGGCTGTAGGAGGCGGGGTGCATCCCGCCGTACCAGGCGAAGCTGTAGGCCGCACCGGGGTGCTTCCAGGCGAAGTCCGTCCACGCGGCCTGCGCGGCGAGGTCGCCGCCCTCGGTCGCGAGGAACAGCCCCCACACCAGGTGCAGGACGGCGGCGGCCAGCGTGGCGGCGACCACGGGGTGGCGTGCCCGCTTCTTCCACCGGGAGGCGGCCGCGGGGCTTGGAGAACGGCGTGACACCCCGTTGCTGACCGGGGCGTCCGTCCGCTCATGGGCATGAGCTGTGGTCACATCGCCTGCAAGGCTCGTCGGACGGCGAGGGTGCGGACGGCGTCGGGCAATGGGCCGGAGGACGCGCACCCGTTCAAACGGACCAACCCTAGCGTGCGACTCCGGGTGTCGGATCGATCTGGTAGGACGGGGGGCGTGACGAAGGACGGCGGGGGAACGGACCTGATCCCGGGGCTGGACGCCCTTCCGGGCGCGGCCGCCCCCAAGGCGGGCCGGTCCGGGAAACCCGCCGCGCCGGGGAAGAAGGCGGCGGGGAAGAAGGGGGCGCGCCGTCCGGCCGCGGAGCTGCCCGTCGCGCGGATCGCGGTCGACATGTCGCTCCCGCACCTCGACCGCCCCTTCGACTACCTGGTCCCCGCCGAGCTTGACGCCAAGGCGGTCCCCGGCTGCCGCGTGCGGGTGCGCTTCGCGGGCCAGCTCGTCGACGGCTTCCTCCTGGAGCGGGTCGCCGAGAGCGGCCACGGCGGCAAGCTGCTGTTCCTGGAGAGGGTGACCTCGCCCGAGCCCGTCCTGACCCCGGAGATCGTCACGCTGGTGCGGGAGGTGGCCGACCGCTACGCGGGCACGTTCGCGGACGTCCTGCGGCTCGCCGTCCCTCCCCGGCACGCCCGCGTCGAAGCCGAGCCCGTGGAGGAGGGCGCCCCCGCACTGCCCGGGGCGCCCGACGCCGGCGTGTGGCGGGAGTACCCGGCGGGGGAGTCCTTCGTGAACGCGCTGGCCGGCGGGAGGGCGCCGCGGGCCGTGTGGAGCGCGCTGCCCGGCCCCGACTGGACGGCGGCCATCGCTCGCGCGGTCGCCGCCACGTTGAGCGGAGGGCGCGGCGCGCTCGTCGTCGCCGCCGACGGGCGCGACGTGGCGCGCATCGACGCGGCGCTGGAGGCGGAGCTGGGGGAGGGGCTGCACGTCGCCCTGACGGCGGAGCTGGGCCCTGCGGAGCGCTACCGGAGGTGGCTCGCCGTCCTGCGCGGCAAGGCGCGGGCGGTCGTCGGCACGCGCGCCGCCATGTTCGCGCCCGTCGCCGACCTGGGGCTGGTCGTGCTGTGGGACGACGGCGACGACGTCCACGCCGAGCCGCACGCGCCGTATCCGCATCCCCGCGACGTGCTCGCCCTGCGTGCGCACCGGTCCGGGGCCGGCGCCCTGATCGGCGGGTTCACCCGGACGACCGACGCGACGCAGCTCGTGGAGACCGGCTGGGCCCACGCGCTCGCCGCCGACCGGAACCGCGTCCGGGCGAGGATGCCGCGCGTCCGCTACGTGGGGGAGGACGCGCAACTCGCCCGGGACGCCGCCGCCCGCACAGCGCGCCTGCCGAACATCGCCTTCGAGGCGGCCCGGCAGGCGCTGGAGAGCGGGCCCGTGCTCGTCCAGGTGCCGAGGCGCGGATACGTTCCCGGCATCGCCTGCGGAAGGTGCCGCACCCCGGCGCGTTGCCAGACCTGCCAGGGGCCGCTGGCGCTCGCCTCGTCGCACGCGGCCCCCTACTGCGGCTGGTGCGGCCATATCGCGGGCGACTGGCACTGCCCCGAATGCGGCTTCTTCCAGGTGCGCGCCGTGGTGGTGGGCGCCAAACGCACGGCGGAGGAGCTCGGCCGGGCGTTCCCCGGCGTGCCCGTGCGCACCTCGGGGCGGGAGGCCGTCCTCGACCGGGTCGGTCCGGAACCGGCTCTCGTGGTGGCGACGCCCGGGGCCGAGCCTCCGGCGGAGAGCGGATACCCGGCCGCGCTGCTGCTGGACGGCTGGGTCCTCCTCGGCCGGCCTGACCTGCGCGCCGGCGAGGAGACGCTGAGGCGCTGGATGAACGCGGCGTCGCTCGTCCGCCCGCAGGGCCCGGTGATCGTGGCGGCGGAGGGGGCGCTGCCCGCGGTCCAGGCCCTCGTGCGCTGGGATCCGGTCACGTACGCGGAGCGGGAACTCGCCGAGCGCAGGGAGGTGGGGTTCCCGCCCGCCGCGCGCATGGCGTCGCTCACCGCGTCCCCGGCCGCCATACGGGAGCTTCTGGCCGACACCCGGTTGCCCGACGGCGCGGAGGTCCTCGGTCCCGTTCCCGTCCCGCAGGCGGGCACGGAGGCCCAAGACAAGGAACGCGCGCTGATTCGAGTACCCCGCGCCGGGGGAAACGCCCTGGCGCGAGCGCTGAAGGAAGCCCAGGGCGTGCGCAGCGCACGCAAGGCCACGGAGACCGTCCGCGTCCAGATCGACCCCCTCGAACTGATCTGACGCTGCAACTCAACCGGCGCCGCGGAGCTCGACCGGTGCAGCGGAACTCGATCACGCTGTGACTCGACCGACTCCATGGGACACGAGTGATCCCGTGGGCTCGACCGAGGCGACTCGGCCGACTCGGGGCTCAACCGACCCCGGGGAACGCGGCTGACCAATAGGGTTCTGGCGTGGCCGACAACTGGGTGGAGACCACCGCGGGCGACCTGCGGCGGTGGTCGGACGAACGCGGCGAGGCGCTTGACGAGCAGGGTGTCCGCATCCTGCTCGACCTGGCGCGGGAGGAGATGGGCCTCGCGGGCCCGGAGGCGCTGGAGCCGCGGCACGTCCGCGAACTGCTCCTGGAGGTCTTCCCCGAGTCCGTGGTCGCCGGGCGCGACGACGTCCCCACCATCCTGGACGCGCTCCGCCGGGTCGTCGCCTACCTGCGCGACACCGGCGCCGTCCCGGCCCCGGCCGCCGACGCGCTGGCGGCGGAGATCGACCGGGCCGGCCCCGAGTTCGCCGAGGTCGTCGCCGCCGTCGACAGCGAGGAGCGGCAGGCGGCGGCCGAGGTCGTCGCCGGGCTGATGCAGGCCGACGGGATCGACCTGGACGACGGCGACGCCGTCGACGCGTGGATGCGTGACTTCCAGGCGCTCCCGGAGGAGGAGCGCTTCGCCCGCACCGAGGAGTACCTGCGGCAGGCGGGGGACCTGGTGGTCCCGCCCGTCCGGCTGGCGCCGCAGGCCGAGGTCGCGGACGCGGCGCGGCGGTCGGGCCTCGCCGAGGCGGTCCTGGCCCTGGCCCGCTGGACGGGCGAGCGCCCGCTGACCGAGCACGGCATGCTCACCGAGCCCGACGCCGAGGCCGCGCGCCGCGCCCTCGGCCTCGACGCGCCGCGGCGCCACGGGCGGCTGGAGGACGACGGCGCGCTGGAGCGGCTGTGGTGGGCCGCCGTCGAGGCGAAGGTCATCGATGCCGGGGACGGCCGCGCCTCCCCGGGCCCCGCGCTGCCGGGCCTCGAATCGGGCGACGACGCGGCCCTGCTCACCGCCTGGTTGCCGCTGTTCGACGCCGCCGTCGTGCCCGGCCACGACTACGCCGACGGCCTGGACGCGGTCGAACTCGTCCAGAACGAGCTGACCGGCGTCCTCATCCACCTGTACGAGCAGGAGGAGCCGTCCGCACCGGACGCCCTCGCCGAGGCTCTGCTGGGCCACATCGAGGAGGCCTACGACCTCAGCGACGCCGACACCATGCACGCGCTCGTGGCGGACGCCCTCGCCCTGGAGCTGGCGGCCCTGGAGGACTGGGGCGTCATCGAGGCGTCCGGCGCGGGCCGGGCGCTGACGCCGCTCGGGGTGTGGGCGGTGCGGGAGCTGCTCCTCGCGGACGGGTTCACCGCCCCGGTCATCGGCGAGCTGGCCGGCGCCCGCGCGTCCGAGCTCGTCGCGGGGCTCACCTGGTACCGGCCTGACGCCGCCGACGAGGAGATCGACGGCTGGCTGGCGTCCCACGACTCCAAGGACGCCGCCGCCGACCTGCTGGACGTCATGCGGACCGGCGGTCCCGGCGCCCGCAACCTCGCCGCCGCCGTCCTGCACCGCGTCGGCCCCGAGGCCGCCGGGGTGGTCCGCGCCGCGCAGGAGCACCCGCTCGTGGCGCCCTACGCCGCGATGTGGCTGAACGCGGCGGGCGACCCGGCGGGGCGCGAGCTGGCCCGCGAGGAGTACCTCTGGGTGTTCGTCGACACGGTGGCCGGGATGATGGAGACCGCCGAGCCGGAGGAGGCGGTCGCGGCGGCGCTGGTCGACGCGCCGCCCGGGGCCGAGATGAAGACCATGGTGGACGAGCTCTGGCGCACCCACCATCCCGGTGTGGCGGACGTCCTGGAGGCCCTGGGCGCCCACCACCCCGACAAGGCGACGGCCAAGGCCGCCCGCACCGCCGCCTACAAGGCGCGGTCGGCGCGCCAGAGCGCGCACCGCGGTGTGTGAACGCGGGGTGTGAACATGGCGTGAATGTTCCGGGCCCGCGCCTCCGTAGACTTGGGGGCGCGTCCCAGTGGACCGGTGGCACCCGCAGCGGTCGGGTGGCACTCGCAGTGATCAGCGACATTCGCAGGAAACGGAGTCCCCGTTGGCCGTCAAGCCCATCCGCCTCTTCGGCGACCCCGTGCTGCGCACGCCCGCGGAGCCGGTGAAGGACTTCGACAAGGAGCTGCGCCAGCTCGTCAAGGACCTCACCGACACGATGATCGACGCCCCTGGAGCGGGCCTGGCGGCCCCCCAGCTCGGCGTCGGGCTGCGCGTCTTCACCTACTACGTCGACGACCGCCTCGGGCACGTCGTCAACCCGACGCTCGACCTGTCGGACGAGCAGGAGACCGACGACGAGGGCTGCCTCTCCCTGCCCGGCCTCGCGTTCCCCACGCCCCGCTCCGTCGGGGTGGTGGCGAAGGGCTTCAACATGCACGGGGAGCCCATCACGCTGGAGGGCACCGACCTGCTGGCCCGCTGCGTCCAGCACGAGACCGACCACCTCGACGGGATCATCTTCATCGACCGGATGGACCCCGAGCAGCGCAAGGCCGCGATGAAGGCGATCCGGGAGGCCGAGTGGTTCGGCGAGCCGGCCCCCGTCGTGAAGGAGTCGCCGCACCGCACCCTCGGGAAGGCGATCTAGATGCGGCTGGTCTTCGCCGGGACGCCCGAGACGGCGCTTCCGGCCCTGACGGCCCTTCTGGGGTCGTCGCACGAGGTCGCCGCGGTCGTGACCCGGCCCGACGGGCGTTCGGGGCGGGGGAGGCGCCTGAGCGCCAGCCCGGTCGCCTCGCTCGCCGCCGAGGCCGGCGTCGAGGTGCTCAAGCCCGCGAAGGCCCGCGACCCCGAGTTCCTCGACCGGCTCCGGGAGATCGCGCCGGACTGCTGCCCGGTGGTCGCCTACGGCGCGCTGCTGCCCCCCGAGGCCCTGGACATCCCCCGGCACGGCTGGGTGAACCTGCACTTCTCGCTGCTGCCCGCGTGGCGCGGGGCCGCCCCCGTGCAGCGCGCGATCCTGCACGGCGACGACGTGACCGGCGCGGCCACGTTCCAGATCGAGGAGGGCCTGGACACCGGCCCGGTCTACGGCGTGCTCACCGAGCCGATCCGGCCGGACGACACCGCCGGCGCCCTGCTGGGACGGCTGGCCGTCGCCGGTGCCGACCTGCTGCTGGACACCATGAACGGCATCGACGCGGGCGTCCTTGAGCCGCGGCCCCAGCCGACCGAGGGGGTGTCCCACGCGGCGAAGCTCACGCCCGAGGACGGCCGCGTCGACTGGAAGAGCCCGGCCCTGCACATCGACCGCCTCGTCCGCGCCTGCACCCCGGCGCCGGGCGCGTGGACGACCTTCCGCGACACCCGGGTCAAGCTCGGCCCCGTCCGCCCGGCCCCGGGCGCCGCCGAGCTGGAGCCCGGCGCGCTCAGCGCGGGCAAGAGCGAGGTGCTGGTCGGCACGGCCACCCATCCCGTCGCGCTCGGCGAGGTGCGGCCGCAGGGCAAGCGCCCCATGGCCGCCGCCGACTGGGCCCGCGGTCTCGACCTCACCGGCAAGGACGCGCTGCACTGATGCCTCCCGCCCGCAACCGCCGACGCGCCCCGAACACCCGCCCGGGCGGCCCCCGCAAGACGGGCCGCCCCCAGGACCTCGTCCGCCGCACCGCGTTCGACGTGATCCGGGCGGTGGAGACCCGCGACGCCTACGCGAACCTCCTGCTTCCCGCGCGCCTGCGCGACCGCGGCCTGACCGGACGCGACGCCGCCCTCGCCACCGAGCTGACGTACGGGACCCTGCGCGGCAGGGGCACCTACGACGCGGTTCTCGCGCTGTGCAGCGACCGCGAACTGCGCCGCGTCGACGCGCCCCTCCTGGACGTCCTGCGCCTGGGCGCCCACCAGGTCCTCGGCACCCGCATCCCGCCGCACGCCGCCGTGGCGACGACCGTGGAGCTGGCCCGCTCCGTCTCCGGCCCGGGCCAGGCCAAGTTCGCCAACGCCGTGCTCCGCAAGGTCGCCATGCGCGACATGGACGCCTGGCTGCGGATCGTGGCCCCCGCCGACGCCGACGCCACGACGCGCCTGTCGATCGCCCACAGCCACCCGAAATGGATCGTGTCCGCCATGCGGGACGCGGTCGGGGCGGCCGAGATCGACGAGCTCCTCGCGGCCGACAACGCCCGGCCCCGCGTGACGCTGGTCGCGCGCCCCGGCAGGGCGACCCTCGAAGAGCTGTACGACGCGGGCGCCGAACCCGCCCCCTACTCGCCCTATGGCGCCGTCCTGGCGGAGGGCGACCCGGCGGGCATCGACGCCGTCCGCGATGGGCGCGCGGCCGTCCAGGACGAGGCCAGCCAGATGGTCGCCCTGGCGCTGGCCGAAGCTCCCCTGGACGGTCGTGACGCGCGCTGGGCCGACCTCTGCGCCGGCCCCGGGGGCAAGGCCGGGCTCCTGTCGGCTCTCGCCTCCCAGCGCGACGCCCGGCTCCTCGCCGCGGACGTCCAGCCGCACCGCGCCGGGCTCGTCCGGCGCGCGGTCGACGACCGCGCGGGCGTGGTCGCCGCCGACGGCACCGCTCCCGCGTGGCGCCCGGCCTCGTTCGACCGCGTCATGGTGGACGCCCCGTGCACCGGCCTGGGCGCGCTCCGGCGCCGCCCCGAGGCGCGCTGGCGCCGGGGCCCCGAGTCGGTCGCCGAACTCGGGCCGCTCCAGCGGAAGCTGCTCGCCGCGGCGCTGGAGTCCGTCCGGCCCGGCGGAGTGGTCGCCTACGTCACCTGCTCGCCGCACCTGGCGGAGACCCGCGTGGTGGTGGACGACGTCCTGCGCAAGCGGGACGACGTCGAACGGCTCGACGCGCCCGGCGTCCTGGCGGCGATCGCCCCCGGCCTCACCGGGCTCGGTGACGGCCCGTACGCCCAGTTCTGGCCGCACCGCCACGGCACGGACGCGATGTTCCTGGCGCTGCTCCGCCGCACCTGACCGCCGCACCCGGCCTCGGGGGAGGCGCCGCGCTGATGGGAGGCTCCGTGCTGACCGGCTTCATGATCTTCATGTCGTATCTGGGCAGCGCGGCCTTCTACGTCCCGCTGCTCCTGGCGCTGTTCTGGTGCGTGGCGCCGCGCCTGGCCGCGCGGGCCGCCGTGGTGCTGCTGTTCGGCGCGGCCGTCAACGCGCTCCTCAAGCTGGTCTTCCACGCGCCCCGCCCCTACTGGACGGACCCGAACATCCAGGGCAGGCAGTCGCTGTCGTCGTTCGGGATGCCGTCCGGCCACGCCCAGAACAGCGTCGCCGGGTGGGGCTTCTTCGCGGCCCAGACCCGGCGCTGGTACCTGTGGGCGGGCGCCGCCATCGTGATCTTCCTGATCGGAGTGTCGCGCGTCTATCTGGGCGTCCACTCGCCAGGGCAGGTGCTGGCGGGCTGGGGCGTCGGCCTGGCCGTCCTGGTCGCCGCCCTCGGGCTGGAGCCCGTCGCCGTCCCGTGGTGGCGGCGGCAGCATCTGGCAGTGCAGCTGGCGCTCTCCCTCGCGGTCTCCCTGATGATGCTCGCGGCGGCCTGGGGTGCGGCGCGCCCGCTGCGGGACTGGCAGTGGCCCCGTGCGTGGGCGGAGGCCGTCAAGGCGGCCGGAGGCGTCGCCGAGCCCGTCACGCTGACCGATTCGGCCCAGGCGTCCGGCGCTCTCTGCGGCCTCCTGATGGGCCTGTCCCTGGTCGCCTGGCGTGGCTGGTTCGATCCGGGCGGCAGGGCCTGGCAGCGCCTGGCGCGGCTCCCGCTGGGCCTCGCGGGGGCGGCGGTCATCGCCTTCTTCGAGGGGGCGAACCTGGTCCAGGCGTTCGTCGTCCAGGCGCTGCTCGTGCTGTGGGTGACGGCGGGCGCGCCGGAGGCCTTCGTCCGCCTGCGCCTGGCGGCCCGCCCCACCCCGGGCCTCACCCGGGCGGGTGACGATCGGGCGGGGCTGCGCCAATAGACTCGGGGCATCATGGCTCCTCAGATCGCACCCAGCATCCTGTCCGCCGACTTCGCCCGCCTGGCCGAGGACGTCGCGCGCATCGCCGACTCCGCCGACTGGGTCCACGTCGACGTGATGGACAACCACTTCGTCCCGAACCTCACCCTGGGACTGCCCATCGTGCAGGCGCTGCTCAGGAACAGCGCCCTCCCCCTCGACTGCCACCTGATGATCGAGGACCCCGACCGCTGGGCGCCGCAGTACGCCGAGGCCGGAGCCGGGAGCGTCACCATCCACGCCGAGGCGGCGAAGGCGCCCATCCGCACCCTGAGGGCCATCCGCGCCGCGGGCGCCCGCGCGGGGCTGGGCGTCAACCCGGCCACCCCGGTGGACGGCTTCGAAGACCTCCTCGGCGAGATCGACATGCTCCTGCTGATGACCGTGGAGCCCGGCTTCGGCGGCCAGAAGTTCCTGGACGTCGTCCTGCCGAAGGTCCGCCGCGCCCGGGAGCTCATCAAGGGCCGCGACCTCCCGGTCTGGCTCCAGGTCGACGGCGGCGTCAGCGCCGAGACGATCGAGCGCTGCGCGGAGGCGGGCGCCGACGTGTTCGTCGCCGGCAGCGCCGTGTACGGGGCCGACGACCCGGCCGAGGCCGTCCGCAGGCTCCGCGCCCAGGCCGAAGAGGCGACGGCCAAGGCGGATTGGTGAAAGGTCCCGCGGAGCGGGCGGGGGGTGTGGGGGGTCGTCCCCCCACCATGACTCTGCCCTGCGCCGCCGTCCTGTTCGACGTCGACGGCACCCTCGTCGACTCGACGCCCCTGGTCGAACGCGCGGGCCGCGAATGGGCCGCCGAGTACGGCATCGACCCTGACGTGTTCATGTCGGGCGCCCACGGCCGCCGCACGAGCGACCGTGTGGCCGAGTTCCTGCCGGCCGGACAGGTCCGCGAGGCCACCGCGCGCCTGGACGCCCTTGAGGCGGTCAGCACCGACGGCATCGTCGCCCTGCCGGGCGCCGTGGAACTGCTGGCGGACATGGGCGGCCTGCCCCACGCCTTCGTGACGTCCATGGACCGGTCGCAGCTCAAGGTGCGCACCGGAGTGGCCGGCATCCCCTCCCCGCCCGTCGTGGTGACCGCCGAGGACGTTTCCGACGGCAAGCCCGACCCGTCCGGCTACCTCCGGGCGGCCCGCCTGCTGGGCGTGGACCCGTCCGCCTGCGTGGTCGTGGAGGACGCCCCCGCCGGGATCGCGGCGGGCCGCGCGGCGGGGGCCACGGTCGTCGCGCTGGTCACCAGCCACCCGGAGGAGTCCCTGGCCGAGGCCCACCACGTCGTCCGGGACCTGAGCCGCGTGCGGGCCACCCCCACCGGCCTGCGCCTCGCCCTCGGCTGAGCGCCCGGGTCTCAGCCGCCGGCGCTCCCGACCACCGCGGCGTCGATTCCGAGCGAGGCGTGGAACATGGCGTGCACGCGGAACCGCCGCACGGCCGCGAGGTTGAGGTGCTGCACCTGGTGGCTGCCGAGGAACCGCCCCTCCGCGGACGCCCGCGCGGTCAGCAGGCCCGCGCGCCACAGGATCTCGATCAGGTCGTTCGGGTCGCACGAGGGCAGCCATGACGCGGTGCCGTGGGTGGGGACGTCGCCGCAGGCCAGCTCCAGGCAGAGCAGTTCGAGCTCGTCGCGGCGGAACAGGGGCGGACGGCTGCGGAACGCCTCGAACACGCTCAGCAGCCCCGGGTACTGGGAGCGGTACTCGGCCGCGATGTCCTTCGTCCGCTCGGCGGAGTAGCCGTACTCCGACCGCTCGATCGCGGAGTACGGCACGGGCAGCTTGGAGCGCCGGGCCCTGGCCTGCTCCAGCGCCTCCGAGCAGAACTGGATGAGCTCCCGCGGCCGGTACAGCGTCCGGTCGACCATGTAGCCGAACGACCCGTCCCGCCCCCTGCCGGGCGGCGGCGCGAAGACCGCCGACCAGCAGGCCCGGTCCCCGGCGCGTTCGAGGGCGTCCACCGCGAAGCCGTTCTCGTGGGCCGAGTGCCGGATCCGCCTGGCGATCAGTTCGAGCAGCGAGTCCTCCGACCAGTAGATCTTCTCCAGCAGGTCCCGGTGCTTCTGCGCGTCGTCGTACAGGGCGGGGATGTCGTCGTAGAGCTCCTGCCGCAGCGAGATGTAGACGCGCAGGTTCGGGTGCAGCGCGTTGATGGACACGCACGCCTGGAACAGCCCGGACACGAACGCCTTGGCGTCCTCGGAGGAGTCCCAGCCGCGGTCCAGCTCGTCCACGAGCACCACCACCCGCTGGTTGTCCAGCACCTTGCGCAGCGCCGGCAGCAGGTTCTGGATCTCCTCCAGCTGGTAGAGGCGGTCCAGCTCGCGGGTCCGCACGCCGGCCTCGATCGGCCCGATCTTCACGGCCTCCAGCCGCTTGAGGTAGGACACCAGCAGCGACAGGGGGCCGAGCTGCTGGGCGCCGTGCATGTCCCGGATGTAGTTGTGGATCTGCCGGCCGCCGTTCTTGGTGAGCCGCATCCCCTTGCGCGCGAGCGCCTTCATCACCAGCACGTAGATCAGGTACTTCCACGCGGCGGCGTAGGCGCCCTGCTTGGCCCACGAGCCCGCGTTCTCGGCGGCCATGGTGGAGCTGAGCAGCTCGTAGGAGTAGTCCTCGGGCGACAGCTCGATGACGTGGCCGCCGGCGGCGCGCTCCCGCCTGGCCAGCACCTGGAAGATCGCGCTCTTGCCGGCTCCGCGGTTGCCCATCAGGATCGTCTTCGCGCCGGACCGGACGCGGTGGTAGGCGGGGGACTCCACGAAGTACTTCTCCAGGCCCCGTGAGATGTCGCGCTCCGCGGACGGAGTGCCGAAGTCGAGAACGTCAAGGATCTTGGGCGACAGGGACAACTTCGCCATGGGCCTTCCCGGAAATGGAGGCAGGGGGTTCGTTGACAACTTGCATCGCCTTACCGCCTCCCGGCAAGACCCGCCGCCGATGCCCGTGGAGTGGGCGAACCGGCCGGGGCCCGCGCGAAGGAGTTGTGGCGATGGCCACAGGGGCGGGAATGGGAATGCGTGGCACACTGGTTGGCAAAGCATGAACGCGTGCTCCGGGGTCGGTGAAATTCCGAACCGGCGGTGACAGTCCGCGACCCGGCCGAAGCCATCGGCCGGTTGACCCGGTGGAACTCCGGGACCGACGGTGAAAGTCCGGATGGGAGGCAGCGCGCGGTACACCCCTGGCCAGGGGTGTATTCGGACGCACGTACGTCCCCCGGAGCCACTGATCTAGGAGGCCCGGGAGATGTTCACCGGCATCGTCGAGGAGCTCGGCGAGATCGTGGCGATCGACCCCCAGGGGGACTCGGTCGCGCTCGCGGTCCGCGGGCCGCTGGTCGTCCAGGACGCCGTGCACGGCGCGTCGATCGCCGTCAACGGCGTCTGTCTCACCGTGGTCGACGTCAAAGGCGAGGTCTTCACCGCCGACGTCATCAAGGAGACGCTCGACAAGTCCAGCCTGGGCGCGCTGGAACCGGGCTCCAAGGTCAACCTGGAACGCCCCGTGCGGCTGTCGGACCGGCTCGGCGGCCACCTCGTCCAGGGCCACGTCGACGGCGTCGGCGCGATCGTCTCCCGCGAGCCGGGGGAGCGGTGGGACGTGGTGACGGTGTCCCTGCCCGCCGAGCTGAGCCGCTACCTGGTCGACAAGGGCTCGATCACCGTCGACGGGATCAGCCTCACGGTCGTCGAGGCGGGCGCCGACCGGTTCAGCGTGGCGCTCATCCCGACGACGCTCGCGCTGACCACCCTCGGCCACAAGCGGCCCGGCGACCCGGTGAACCTCGAAGTGGACGTCGTCGCCAAGTACGTCGAGCGCATGCTGGGAGACCGGTCATGAGCTGGCTCGGCGCCGGTTTCGAGGTCTTCGGCGAGCACATCCTGTGGACCGACCTCGTCGGCAACGTCCTGTCGCTCGCCGTCGTCTGGCTCGCCATGCGCAAGACCCTCTGGACCTGGCCGGTGCAGATGGTCGGCGCCCTCCTGCTGCTCGCGGCCTCGCTGCACGCGCACGTCCCGGGCAACGCGCTCAAGCAGATCCTCTTCTGCGGGCTCGCCCTCTACGGGTGGCTCATGTGGACCCGCGGACGGCGCGAGGCCGACGGCCTGGTCGTCCGGCAGGCGACGCTCAGGGAGCGGGCCGTGCTGCTCGGCGCGCTCGTGGTCGGCACGGCCGTGGTCGCCCAGCTGTTCGTGCACCTCGACTGGCTGAAGGTCGCCTGGTCGCCGTGGGCGAACGCCTACATCTTCGTCGGCAGCGCGGTCGCGACGTTCGCGCAGAGCCGCGCGCTCGTCGACTTCTGGATCGTCTGGGTGCTGGTCGACCTGGTCGGGGTGCCGCTGGCGCTCAAGTCCGGGCTGTACGTCTCCGGCGCGGTCTACGGGATCTTCTTCGTGATGGTGATGGTCGGGTTCAGGAACTGGCTCCGGGAGTCCCGGGGCGAGCGCAACTCCACGCGGAAGGCGGTGACCGCATGAGCGGCAACGACACGGCGCTGAACGGCACGGGAACCGGGGGCACGGGGATCTTCGACTCCGTCGAGTCGGCGATCGCCGACATCGCGGCGGGCCTGCCCGTCGTGGTCGTCGACGACGAGGACCGCGAGAACGAGGGCGACATCATCTTCGCGGCGTCGAAGGCGACGGCCGAGCTGCTGACGTTCACGATCCGCTACACCAGCGGCGTCATCTGCGTCCCGATGGAGGGCGCCGACCTCGACCGGCTGCAGATCCCGCTGATGACCGCGCAGAACACCGAGCGCATGCGCACCGCGTACACGGTCAGCGTGGACGCCCGGCTCGGCATCTCCACCGGCATCTCCGCCGCCGACCGGGCGCGGACGATCCGCACGCTGTGCGACTCGGCGTCCGAGCCCGGCGACTTCGTCCGCCCCGGCCACATCTTCCCGCTGCGCTACCGCGAGGGCGGCGTCCTGCGCCGGCGCGGCCACACCGAGGCCGCCGTCGACCTCGCCCGGCTCGCCGGGCTCCCCCCGGCCGGCGTCCTCGCCGAGGTGGTCAACGAGGACGGCACCATGGCGCGCCTGCCCGAGCTCCAGGTCTTCGCGAAGGAGCACGGCCTCAGGCTCGTCTCCATCGAGCAGCTCGCCGAGTACCGCAGGCGCACCGAGGCGATGGTGACCCGCGTCGTCGAGACCCGGCTGCCGAACAGGTACGGGATGTGGCGCGCGGTCGGGTTCTCCAGCGCCATCGACGGCGGGGAGCACATCGCGCTCGTGCTGGGCGACCTCGGCGAGGGAGAGGACGTCCTGGTCAGGGTCCACTCCGAGTGCCTCACCGGCGACGTCCTGCACTCCGAGCGCTGCGACTGCGGGACCCAGCTCGACGCCGCCATGGAGCGGATCGCCGGCGAGGGCCGCGGCATCGTGCTCTACCTGCGCGGTCACGAGGGGCGCGGGATCGGCCTGCTCGCCAAGCTCCAGGCGTACGCCCTCCAGGACAACGGCTCCGACACCGTCGACGCCAACCTGGAACTGGGGCTGCCGGCCGACGCGCGCGAGTACTCCAACGCCGGCCACATGCTGCGCGAGCTGGGCGTACGCTCGGTACGGGTGCTCACGAACAATCCGGACAAGCTCAGGGGACTGGGCGGCTTCGGGGTGGACGTGCGGGGGCGGGAGGCCATGCCCGTCATCGTCACCGAGCACAACCGGCGCTACCTGACGGTCAAGCGCGACCGCCTCGGCCACGAGCTTGAGCTCGGGCCCCAGATCGAACCCGGACACCGGAGCGAGGGACTTTCATGAGCGGCGCGGGACGCCCCGAGGACATCACGGTCGACGCGGCCGGGCTCACGCTCGGCATCGTGTGCACCCGCTGGCACGAGCCGGTCACCGACCGGCTGCTGGAGCGGGCGCTCGCCGCGGCGAAGGCGTGCGGCGTGGACGAGCCGGTCGTGGCCCGCGTCGCCGGCGCGCTCGAACTGCCGGTGATCGCCCAGCAGATGGCCCGCGACCTCGACGCCGTCGTCTGCCTCGGCGCGGTCGTCCGGGGCGCCACCGCCCACTTCGACTACGTGTGCGACTCGGTGACCGCCGGTGTGACCCGCGTCGCGCTGGACGAGTCGACTCCGGTGGGCAACGGGGTGCTCACCTGTGACACCATTGAGCAGGCACTGGAACGCAGCGGGCTGCCGGGCAGCTCCGAGGACAAGGGATGGGAGGCGACTGTGGCCGCACTCGACACGGCACTGACCCTGCGAGGTCTGCGGCATCACGGTCACGCCGGGCACGGCCTGGAGCATCTGGGCTCCTAGGCAGGGGGCGGATCCGGCCGCAGGGCCGTCCGCGCTCCCGAAACCCGGTGTCCCGTACCCATCCTCATCGAAAGGCTCATCCGTGCTGTCACTCGTTCTGCCCAAGGGGTCGCTGGAGAAGGCGACCATGCAGCTGTTCGACGCCGCCGACCTCACCGTCCAGCGCGCCTCGGACCGCGACTACCGCGCCTCCATCGACGACCCGCGCATCGACCGCGTCCGGGTCCTGCGCCCGCAGGAGATCCCGACCTACCTCGAACAGGGCCTGTTCGACCTCGGCATCACCGGCCGCGACTGGATCACCGAGACCGACGCCGACGTCGTCAGCCTCGGCGAGCTGAAGTACTCCAAGGCGACCTCCAACCCGGTCCGCGTGATCATGGCGGTGCCGGACGGCGCGCCCTGGCAGTCCGTGGCGGACCTGCCGGAGGGCGTGCGGATCTCCACCGAGTTCCCGGCGATGACCAAGCGGTACCTCGACCGGCACGGCGTCAAGGCCACGGTCGTCCCGTCCTACGGCGCGACCGAGGCGAAGGTGCCCGACATCGTCGACGCGATCGTCGACCTCACCGAGACCGGCTCGTCGCTGCGCAAGAACGGCCTGCGCATCCTCGACACGCTCCTGACCAGCTACACCGAGCTGGTCGCGAACCGCGAGGCCTACGAGGACGCCGAGAAGCGCGCCGCGATGGAGGACATCTCCCTGCTGCTGCAGGGCGTGATCCGCGCCCGCGGCAAGGTGCTGCTGAAGCTGAACGTCGCGCACGGCGACCTGCAGAAGGTCCTGGACATCATGCCCGCGATGGCCTCGCCCACGGTCACCTCGCTGGCCGGCGGCGAGTCCAACGCGGTGGAGTCGGTGGTGGCCAAGCGCGGCGTCAACACGCTGATCCCGGCGCTGAAGGCGGCGGGCGCCCACGACATCCTCGAGATCCCCATCGCGAAGATCGTTGACTGACGTCCCGGCCCTGCCGACGGTGTGGCGCCCCCGCACCACCCGGCTCGTCGCCTACACCACGGCGGGCGTGATCGTGCTCGGCATGATCGTGCTCGCCGTGGTGGTGGCGCCGCAGTTCAAGCTGTTCGACCGGATCCTGATGGTCGCCTTCGCCGCGGTGGTCGCCTGGGTGCTGCACATGCTGGCGCGCTGCCGCGTCGGCGCCGACGAGTCCGGCCTGACGGTCGTCAACGCCTTCCGCACCCGCCGCCTCGAATGGCCCGAAGTCGTCGGCGTCTCCATGACCACCGGCGACCCCTGGCCCACGCTCGACCTCGCCGACGGCACCTCCCTCCCCGCCATGGGCATCAACGGGGCCGAGAAGGCCCGCGCCGCCCACCAGCTCACCGAACTCCGAGCCCTCCTCCACACGCGCGGCGAAGCCCCCGACCCCACCTGACGCCCTGGACCGGCCGGGTCACCAGGCGGTGATGGCGGTGATGGTGCCGGCGCCTATGAGGGCCACGGCCCAGAGGCGGTCGAGGTTGAACCAGGCGCGGCGCAGGACGGCCAGGCCGACGATCTCGTAGACGAGGACGGCGATCACGCCGGCGACGGTGAACATCGACAGGGTGTGCACGGCGGTGACGAAGATCCCGGTCGACAGGGCGCTGCCGGAGGACGACGCCAGTCCGTGGTCGTGGCCCGCCGGGGCCGTCCCGGACGAGGTGAGCACGGGCAGCAGCATCAGGCCCGCGCCGTGCACCGACGACATCAGGAACGACCAGCCGGCGAGCTGCCAGAGCGAGATCCGCATCCCGACCCAGCGGAAGTGCCGCCGCGACAGCAGGCGCCACAGGCCGAACCCGACGAGCACGGCCCCGCCGCCGATCGCGACCGCGCGGGTCGCGACGACGGAGCGGGTGAGGGCGACCAGGACGGCGACGGCGCCGACGGAGGCGGCGTGGCCCGCGGCGATGGCCGGGAGCGACTGCAGCACGAGGGACCGGCTGCGCTCCTGGAGTCCGCGGGCCACGGCGAACAGCCATCCCATGGCCGGGTTGAGGCCGTGGAACGCGCCGAGCGCGACGAGTGCGGCGAGCGACCCGTCGTTCACGGGTAGCAGTAGGAGTCCGAGGAGGCGTCGCCGCCCTGGAGACGCGTCTGGTGCGGGCGGCGGCCGCGGAAGTCGTCGCCGCTGGGGAAGAACCGCTCGTCGAACGAGAAGCCGTCCGGGGTGGAGTCGAGCTTGGCCATCCAGGCGCCGACGCCGTCGGGATAGAACTGGTCGTCCCACGAGCCGTACAGCGAGTTGGTGACGTAGACGCGCTTTCCGTCGCGGCTGACCTCCACCATCTGCGGCCCGCCCGCCAGGGGGCGCCCGGGGTCGGCGGGATGGGGGGTCCGGCCGACGATGCCGCCGATGCGCACCGAGCCCGCCTCGACCGGGTGGAACGGGTCGCTGACGTCGTAGCGCTTCAGCTCGCCGGTGCCCCAGCAGGAGACGTACAGCCACTGGTCGTCCACCGACAGGTCGATGTCCGTCACGAGCGGGGGCACGGCCCCGAACGGCCGGATGACGGGCGGGAGGGCGTCCGGGTCGGCCGGCTCGGCCGGGATCGTGATCACCTTGGTCGCGGCCCACCGGTCGCCGTCGCGGTGCCAGACCCACACCGACGCCGACAGGTCCTCGACGCTGACGACCACCCCCGCGAACCCGTACAGCTTCGTCGGGTCGTGCGCGGGGCGCAGCTCCAGGACCATCTGGTGCTCGTCCCCGAGGTCGACCGTCTGGACGTGCTTGCGCTTGCGCAGGTCGAAGAAGTTCAGCGAGTGCCCGTACTTGCGGCCGAGCAGCAGTTCCCCGACGACACCGTCCTCGATCATGGACGGCGTGCCCCACTCGGACGCGACGAGGACGTCGTGCGCGATGTGCCACCAGGCGTCGTAGGCGAAGTGCTGCGGGCCCCGGTCGACCTCCCAGCGTCCGAGGACCTCGAACGAGGTGTGGTCGAGCAGCGCGATCCCGCCGGGGCCGTCCTCGCCGTTCGCGCCGCCGAGGGCGGTCAGGTAGAGGCCCTCGGGCCCGCAGTGGACGGTGTGCGGGCGCGAGTACCCGGCGCGCTTGGCCAGCTCGTCCGGCTCCAGCGTCTTGACGATCTTCGGGGCGGTCGGGTCGTCCTTGGTGTCGATGACGTACACCCGCGACGACCGGAGCCCGGGGACGATCAGGTACCGCCGCTCGACGTGCGGGTGCGGGGAGCCGGGGCACAGGGCGCTGCTGCACGCGTTCCACCCGAAGTGGTGCAGCTCGTCGCCGAGATAGGGCAGCTCGGTCCACCCGACCACGGAGCCGTAGGAGGCGGAGCCGGGGTCCACGTCGAGCACCGCGATCGCGTCCGGCTTCTCCGCGGCCCGGTCGAACGCCGCGACGTAGGCGAGCTTCTCCGGCGGCGCCGAGGCGGCGTCGCGCGGCGAGGCGTAGAACGTCGGGTCTGGCTTCCACAGTGGCATGGGTGCCCTTTCAGGTGATGGTGACCGGGTGCCGTACGACGGCGCCGAAGAGATAGCCGAGCGTGTTGTAGGGGGCGGTCGCGGGCTGGGCGGTGCCGGTCTCGTCGGTCGCGCGCGCCAGGAGCTCGTGGCGGCCCGGCCGTTCGGGTCGCCACGGCAGCTCCCAGCGGACCCATCCGCGGGGACTCGGGTGGCGGTCCCGCAGTCGGGCGCGGCGCCACGTCCTGCCGCCGTCCACGCTGACCTCGACGTGCCGGATGCGGCCGCCGCCCGACCAGGACCGGCCGCGCAGGACGTGCGGGCGCGCCGGCAGGGACGCCTCCCAGGGCAGCTCGAACGCGGACTTGACGTTCATGCGGGTCAGGGGCGGCGATCCCTCCTCGGGGTAGCCGGGCCCGAAGAGCCGGTAGTAGCGGGTGTTCCACGGGGAGAACAGCGGCTCGTCGGCCACCTGGATGTCTCCCAGCCACTTGATGGAGGCGATGCCCGTCCACGAGGGCACGACCAGGCGCACCGGGTGGCCGTGGTCGGGCGGCAGGGGGGCGCCGTTCATCTCGTAGGCGAGGAGCGCGTCCTTCATGGCCTTCGCGATCGGCAGGGGGCGCCGCACGCGGCCGAGGTTCTCGCCCTTGTCCACGAACTCAGCGTCCAGCCCGCGCGGCATGATGTCCACGGCCTCAGGGGTGACACCTGCACGACGCAGGACGGTCGCCAGGCGGACGCCGCGCCAGCGGGCCACGCCGACCCCGCCCAGCCGCCACGGGGTCCCCGACACCTCCTGGCCCTGCTGGGAGGTGTAGAACGCGCGGGCGTTGCCGGTGCACTCGATGAACGCGGTGACCTCCTCGGCCGGGAGCCGGAGGAGGTCCTCGTAGGTGAACTCGACGGGGCGGTCCTCGGTGGGGGCGCCGCGCAGGCCGGTTCCCCAGAGCCTCAGCCGCCAGGTGCGCGCGTCGATGAGCGGTGTGGCGACATGGTTGCGGACGAAGAACCGGTCGGTGGGGGTGAGGTACCCCTGCCCGCGCATGGCCTCCCACCGCATCTCGGCGTTCGTGCCCTGCGGGACGAACAGCTCCGGGGGCAGCGGCTTCACGATTCCGGTCGCGGCGTCCGCGGGCCGCGGGCCGAGGGCCGCGGAGAGGCCGGCGGTCAGCCCGGCTCCCGCCGACAGCCGCAGGAGTCCCCTCCGGGAGGGGGATCGGACGCGCTCGTAGGTCGCCTCGTCGGTCAGGTCGTCCCCATGGGGCAGGTCACCGGGATCACCGCTTCGCATGGCTCCGATGCTGCTCAGCCCGCGTCCAAAAGTCAACTTTCCCTACTGCTTTGACAGGTTTTTATCGGTGGGGGAGGTTCCCATAGCGCGGCAAAGCGGGGCGGACGGCCGAGCCGGATCCGTACGGAACCAGATGTGTGACTTGGGTCTCGGGCTGAGTAGCCTGTGATCCGTGGGGGAGGCGGCGCCGATGACCGTGGACCAGGTCGGATCGCCCGCGGAGCTCGCGGGCCTGCTCGACAGGAACGGCTACCTGTGCGACGAGGGGCTCGCCACGGCCTGCTTCCTCGCCCTGCGGATGGGACGGCCCCTGTTCCTGGAGGGGGAGGCGGGCGTCGGCAAGACCGAGCTGGCCAAGACGCTCGCGCGGGGCCTCGGCGCGCCGCTGATCCGATTGCAGTGCTACGAGGGCCTCGACGCGTCGCAGGCGCTCTACGACTGGGACTTCCCCCGCCAGCTCCTGCACCTGCGCGCGGCGGAGGCCGCGGGCGTCAGCGACGTGTCGCGGCTGGAGGGCGAGCTCTACGACCGGCGGTTCCTGCTGGCGCGGCCGCTGCTCCAGGCCCTGGAGACGTCCCCCAGCGTGCTGCTCGTCGACGAGCTGGACCGCGCCGACGACGAGTTCGAGGCGTTCCTTCTCGAGGTCCTCAGCGACTTCACGATCACCGTCCCCGAGCTCGGCACGATCCGGGCCGAGCGGCCGCCGGTGGTCGTGGTGACGTCCAACCGCACCCGCGAGGTCCACGACGCGCTCAAGCGCCGCTGCCTGTACCACTGGCTGGAGCACCCCTCGTTCGACCGCGAGGTCGCGATCATCAGGCGGCGGCTGCCGGACGCGGCGGAGCGGCTCGCCGGGCAGGTGGCGCGGGCCGCGCAGCGGATGCGCGAGGCCGACCTGCTGAAGCCGCCGGGCGTCGCCGAGTCCCTGGACTGGACGGAGGCGCTCGTGGCCCTCGGCGTCCGCGACCTCGACCCGGGTACGGCGGCGGTGACGCTCGGCGCCGTCCTGAAGTACCGCGAGGACCAGCAGCGCGTGCTCGGCGGCGACGGCGCGGCCGGGCTAGAGGCACTGCTCGACGGGGGGTGACCGTGGACCGGGACGTCACCGAGACGATGGTCGGCTTCGCCAGGACGGTGCGCGCGGCGGGCGGGGCCGCCGATCCCGAGCGGGTCCAGGCGATGCTCGCCGCGCTCGACCATCTCGACGTTCTCGACCCGCACGACGTGTACTGGGCGGGCCGGCTCACCCTGTGCGCCGACCCCGACGACCTCGCCCGCTACGACCGCTGCTTCGCCGCGTACTTCTCGGGCGCGACCGCCCGCCCGGGACGCGGGAGGCCGCCGGTCGTGGTGCGCCGGGTGCCGATGGCGGAGCCGGGCGGGCGCGGCGGCGGGCAGGGGCCGCAGGAGCTGGAGGCGGCCACGGCCAGCGACGTCGAGGTGCTCCGCGACCGCGACGTCGCGCGGCTCGGCGCCGCCGAGCGCGCCGAGGTCGCGCGGCTCATCGCCCTGCTGGACGCGGGCGCCGAGCGGCGCAGGTCGCGGCGGTTCGCGCCGACGCCGACCGGGCGGCTCGACCCCGCCCGCACCGTCCGGGAGACGCTGCGGCGCGGTGGCGAGACGTCCCTGCTCCGGCACCGGAGCCATCGCACCCGGCCGCGCCGGGTCGTGCTGATCGTGGACGTCAGCGGGTCGATGAGCCCGTACGCCGACGCGCTGCTGCGGTTCGCGCACGCCGCCGCGCGCTCGGGCGGCCGGGACGTCGAGGTGTTCAGCGCGGGGACGCGCCTCACCCGCCTCACCCGGGAGCTGCGGCACCGCGACCCGGACGCGGCGATGGCGGCGGCGTCCGCGGCCATCCCGGACTGGAGCGGCGGCACGCGCCTCGGCGAGGAGCTGAAGGAGTTCCTCGACCGGTTCGGGCAGCGGGGGCTGGCGCGCGGCGCCGTCGTGGTGATCGCCTCGGACGGGTGGGAGCGCGGCGACGCCGGGCTGCTCGGCGCGCAGATGGCGCGGCTGCACCGGCTCGCGCACCGGGTGGTGTGGGCGAACCCGCACAAGGCGCGGCCCGGGTACGAGCCGCTGACCGCGGGGATGGCCGCGGCGCTCCCGCACGTCGACGACTTCACCTCCGGGCACAGCCTCGCGGCGCTGGAGGAACTGGCCCGCCTCGTCGCGGGCGCCGGAAAGGGGAGGGCTCATGCGTGACGTGCTCGGCGACATCGCCGGCTGGTACGGGTCCGGGCGGACGTTCGCGCTCGCGACCGTCGTGAACACCTTCCGCAGCGCGCCGCGCCCTCCGGGGGCGGCGATGGCGGTCTCGCCCGACGGGGAGGTCGCGGGCAGCGTGTCCGGCGGCTGCGTCGAGGGCGCGGTGTACGAGCTGGGGCGGACGGTCCTGGAGACCGGCGAACCCGTCGTCCAGCGGTACGGGGTGAGCGACGACGACGCGTTCGCCGTCGGGCTGACCTGCGGCGGGATCCTGGACGTGCTGGTGGAGCCCGTCGGCCCGGACACCTTCCCCGAGTTCGCCGACGTCGCCGCCGCCATCGAGGCGCGCGAGCCGGTCGCGGTCGCCACCGTCGTGGCCGGGCCCGGCCGGATCGGCGCCCGCCGCGTGGTCTGGACCGACCGCGCGTCCGGATCCCTCGCGCCCGGCGCCCCGCACGCGGCCCGCCTCGACGCGGCGGTGGACGACGACGCGCGCGGCATGCTCGCCCAGGGCCTCACCGGCCAGCGGCACTACGGGCCGGAGGGGGAGCGGCGGCTGGACGACCTCACCGTCTTCGTGCACTCGTTCGCGCCGCCGCCGCGGCTGCTGGTGTTCGGCGCGATCGACTTCGCGGCGGCCGTCGCCCGGATCGGCAAGTTCCTCGGCTACCACGTGACGGTGTGCGACGCGCGGCCGGTGTTCGCGACGCCCAAGCGGTTCCCCGAGGCCGACGAGGTCGTGGTGAAGTGGCCGCACAAGTTCCTGGAGGAGACGCGCGACGCCATCGACGGGCGTACGGCGATCTGCGTCCTCACCCACGACCCCAAGTTCGACGTGCCGCTGCTGGAGGTGGCGCTGCGCACCGAGGCCGGCTACGTCGGCGCGATGGGCTCGCGCCGCACCCACGACGACCGGACGGCGCGGCTCCGCGAGGCGGGCCTGACCGGCGCCGAGCTGGCCCGGCTGCGCTCGCCGATCGGCCTGGACCTCGGGGCCCGCACGCCGGAGGAGACGGCCGTGTCGATCGCGGCGGAGCTGGTGCAGCTGCGCTGGGGCGGTTCCGGCCGCCCGCTCACCGACACCAGCGGCCGCATCCACGCCGAGTCGGGCTGACGGCACTACCCTCGCGGGATGACGTTGCGCAGTGAGGAAGCACCGGCCGGCCTGCTGCTCGCGGCGGGGGAGGGCCGCCGCCTCGGCCGTCCCAAGGCGACGCTGGAGCTGGACGGCGAGCGGCTCGTCGACCGGGGCGTCCGCACGCTGCGGGACGGGGGCTGCTCCCCGGTCCTGGTGGTGGCGGGCGCCGCGCAGATCGAGGTCATCGGCGCCGTCGTCGTGCCCAACCCCGACTGGCGCGACGGCATGGGCTCGTCCCTGCGCGCCGGGCTCGCCGCGCTGCCGCCCGGCTGCCCCGCCGTGGTCGTCGCGCTGGTCGACCAGCCCCTGGTGACGCCCGCCGCCGTGCGACGGCTGGTCGCGGCGTTCGAGGAGGGCGCGGGCATCGCGGTCGCCACCTACGGGGGTGCGCCGCGCAACCCCGTCCTGCTGGCCGCGGGGCATCTCGCCGGCGTCGCCGAGGCGGCGGTCGGCGACCAGGGGGCGCGCGGCTACCTGCGCGCCCACCCGGAGCTGGTGACGCCCGTCCCGTGCGACGACGTCGCCGCGCCCGACGACATCGACACCCCGGAAGACCTGTCCGCGCTCAGCCGCCCGCGGGAAGGACGCTCTCGTCCAGCGCCCCGCAGTCGACCGCACGGCGCAGCCGGGCGGTGAGCGCCTTGACGGTGGCGGGCTCGTCCAGGACGCCGCTCCCGTTCCCCGCCTGCTCGTGCCAGGCGCGGACCCGTCCGATCACGTCGTCGGCGCCGTTCAGGTGGAAGGCGTACACGGCCGCGTACCGGCTCGGCAGGTGCGCGGGATGCAGGTCCCAGCCCTGGTAGAAGCCGTGCGCCAGCGAGTGCCGGACGTGCGCGGCGTGCGCGGCCCACGCGGCGTTCACCTCGTCGGGCCCGTCGTTGCGGGGGATGATGTTGGTGGAGCCGTCCGACAGCCGCACCCCGGTGCCCGCGAGCGACACCTGCATGATGTGCCGGGCGAAGTCGCAGGCGGGGTGGTCGAGCCGCTGCTCGTGCGGCGGCAGGCCGAGCGCGGCGGTGTAGTCGAACACGCCGAAGTGGGCGGCGGTGATGCGGCCCTGCGCCTCGGTGACGAAGGACTGGAGTCCGATCCGGTCCTCCTCGTGGTCCATCAGCGCCTGCGGCGTCTCGATCTGGATCTCGAACCGCAGGATGCCCTGCGGCAGCCCGAGCGAGGTCTCCAGCCGGTCCAGGAACTCCACGAACAGCCTGACGTGATCGATCGAGGTCGCCTTGGGGAAGGTGATGGTGAACCCGCCGGGCAGCCGGCCGAGCCGGTCGCGCAGCGCGGTGAGGAAGCCGTCCAGCGTCCGCATCGCGCGCTCGTGGCCGCCGTCGGTGAACGACTTGACCCGCAGCCCCCAGTAGTGCGGCAGGCCCTTCACCTGGTACGCGGCGGCGACCGCCTCGACGACCTGCTCGACGTGGGCGTCCTCCTCCTGGTCGTCGCGCACCCCGTAGCCGTCCTCGAAGTCGATCCGGACGTCCTCCACCGGCTCGGCGGCCAGTTTCGCCGCGACGCGCTCCCGCACCGGCCCGGCGAGTTCCGGATCGAGCCCGAACGCCGCGCCGAACGACCCGGCGCCCGGCGTGTGCGTGTTCAGCAGCCGCAGCGCCTCGGCGCCGAAGTCGGAGGGCGTCGAGCGGGAGAACCGGTCCGCCGGGACGTACACCGTGTGGACCGGCTGGCGGCCTTCCGCGCCGCCGGGGAAGCGCTCGCCGTGGACGTCGCGGACGGTGGCGATGCGCGCGGACAGATCGTCGTACGAGGAGACGCTGAGGTTCACCCTGCAATGATCCCCCAACCGCCGCCGGGGAGGGAACCGATCCGGCGTGATCAGAACACCCGGATTCCCCAGGTCCCGCTGAACTCGGCGCCCGGTTCGAGGTCCACGACGTCCTCCCCGGACACGAACGCGTTGGGCGGGCACGTCATCGGCTCGACGCCCAGCCCCATCCGCGGGCGCGGGGCGTGGTCGGCGGTGTAGACCTCCATCCACGGGTGCGCCTCGTCGGCCCAGAGCGCGACCGTGCGGCCGCCCCCGGACAGGGTCGCCCAGGTGCGGCCGTGGCCGTCGCGGTTGAGCCCGGTGAACGCGTTGTCGATCCGCCGGTCGCCGAACACGGGCCCGGTGCGCAGGTCGTACGGGGTGCCGGTGACGTCCAGGGACGGCCCGGACGGGATCGTCCGGTCGTCCACCGGGACGTACCGGTCGGCGCCCAGCGTGACCGTGCAGCCGTCGACGGGCTCGCCGACCGTCAGGTAGGGGTGCGCGCCGTGGCCGTAGGGGGCGGTCCGCGTCCCGGTGTTGCGCGCGGTCATCCGCACGCGCAGGCCCTCGGCCGCGTCGAGGACGTACTCGGCCTCCAGGTCGAGGCGGAACGGGTACCCGGCCGCGCCGAGCAGCCGGTGCGTGAGCCGCACCCGGTCGGGCTCGTGCTCGGCGGCGGTCCACGCCGCCAGGCGGACCAGGCCGTGGATGGCGCAGTCCCGCTCGGGCTCGGACAGGTCGAGCCGGTGCGTCTCGCCGCCGTACGCGTAGCGGCCGCGGTCGACGCGGTTCGGCCACGGGACCAGCAGGTGCCCGGACGCGGCGGGGGCCGGCTCGTCGGCGCCGTGCGTCAGCACCAGCGGGCGCCCCCGGTGGGTCAGCTCCCGCAGACTCGCGCCCGACTCGGTGACGACGGCCTGGTAGTGCCCCGCGCTCAGCGCGTACTGCTCGCCCGTCAGGGCGCGCCCCCCGGTGATCGACTCGCTCATGCGGGCGACGTTACCCCGCCGTCGCCGAGGCGGGAGCCGGCGCCCCGCCGCTCCCGCTACACCGTCTCCGCGAGGGCGTGCAGGGCGTCGGCGAACACGTTCGCGGGCGGCTCGACCAGGCCCGCGCCGACCTGGCCCGTGCCGGCCTCCCGCCCGGCGATGCCGGTGTCGATGACGGGCAGGATCCCGGTGCGGACGACGCGGGCGACGTCCACGCCCACCGGGGTGCCCCGGAAGGACAGCAGCGGGATCTGCAGCACCGGGTGCTCGGCCAGGGTGATCTCGTACATCCGCTGGGTGGCGGCGACCGCGTCGGGGACCTCGCCGCCCACGAACCGCACGATCGCGGGCGCGGCGGCGAGCGCGAACCCGCCCATCCCGGCCGTCTCGGTGATCGCCGAGTCGCCGATGTCGGGGTTGGCGTCGTCCGGGCCGTAGCCGCCGAGGTAGAGGCCGTCCGGGACGCCGGCGGGGCCGGTGAACCAGCGGTCGCCCGTCCCCGACACCTGGATGCCGAAGTCGGTGCCGTTGCGGGCCATCGCCACGACGAGGCTGGAACCGGGCACGCCGCGGGCCGCGTCCGCGCACGCCTTCGCCGCCGCCATCCCCGCGTTGAGGAAGAAGTGGTCGTTGCCCGCCGCGAACGCCAGCGCCTCGGCGGCCCTCGCCCGGGGCACCTCCTCGGCCGCCGCGAGCGCGGGCGCCAGCTCGCGCAGCAGCAGCGACGTCGCCGCCCGGTTGCGGTTGTGCAGCTCGTCGCCCATCTGCAGGGCCTGCGCGATGAGCGACATCAGGTCGAGCGGACCGTGCCGCCGCACCGCCTCCCGCAGGGCCGGGCCGAGCACCTCGCCCATCCACGCCAGCCGCTCGATCACCTCCGGCCCGTACGCCCCGTACCGCAGCACCTTCCCGAGGCCCTCGTTGAGCGAGCAGTAGGAGGTCCCGCCGTGCTCGGCGTCCTCGACCACGAGCATCCACATGGACGGGCTGACGACGCCCGCCATCGGGCCGACCGCGGCGTGGTGGTGGCACGGCTCGAACACGGCCGCGCCGCGCTCCAGCCGGCGCTCGGCGCCGCGCGGCGTCTCGGCGAGCCCTTCGAGGAGCATCGCCCCGACGAGGGCGCCGCGCATCGGGCCGGACGCGCGGTCCCACTCCAGCGGCGGGCCGGCGTGCAGGAACGTCCCCGGCTCCAGGCCGAGCACGTCGCGCGCGGGGCGCACGTCCACCAGGTGCGGGCGCGCCGTCACCATCCGCCGGACGGCGCGCGCGTTGGCCTCGGCGTGGCCGGGGGCGCCGAGGACCGCCGCCAGCGCCGCCTCCGTCCCGGCGGGCGGCGGGCGCCAGTCGACGGCCTCCACCGGGACGGCCTGGTCGGCGAGCGCGCTCGCGAGCACCTCCACGCCGGTCGCGACGACGCTCGGCTCGCGCGAGAGCAGCCCGCCCAGCCGGTGGGCGCGGTGTGTGTCGCGGTGCGTGTCGCGCCGCGTGTCCCGCTCGTCGCTCATCGGGGCGTCCCTTCGACGATCGGCCCGTCCACCAGCGTGAGGGCGTGCCGGGTCGCCTGCGCGTTGGAGGCGAACACGTCGGCGCCCGCCTCGCACAGCGCGACGGCCTGCCGGTCGCGGTCCTGCGGGTCGGCCGCCGTCCCGCACAACGACACCACCACGGCGAGGTCGGAGCGGTCCCGCAGCGCCGCGGCGACGGCCGGGGCGAGGGCGGCGGCCGGATCGGGCTCGGCGCCGTACCCGAGCACCACGTCCAGGAGCAGGGCGCCGCAGCCGTCGTCGGCGGCCTCGGCGCGCAGGGCCTCCAGCCGCAGCGTCGGGTCGATCATCGGGTGCGGGCGGCCCCGCGTGTAGGCGTCGTCGCCGAAGTCGGTGAACCGGTGGCCGCGCGCCTCCAGATCCCGGCCGAGCGCGTCCCGCGCGATCATCTCGGCCTCGTCGCGCAGCGTCCCGCCCGCGAACAGCCCGCGCAGCGCCCGCCCGCGTACGGGCGCGGCGGCGCGCGGGGAGGTCCAGCGGGGCCATGCCGGGACGGGCCGGCCGAGCGCCCTCAGCGCCTTCTCCGCTGCCCGCGTCAGGTCGTCCTCGCCGGGCAGCGGAAGCGCGAACACCACCGGGGTGTCCAGGCGCCGCGCCGCCTCCCGGATCAGGTCCAGCACCTGCGGCGCGGGCGGCTTGGACACCAGCACGATCAGGTCGGTGGCCGGGTCGGCGTCCAGCGCGGCCAGCGCGGCCAGCGCCGACCGTCCGCTCACCTCGGGCGACAGGTCCCGCCCGCCGACGCCGAGCACGTGGCTGACGCCGGCGCCCGCGGCGTCCAGCAGGCACATCAGCTGCTGCGCGCCCGTCCCGGACGCCGCGACGACGCCCACGGGGCCGGGCCGCACCGCGTTGGCGAACCCCAGGCCCGCACCGCCGACCACGGCGGTCCCGCAGTCCGGGCCCATCACGATCAGCCCGCGCCGCGCCGCCGCCTCCTTCAGCGCGATCTCCTGCGCGACCGGCACGTTGTCGCTGAAGATCATCACGTTGAGGCCGGCGTCCAGGGCGTCCATCGCCTCGGGGAAGACGTGCGGGCCCGGCACCGACAGCAGCGCCACGGTCGCCTCGCCGCGGGCCGCCGCGGACCCGGTCGTCCTGGCCGGCGCCGGCGCCCCCAGCAGCCCCTCCGGCGCGGGCGGGCGGGACGCCTCCCGCAGCAGTCCCTCCAGCGCCTCCCTGGCCTCGTCCAGTCCGGCTCCGCCGGGTCCCTCGTCCTCGACCCGGATCGCCACGACCAGGTCGTCGGGCCCGGCCTCGTCCGGCACGGCGAAGCCCATGCGGCCGAACATCTCGCGGTTCAGCCCGGTGCCCATCGCGACCATGGCCCCGGCGACGCCCGGCCGCTCCGACAGCCGCCGGCTCACCCGCATCAGCGTGACCGAATCGTGGTAGCCCCCCCGCCGCACCTCGACCCAGTCCCTCATACGCGCCCTCCGAGGGCGGCGCGGCAGCCGGCGAGGACGCCGTGCGCCAGGTCCGTGCCCGACGTGTGGCCGAGCGCCAGCAGGCGGCGCACGGCGGCCTGCGGCGGCTCGTGGCCGGCGACGCCGCGCAGGTCGGCGGCGACCTCGGCGAGCGGGTGGCCCGCCGCCGCGCAGTGCAGCAGCGTCGCGGCCAGCACCGTCGCGCTCGCGACG
>NZ_BAABEV010000050.1:0-60491 GCF_039540335.1 Actinomadura verrucosospora | reverse complement strand
GGCGCCGGGCGGGCCGCCGTCGCGTACGCCGGCACCACGTCCCGCCAGCCGCGCGCGCGCCACCGCCGCGCCAGCCGCGCCATCACGTCGTTGGCGGACGCGTCGTCGGAGCCCGCCGAGGCGAGCACGACCGCCGTGTCCGGGTCGCCGGGCGCCACGCCCGCTTCGGCCAGGCGCCGCTCCAGGGCGTCCAGCAGAAGCGGGTGCGGGCCCAGCGTGCCCGCCGTGCGCAGGACGAGCCGCGGGTGCCGGCCCTGCACCCGGTTCAGCACGCCCGGGATGTCGGTCCTGCTGTGGTAGGCCGCGGTGAGCAGCAGGGGCAGCACGACCGTCTCGTCGACGCCGTCCCCGGCCAGGCCGTCCAGCACCCGGTCGGGGGCGGGCGGCGCGTGGTCCAGGAACGAGGCGTGCACGGGCATGTCCGGGCGGCGCGCCCGGACGGCGCCGAGCAGCGCGGCGACGGTCGCGGCGGCGCGGGGGTCCCTGCTCCCGTGCGCCACCGCGACCATGGGGACGCTCACAGGTGGATGCCGCACTCGGTCTTGCCCATCCCGGCCCACCGGCCGCTGCGCGGGTCCTCGCCGGGCGCGACCGGACGGGTGCACGGAGCGCAGCCGATCGAGGGGTAGCCGTCGTAGTGCAGCGGGTTGACCAGCACGCCGTTGTCCTCGATGTAGTTGTCCATGTCCTCCTGGGTCCACCCCAGGATCGGGTTCACCTTGACCATGCCGCGCTTGCGGTCCCACTCGACGACCCTGCGGTCGCGGCGGCTGGCGGTCTCGTCGCGGCGGATGCCGCTGAACCAGGCCATGTAGCCCTCCAGCGCGCGGCCGAGCGGCTCCACCTTCCGCAGGTGGCAGCACAGGTCGGGGTTGCGGCCGTACAGGCGCGGGCCGAGCGCGGCCTCCTGCTCCTCCACCGTCCGGGACGGGGTGACGTCGATGACGTTCACCGGGTAGACGGCCTCGACGGCGTCGCGCGTCCCGATCGTCTCGGCGAAGTGGTAGCCGGTGTCGACGAACAGCACGTCGATTCCGGGCTTCACCTTCGACACGAGGTGGATCAGGGCCGCGTCCGACATGGACGACGTGAGGCAGATGCGGTCGCCGAACGTGGCGACCGCCCACCGGATGACCTCCAGCGTGGGAGCGCCCTCCAGCGCGGCGGCGGCCGACTCGACGATGTCCTGAAGGTCGAGGGTGGGTCTGTCGGTCTCCAGCAGGGTCACTGGGGGACCTCCTTGCTCGCGGTGCGGGGAGCACCGACACCGAGGAACTTCAGGCTGAAGGAACGCAGGCAGTCGGGGCAGAACCAGGCCCCGGGGTTCTCGTCCCGGGGTTCGAGGCTCTCCTCGCCGCAGTAGGGGCAGTGGAACGGCGCCATCCGCTCGCTCATGCGCGACCCGCCCCCCTCACTTGAGGTCCGCCTCGTCGGCGCGGTGCACCCATTCGGCGAAGGTCTCCGCGCCGGTGCGCTGCTCGTCGAACCTGCGCACGACGCGCTCGACGTAGTCGGTGAGCCCGGCCGAGGTGGTCTTCAGCCCGCGGACCTTCTTGCCGAACGACGCGCCGAGCCGCCCCCCGAGGTGGATCTGGAAGCCCTCGACCTGCTCGCCGTCGTCGTCCACGACGAGCTGGCCCTTCAGCCCGATGTCGGCGACCTGGATGCGGGCGCACGCGTTCGGGCAGCCGTTGACGTTGATCGACAGCGGCTGGTCGAAGTCGGGCAGCCGCTTCTCCAGCTCGTCGATCAGGTCCATGGCGCGCTGCTTGGTGTCGACGATGGCGAGCTTGCAGTACTCGATGCCCGTGCACGCCATCGTCTGGCGGCGGAACGTGGACGGCCGCACCTGCAGGTCGTGCTTCGCCAGCTCGTCGGCGAGCGCCTCGGTGTGCTGCTCCGGGACGTCCAGGATGACCATCTTCTGCTCGTTGGTCGTGCGGACCCGGCCGGAGCCGTAGCGCTCGGCGAGGTCGCCGATGACGCCGAGCAGCTCGCCGTCCACGCGTCCGACCCGGGGCGCGAACCCGACGTAGTAGGCGCCGTCCTTCTGCGGGTGGATCCCGACGTGGTCGCGGCGGGCGAGCGGCGCGGCGGGCTCGGGGCCGTCCGGCAGCGCGTACCCGAGGTACTCCTTCTCCAGCACCTCGCGGAACTTCGCGGCGCCCCAGTCCTTCATCAGGAACTTCAGCCGGGCGCGGCTGCGCAGCCGCCGGTAGCCGTAGTCGCGGAAGATCGAGGTGACCCCGTGCCACACCTCGCGGGCCTGCTCGGGCTTGACGAACACGCCGAGGCTCTGCGCGAACATCGGGTTGGTGGACAGCCCGCCGCCGACGAACACCTGGTAGCCGGTCTCGCCGGCCTCGTTCACCACGCCCGTGAACGCGATGTCGTTGATCTCGTGGACGGTGCAGTGCGACGTGCAGCCCGACATCGCCGTCTTGAACTTGCGCGGCAGGTTGGAGAACTCCGGGGAGCCGATGTAGTGGTCGTGGATCTCGCGCAGCTGCGGCGTCGCGTCCACCACCTCGTCGGCCGCGATCCCGGCCAGCGGACAGCCGATGATCACGCGCGGGACGTCGCCGCACGCCTCCGTGGTGTGCAGCCCCACCGCCTCCAGGGCCTCCCAGATCGCCGGGACGTCCTCGATCCGCACCCAGTGCAGCTGGACGTTCTGGCGGTCGGTGATGTCGGCGGTGCCGCGGGCGTAGCGGGTGGAGACGTCCGCGATCGTGCGCAGCTGCGGGCCGCTCAGCTGGCCGCCGTCGATGCGCACCCGCATCATGAAGTAGCGGTCCTCGAGCTCCTCGTCCTCCAGCGCGCCGGTCCGGCCGCCGTCGATGCCCGGCTTGCGCTGGGTGTACAGGCCCATCCAGCGGAACCGGCCGCGCAGGTCGGCGGGGTCGATGGAGTCGAAACCGCTCTTGGAGTAGATGTCGATGATCCGGCGGCGGACGTTCAGGCCGTCGTCGTTCTTCTTGTTCTCTTCGTTCTTGTTGAGCGGTTCGCGGTAGCCGAGGGCCCACTGGCCCTCGGCCTTCTTGCGTGTGGTCGCGGGTGGCACGGTGCGCGTCCTCATCTGTGGTCGTGAGGGACGCGTAGCGCACCGGCGCTCTGAGGCAGCCGGCTCGACGCTGAGCAGGATGAAGTCAAAGGTGACGCCGATGCGCCACGCGCCCGGCTGTACAGGGGCGTGGTCGGAGCGTCACCTACAGATCGCGCTGCGGACGCGGAGGAAGTCGACGTGCCGGCGCTTGGCCAGCAGCGGGTCCGCGGCGCTCATACCTGAACTCTGACATGCCGTCTCGCGGACTGTCCAGTTACGTCCGGCATGCGGACGCGTGAGATGCGTCATCCCTGCCGCCTCCAGTTCACCGGAGGCTCGGCCTTCTCACCGGCCGCGGAGCCGGGGCGGCGCCCGGCGGCGGGCGCACCGGACGCGGGGGCCGCGGACCCGGGCCGGTGCTGGCAGTCGCACCAGGATCCGCCACGGCACTCATCGTGGTGGCGCTCGCGGCACGACGGGCAGATCATGTCTCCATTGTCACCCATGAAGGCAAATGCCCGGTTCGCCGAGGTCCAGTGCGGATGATCATGGTCCGGGAAACGTTCTGTGCCGTCATAACGGGTATGGGGCAAGGGATGTGCGGGGAACGGGCGGCGGGCCCGCGGGACGACCGGGCGGGGGAGGCGATCGGCACGCCACGCGCGGAGCGGACCAGTGAAGTGGGCGATGCGGCATGTTCCGGGCGCGCAACCCTCTACGGTGGGGCGGTGTGACCACCGTCTCCGACGCAGCGGGCGCCTCCCGGGCTGGGGATCCGCCCTCCGGGAAGGACCCGGGGGGTCCCCGGCAACGCCGGCGGGACCGCCTGGCCTCACGCGTGCACGCCGACGCGCGGGCCGCCGCGGGGATCGCCTGGACGCTGATCAAGGGCACCGCGATCGGCGGGTTCCGCTACCGCGTCACCGGGCTGGCGGCGGAGGCGGCGTTCTTCGCCCTGCTGTCGATGCCGCCCCTCGTCATCGGGCTCATCGGCACGATGGGCCACCTGCGCGGCCTGTTCGGCTCGGAGACGATCGCCGAGGTGCGCTCCTGGGTGATCGAGCACGCCCAGACGGTGCTGACCGGCCCGACCGTCAAGACGGTCGTCGTCCCGCTCATCGACGACGTGATCCGGGGCGGCAGCCCCGACATCGTGTCGGTCAGCTTCCTGATCTCGCTGTGGGCGGGGTCGCGGGCGACGAACGTCTACGTCGACACGATCACGATCGCCTACGGGCTGTCGGGCGTGCGGGGAGTGATCCGCACCCGGGTGCGCGCGTTCGTGCTCTACCTCATCGGGCTGCTGACCCTGATCGTCGTGGTCCCGATGATCGTGGCCGGGCCCGCGCTGGTCCGCCAGGCGCTGCCGGAGAGCACCGAGGCCGTCCAGGCGCTGTACTGGCCGGTCGTGGTGAGCCTGTCGATCATCTTCCTCTCGCTGCTCTATCACATGAGCGTCCCGGTGCGGACGTCCTGGTGGCGCCAGACGCCCGGCGCGGCGCTCGCGCTGCTGATCTGGATCGTGGGCAGCTTCGTCCTGCGGATCTACCTGGCCGGCTCGCTGAGCGGGGTGTCGGTCTACGGCTCGCTGGCCGCCGCGATCGCGCTGCTGGCCTGGCTGTACGTGGCGGCGCTCGCGGTGCTGATCGGGGCGGCCCTGAACGCCGAGATCGACCGGCTGTGGCCGAGCGGGGACACCGCCCGGATCCGCGCCGCGCTGGAGGCACAGGCCGACCAGGTGCCGCGGGACCAGGGAGCGACGGGTAAAAACCACCCCGAATGAGGTCCTGATAAGGGCAAACATGTCGTAACCTCGCGTGACATGACCCCCCGTGAGGAGCCCGGCCGGCTGCGGACCGTGACCGGCACGATCGCGACGTCCGACATCACCGGGCCTGTGCTCTCCCACGAGCACCTCCAGCTGGACCTGCGCTGGCCGGCGCGCCCCCAGCTCGCCACCTCCGACCCGAACCGGTGGCTGGACGAGGAGAAGGCCGTCCAGCGGGAGCTGAACGCCCTGCGCAAGGACCACGGCCTCGGCCTCGTCGTCGACCTCACCTGCTCGGGCATGGGACGCAACGCCGCCGCGCTCGCCCGCATCAGCGCCGGCGCCCGGGTCGCCGTGGTGGCCGGGACGGGCGTGTTCACCGAGCCGTTCCACCCCGCGTTCGTCCGCGAGGTCCTCGCCGGCGGGGCGTCCCCCGCGGTCCCCGGCTTCGAGACCGGCCGCGAGGGCGGGTGCCCGGGCGATTCGGCGGTCGACCGGCTCGCGGAGCGGCTGCTCGCCGAGGTCGGCTTCGGCATGGACGGCACGAACTCGCTGCCCGGGGTCATCGGCGAGATCGGCGCCTGGGGGGAGGCCCCGACCGAGACCGAGGAGCTGTGCCTGCGCGCCGCCGCCCAGGCCGCCCGCTACTCCGGGCTGCCGGTCGCGACCTACGGGCGCGCGGGCCTCGCCCAACTGGAGATTCTCACCTCCGCGGGGCTGCCTCCCGGGCGCGTGGCGGTGGGGCAGCAGGACCGGGTGGACGACCCCGCCCAGCACCGCAAGATCGCCGAGTCCGGCGGCTACGTCTCGTTCGGCACGCTCGGCCTCGCGGGGGAGGACGCCGCCGCCGTCGGCGCCCGCGTCCGCCGCGTCCTGGACCTGCTGGACGCCGGGCACGCCGACCGGGTGCTGCTGAGCACCGGGGTCGCGCGGATGTCCCAGGTCGCCCGCTACGGCGGCGCCGGGTTCGGGTACCTGTTCGAGACGTTCCTGCCCGCGCTGCGCGCCGCCGGCGCCGACGAGGCGACCCTCCGCGCGATCCTGCACGACAACCCCCTGCGGTGGCTCACCGGTTCCTGAGTGGGTAGGGGACCCCCGGAAGGGGGTGCGCCCGATGCCCTGGAACAGGTTCGCGGGCGGAGGCGCCCGGGGGCGGTCCGGAACCGTCCGGCTCCCCTACACCGACCGCGCCGAGGCGGGCCGGGTGCTCGCGGCACGGCTCGCCACGATGGGGCTGGAGGGGGCCGTGGTCCTCGCGCTGCCGCGCGGCGGCGTCCCCGTCGGCCACGAGATCGCGCGGCACCTCCGGGCGCCGCTCGACGTGCTGGTGACCCGCAAGATCGGATACCCGCCGCAGCCGGAGCTCGGCGTCGGCGCGATCGCCGAGGGCGGCGCCCCGGTGTTCGACGACGGCCTGCTGGCGCGCCTCGGGCTCCGCGAGGACGACCTGGCCCCCACGGTGGAGGCCGAGCGCGCCGAGCTGGACCGCCGGGTGGCGGTCTACCGGAGCGGCCGCCCGCTGCCGCCGGTCGCCGGGAGGCCGGTGATCGTGGTGGACGACGGGCTCGCCACCGGCGGCACCGCCCGCGCGGCCGTGCGGGCGGTGCGCGGGCGCGGACCGTCCCGGCTGGTCCTCGCGGTGCCGGTGGGCGCCGCCGAGACCGTCCGGAGCCTGGAGGCGGAGGTGGACGACCTGGTCGTGCCGGTCGCGCCCTGGGACTTCCACGCCGTGGGGCAGTGGTACCGCGACTTCGAACAGCTCAGCGACGCCGACGTGACGGCCTGGCTGCGGCGTGCCGCGCCGCCGGGCGGCGAGTCCCGGGGCGGGCCCGGGGACCCGGGCCGGGAGTGACGCGTGGAGCCGGGTCCGGGCCGCCGGAGGCCGGGACTGAATGGCGTCCGGGAATTTTCGGGAAATGGCCACATCGGCGGGGCCGGTGCGGTAAAAGGGCGTCCCGCCGGAATGTCGTGAACGACGTGACCGGGTTGTGACGCAGATGTGACGAAGAACCCGGGCCCGGTCGCGATGGACCGGGCCCGGGCAACGCAAACGGCCCCGCGGGGCGGGGCCGTGACGTTTTAGGTGGCGTGCCGGGGATCGCGATGGGAGCGTTTCGGCGGCCTGTGCCTTCGTTCAGGCGGCGTTGGCGCGACGCATGCGGCGACGGCGCTCGGACGCGCGCTCGTCCTCGTTCAGGCCGCCCCAGGTGCCGTACTTCTCGGGCCGGGACACCGCGTAGTCCAGGCAGTCCGTACGGACCGGGCAGCCCATGCAGATCTGCTTGGCCTTGCGCTCGCGGATCTCGCGCTCGGGCTGGCGCTCGCCGTCGGGGCCGAAGAAGAGGACGAGGTCTTCCCCCCGGCACGCCGCGGCGTCCTGCCAGCCCCAGCTGGGACGAGGGAGGTTTGCCTGCCGACGTACCTGAGCCATGGAACACCCACCTTGATTGGTTTCGAACAAATTCAGGACATGGACGCTCGACGTACTTCGGATGACAAGAGTCAGAGAAGCGCCGAATGTTCCAACGTCTGGAGTTGCCGCTCTGTTCCCCGTCCGGTTACTCCGGAAACCTGGGGACGTGCGACAGGGAAGCCCTCGAATGGGGCCTCAGAGAGATTACACGAGGGCCGCCTCGTTGAGAAGGGTGAGTTCCCTAACAACGTAGGTTCTCTGGTTCTCCCCGCAGTCGGTCCCGCACGGGTCGGGTTGCCGGACGGCTTCGACGACCACCCGGTAACGGCTCCGCGTCAGAAGAACAACCGCTTCGTGCCGGGTTGTTCCGGGGATCGCGGTGATCGACGCCACGCTCACCTCGTCCACCCCGAGCCGTCCCGTGTGCGCGCGGACGAAGTGCTCCGCCGCCTGCGCGGGCTCCGGGGCTCCCGCCCGTCCGCGCAGCCTGGGGAGGACGACCTCGCCCCGCAGGTAGGCGTCCGCCGCCGCGTTCGCCTCCGCTTCGCTGAGGTCGCCGTACGAGAATCCGTGGGGAAGACATACCAAATTCGCCGCAAATCGGTCACCGCCGACATGGGTGGTTTCCCAGATGAGGCGATCGAAACGCGTCGCGAGAGAACGGGCCAGCGGTGCCCCGGTGCGGGCGCAGCAGGCGTTGCGGCGCCCGTGCGTGCAGACCAGCAGGACCGGCTCGGCCACCCGCTCCCCGAGGCCCGGCGACCGGCCCCTCGCGAGCGCGTCCAGGTCGAGCGCCGCCAGCTCGGCCGGGTCGGCCAGCTCGCGCCCCTCGATCCAGGCCTCGCCCCCGCGGGAGAACCCGGCGTAGACCTGGACGGGCGGGGTGGCGCGGCGGCGGCCCGGCCGGCGGATCAGCTGCGGCCGGACGCCCGCCTTCTTCGCCGCCCGCACGGCGTCGGCGACCGCTCCCGGGCCGGCGAGGTCCTCGACGCGTTCGGGCCAGGGGCCGGGGTGCTCGACGAGCAGCCAGGCGCCCGCCTTCACGGTGGCGGTCGCCAGGCACGGCCGCTCGCCGGTGTGGCTCCCCGGGCAGTGTCCGCAGCTTCTGCCGCGCGTCACGCAGTCCCCCCGCCGATCGTTCGTCCCCGTCGAGCTGAAATCGATTAGGTAAGGGTAACCTAAGGCGCGACGGTCAAACCAGCGGGGTGGCGAGCACCGCTTCCGCCGCGGGCAGGGCGGCCTCCCGGTCGCTCGCCACGAGCCCGATCCGAGTGCGCCGGTCCAGAAGGTCGCCCGCGTCGAGGGCGCCCTCGTGCAGCACTCCCCAGGCCAGCTCCGCGCCGGTCACCGGCAGCCCGGGGACGACCGGCTCCAGCAGCCCCGCGTCCCGCCCGCCGAGCGCGGCCAGCAGCGGCGCCTCGGCGCCGTACCGCTGGACGAGCCGGGCGGGCGCGTCCAGCGCGTCCAGCCGGGCGCGCGGAGCCGCGCCGACGAGGGGCAGCCGCGAGGTGCGGCAGGGACCGGCGGTGAGGCCGCGGGCGCGCACGACCGCGTCCACGGCGTCCTCGGCCATGCGCCGGTAGGTGGTCAGCTTGCCGCCGACGATCGTCACGACGCCGTCCCGCGACGTCAGGACGGCGTGCCGGCGGGAGATGTCGGCGGTGTCGCCCCCGCCACCGAGGTCGAGCAGGGGACGCAGCCCGGCGTACGCGCCGGCCACGTCGGCGCGCCGCACCGGGACGTCCAGCGCCGAGTCCAGGACGTCGAGCAGGAAGCCGATCTCGCCCTCGGTCGGCTCCGGCACGTCCGGGACGGGCCCGTCCGCCGGCTCGTCGGTGAGACCGACGTAGACGCGGCCGTCGCCCTGCGGGAGCACCAGCACGAACCGGTTGCCCGCCCCGGGGATGGGGACGTGCATCGCGGCGGTGAGCCCGCGCAGCGCCTCGGCCCGCAGCACCAGGTGGGTGCCGCGGGACGGGCGCAGCCGCACCCCGTCCACCAGGCCGCCCGCCCACACCCCGGCCGCGTTCACCACCGCACGCGCCCGCACGGTGGTCTCGTGCCCGGTGAGCTCGTCCCGGACGAGGGCGCCGTCGCCGGTCAGCTCGACCGCGCGGCAGCGGGTGAGGATCCGGGCGCCGTGCCCGGCGGCGGTCCGGGCGAGCGCGGTGACGAGGCGGGCGTCGTCGGCGAGCTGCCCGTCCCACGACAGCAGCCCGCCGCGCAGCCCGTGGGGGCGCAGGGCGGGCGCGAGCCGGAGCGTCTCGACCGCCGACAGCCGCCGGGGGCCGGGCAGGACCGACCGCGGGGTGCGGGCGGCGAGCCGCAGCAGGTCCCCGGCGCGCATGCCGCCGCCGGCCAGCAGCGCCTGCGAGCGGGACACCAGCGGGGTCAGCGGCAGCACGAACGGAAGCGCCCGCACGAGGTGCGGGGCGGTGCGCAGCATCAGCGCGCCGCGTTCGACCGCGCTCTCGTGCGCCACGTCCACCTGGCCGGACGCCAGGTAGCGCAGCCCGCCGTGGATCAGCTTGGAGCTCCAGCGCGACGTGCCGAACGCCAGGTCGCGGGCGTCGACCGCGGCGACGGACAGGCCGCGGGACGCGGCGTCCAGCGCGGCGCCCGCCCCGGTGGCGCCGAGGCCGACGACCAGCACGTCCACCACCTCGCCGGGGAGTTCGGCGAGCTCGCGCTCCCGGCGTGCGGCGTTGAGCGAGGTCCGGGGATCGGGTCCGGCTGCGTTCACGGTGCGAGCGTCCTCTCCAGGATGTGGCGGAGTTCGGCGTCGAGGGCGTCGGCGTCGATTCCGGGCTCCAGCGCGTCGATCATGATCTGCGCGGAGAGCCCGAACGACTGGACGACCAGCAGGAGCGCGCGGGCCTGGAGCGCGGGGACGCCGGCCCGGATCGTGCCGTCGCGCTGGCCGGCGGAGATCGACTCCTCGAACCCCGCGAGGAAGGCCCGCTGGCTGGCGCCGCAGCGGTCCAGCAGGTAGGGCAGCAGCAGCTCGGGGTCGACCTCGATGATCTTGCGGAGCAGCGGGTGGTCGCGGAACGTCCGGACGCCGGTGACCAGGCCGTCCACCAGCCTGGGCCGGACGGGGCGGCCGTCGTCGGGGGGCGACAGCGCGTCGCCGATCGCGGTCCACTCGCGGGTCATCAGGTCGGCGACGATGGTGCGGACGTCCGGCCAGCGCCGGTAGAGCGTCATGCGCGAGACGCCGGCCCGCCGCGCGATGTCGGTCAGCGTCGTGCGCCGCACCCCGACCGCGAGCACGCAGTCGCGGGCGGCGTCCAGCACGGTGTCGTCGGCGGTCCGTGCCGCCGTCCTGTTGTGACGATTCGACGTCATGTGTCACAGTGTAAGCCACCAGACGGGCGGGGCGGCGAGGGAGGCGGGCGTGGAGACGCGCGACATGCTGTGGAGCGGCTGGGGCGACCCGGCGAAGGCGGCGCCGCTGCCCGAGCCGATGGTCGGCCTGCTGCGCGACCTGCTCGGCGTGCGGCCCGCCGCGGGGCCGCCGGCCGAGCCGGCCGGCGTCCGGCTCGCCGAGCCCCGGCTGTCCGGGGACGACCTGACCGCGCTCGCCGCCGTCGTGGGGGAGGGCAACGTGCGCGCCGACACCGAGGCGCGGCTCCGCCACACGCGCGGCAAGTCCACGCCCGACCTGCTGCGCATCCGCGCCGGCGACGCCGCCGACGCGCCGGACGCGGTGGTCCTGCCCGGCGACCACGACGAGGTGCTCGCGGTGCTGGAGGCGTGCGCCGGGCGGCGCGTCGCGGTCGTCCCGTTCGGCGGCGGCACCTCGGTCGTCGGCGGGCTGGCGCCGCGGGGCGCGGACGCCTTCGTCGCCCTCGACCTGCGCCGCATGGACCGGCTCGTCGAGCTCGACGAGGTCTCCCGGACGGCCGTCCTGCAGCCCGGCCTGCGCGCCCCGGCGGCCGAGGCGCTGCTCAACGAGCGCGGCTACACGCTCGGGCACTTCCCGCAGTCCTACGAGTGGGCGTCGATCGGCGGGTTCGCGGCGGCGCGGTCGAGCGGGCAGGCGTCCGCCGGGTACGGGCGGTTCGACGACATGGTCGTCGGCCTCACCGCGGCCACCCCCGAGGGGACGCTCGACCTCGGGCGGGCGCCGAAGTCGGCGGCCGGGCCCGACCTGCGGCAGCTCCTCCTCGGCTCGGAGGGCGCGCTCGGCGTGATCACCTCCGTGCGGGTGCGGGTGCATCCCGTCCCGGAGGCCCGGGAGTACGAGGGCTGGCGGTTCGCCTCCTTCGACGAGGGCGCCGCCGCGCTGCGGCGCCTCGCCCAGGACGGCCCCCTCCCCGCGGTCCTGCGGCTGTCCGACGAGACCGAGACCATGGTCGGGCTGGCCGACCCCGCGGCGATCGGCGAGGGCTCCTCCGCCGCCGGGGCCCTGGCCGTCCTGGGCTTCGAGGGGACGTCCGAGCTCGTCGCCGACCGGCGGGCCGGGGCCGCGCGGGTGCTGCGCGAGGCCGGCGGCGAGCCGCTCGGCGCCGGGCCGGGGGAGAAGTGGGAGCGCGGCCGCTTCGACGCCCCCTACCTGCGCGACTCCCTCCTGGACGCCGGCGCCATCGTCGAGACGCTGGAGACCGCCGCCTTCTGGTCGGACGTCCCCGCGCTGTACGAGGCCGTCCGGCAGGCCCTGATCGGAACGCTGTCGGGCGCCGGGACGCCGCCGCTGGTGATGTGCCACATCTCGCACGTGTATCCGACGGGCGCGTCCCTCTACTTCACGGTCGTGTCCGCGCAGGGCGAGGAGCCCGTCGGGCACTGGGCCGCCGCCAAGCGCGCGGCCTGCGACGCGATCCTCGCCGCCGGCGGGACGATCAGCCACCACCACGGGGTGGGCACCGACCACCGCGACTGGTACGCCCGGGAGATCGGGCCGCTCGGCGCCGCCGTGCTGCGCGCCGTCAAGGAGAGGGTCGATCCCGCCGGGATCCTCAACCCGGGCGTCCTCGTCCCGCCCGCGGAAGGAGAGTGAGCTCCGTGCGCGGGAAGGAAGTGAGCGGCGTGCGCGCGTTCACCGCGATCGTCAACCCGGCGGCGGGCGGCGCGTCCGCCTCCTGCCTGATCCCGCTGGCCCGGCTGCTGCGCGACGCGGGCGCCGAGGTCGACGTCGAGTACAGCCGCGGGATGGAGCACGCCGCCGACGCCGCCCGCGCCGCCGCCGAGGCGGGCCGGGTGGTGCTCGGCGTCGGCGGGGACGGCCTGGTCGGCTGCGTCGGCGGGGCCCTGGCCGGGACGGGGGCCCTGTTCGGGATCGTCCCCGCCGGCCGGGGCAACGACTTCGCGCGCCAGCTCGGCGTCCCGTCCGACCCGGAGCGGCTCGCCCGGCTGCTGCTGGAGGGCGAGCCGCGCGCCGTGGACGCCATCGACGCCAACGGGACGGCCGTGCTCGGCAGCGTCTACGCGGGCGTGGACGCGGTCGCCAACGACAACGCCAACAGGACGCGGCTCCTGCGCGGCTCGGCCGCCTACTACGTCGGGGCGCTGCGCGCGATCGCCTCGTGGCGGCACGCCGACTACCTGATCACCGTGGACGGCGAGCGGTACCGGCGGGAGGGTTACACCGTCGTCGCCGCCAACTCGGGCTACTACGGGTTCGGCAAGCACATCGCCCCCGGCGCGCGCGTCGACGACGGCCTGCTCGACGTCGTGCTGATCCGCAAGGCGCCGAGGACGCTGTTCTTCGCCGTCATGCGGGAGCTGGAGGCCGGGACGCACGTCCGGCGGCCCGAGGTGGAGGTCCTGCGCGGCCGCGAGGTCCGGATCGAGCTCGCCGGCGGGTCCGGCAGGACGCTCCCGTACGGGGCGGACGGCGAACTCCCCGGGATCCTGCCGGTCACCGCGCGGGTGATGCCCGGCGCGCTGCGCGTCCTGGCGCCCTGACCGGCACGCCGCCAGGTTTTGCAGGGCGTTTAGGGCGGTTTACGCCCCCATTACGGCTCTCCGGATAGTGTCGGTTACGTCCCGCTACGGGACCTTGGGGCTGTCTGTGGAGGCATCATGGGAAGGCGACTTCACTGCTCGCCGTTCTGGGGGGACTCATGATGACCGCAGGCCCCCTCGTCGTGGTGGCGCCGGTGTCCTTGGGGGTGGCGCCGGCGCCAACCGCGCTTGCCTGACGAAGTGTCTGCTTCCTGGCGTCGTGTCGCCTTGACGGCGTGACCGCCTCCGGAAAGGCTGTGAGCACCCCCTCACGCCCGGAGGCATTCTGTGTCTGCCGAGGTCCCCCCCGGACCCGACAACTCGCGCACCTCCGAGGAAGGCGCCGGCTGGGCCTGCGGCAGGCGGGGAAGCTTCCACGAGCTGCTCCCGGACCGCGTCCCCGACTTCTCCTGGCGCCGCCCCTCGGTGCTCTGGCGATCGCGCAACGACGTGCTGGCGCGCCTGTTCGGCGACCCGGCGAACGCGATCCGCCGTCGCTGCGTGGCGTCCCTGCGCGAGCGCGGCACCCCGGCCGCGTTCACCGTGCACCGCCCGGCGCCGGAGTTCTCCTTCGCGCTGGTCGGCGACACCGGCGAGGGGGACCGGTCGCAGTACGCGGTGGTCCCGCCGCTGCTGCACGCGGCCGCGGGCACCGACTTCATGGTCATCGCCAGCGACGTGATCTACCCGACGGGCGACGCGGGGGACTACCCCGACAAGTTCTTCCGCCCCTACAAGGACTACCCCGCGCCCATCTACGCGGTGCCCGGCAACCACGACTGGTACGACGGCCTGCGCGGCTTCCTGCACGTCTTCTGCGGCCTGGACGAGAACTGCTCGCCGCCCCCGTGGCGCGGCCCGCTCGCCTTCATCCCGCGCCGCCTGTGGCGCCACTCCGGAGCCGTCGACGCGGAGGCGCTCGCCGAGGCCCGCCGGCTGTACCGGGGCGCGCCCGGCCAGCAGGGCGCGCAACCGGGGCCGTACTGGGCGATCGACACCCCCGCGCTGCGCATCATCGGCATCGACACCGGGATCACGGGCCGGCTCGACCGCGACCAGGGGCGCTGGCTCCGGGAGGTCTCCGGGGGGCCGAAACCAAAGTTGCTGGTGACCGGAAAGCCGCTCTACGTGGACGACGACCACCGTCCCGGGGCGATCGAGGGCGGCGGGACGGTCGACGAGATCGTCCAGGACCCGGCGCACCACTACGTGGCCGCGATCGGCGGCGACATCCACAACTACCAGCGCTACCCGGTGCGGACCGGCGACGGCCGGACGATCCAGTACATCGTCTCGGGCGGCGGCGGCGCCTTCATGCACGCGACCCACGTCATCCCGCGGACCCGGGTGGTGGAGGAGGACGAGTTCCGCTGCTACCCGCTGCGCGGCGACTCCCTGTCGCGCTACAGCAAGCTGTACGGCCGGTGGCTGCGGCTCCCGGGGCTCTTCGAGCTCACCCCCGAGGAGGCCACCGCCGCCGTCGAGCACCGGCTCGGGATCAAGCCGGGGCGAGGGTACGACGGCCCCGCGGCGTCGCGCCGCGCGCGCTTCGTCGCCGCCGTCCTCGGCGTGCCGCGGGGCGGCCGCGGCCGCCCCCGCTTCCTGCGGCTCCCCGTCCGCAGGCTGCCGCAGCGGTTCCGGTCGGAGCTGGCCGACTGGGACCGGCCGCCGTTCTTCAAGAGCTTCCTCCGCCTGGACGTGACGGAGTCGCAGCTGCGCATCCGTTGCTTCGCGGCGACGGGGTGCGGCGACCACGAGACGTCGCCGCCGTGCGAGGACGAGGTGACGATCCCGCTGCGCTGACCGGCCGGTTTGGATGATCTGCCAGTCATGGGGCGAAAGTAGGCGATCTTGCCTCGCGGCGTGCCCGGCTGCCGTTACAGTCGTGGCTCACCACACCGGTGAACGGTAACGGACGGTCGGCCGGAAAACGACCGCGTCCTTCAGGAGAGCTTTTCCATGAGTCACCCCCAGCAGGGTCAGGGCCAACAGCAGGCATACCAGGGCGGCTACGCGCCCGCCCACGCGCAGCACCAGGCGCCCGCAGCCGCGGGCACCGGCCTCAACATGAAGCGCCGCAACCCCGTCGGCGCCTGGCTCGGGCTGCCGATCATCACGTTCGGCATCTACGGGCTCGTCTGGTTCTTCAAGGTCCACGACGAGCTGCACCAGTACGACCGGCGCATCGACAACGCCGCCACCAACGCGCTGCTGTCCATGCTGTTCGGCGGCATCACCCTCGGCATCTGGCCGCTCGTCATGTGGGTCAAGCTCGGCGGGCGCATCGCCCAGGCCCAGCGCTCGGCCGGCCTCCAGCCGAGCTGCAGCGGCGGCATGGGCTTCCTGCTCGGCATCTTCGGCTTCGGCGTGCTGTACTACCAGCTCCAGCTGAACAAGGTCATCGACCGCTACGGAGACACCCCCGCCGGCCAGCAGGTGTCGATCCTCTAGGCCTTTTCTCGGCCTTCTCTCCTCCTTCGGGCCTGGCGGCCCTCCATCGTCGATGAAGGCGGGCGATCGCTGGCATCGCTTCGTCTCGCCTTGGCGGCTCGCTTCGCGATCAGATTCTTGCTTCGCTCGAATCTGCCTTCGGACGCGATCGCATGGGGGAGGTCGTCGCCAGCCGAGCTTCAGACGCTGCCTTGAGCAGCGGGCCACGGCCCTGGCCTGCTGATTCGGATCGCGCTCGACCCCCCGTGACCTTGTCACGGGGGGTCTTCGCTTTGTGCAGGAGCTGGATTGTCGGTGGGCGGGGTCAGAATGGGCGGGTGAGGATCGCGGTCGCGGCCGGGGGCGGGCGTGGGGGTGCGTTGCGGGCGGTGGCCGAGGACGGCACGCCCGCGGGGCCCGTCGAGGAGGTTCCCGACCTGGTCCCGGCCATCGCCGAGCGGGAACGCGAGTCGGCGCCGCGCTGGGTGTGGCCGTCCACCGCGCGGCTCTACCCCCGGCTGCTGGAGGCGGGCGTGCGGGTCGCGCGCTGCCACGACCTCGAACTCGTCGAAAGCCTGCTGCTCGGCCATGCCGGGCGGTACGGGGAGCCGCGCTCGGTCCGGGCAGCGTGGGCGCGGCTGCGCGGCGAGCCCGTCCCGGCCGATCCGCCGCCGCCCCGGGAAGACGCCGCGCAGCCGTCGCTGTTCGACGACGACGCCGGGCGGGAGGAGTCCGCCGACGACCTCGGCCAGATCGTCGCGGTGCACGCCGAGCAGCAGCGCGGCATCGCCGGGCTTGACGGGTTCGCGCTGCTCGCGGCGGCCGAGTCGGCCGGTTCGCTGGTGGCCGCCGAGATGGCGCACGACGGGCTGCCCTGGTCGGCGGACGAGCACGACGCGCTGCTCACCGAGATGCTCGGGCCGCGGCCCACGGGCGGTCTGCGGCCCCGCAGGCTGCAGGAGCTCGCCGACCGGATCAGCGCCGCGTTCGGGCCGCGCGTGCACGTCAACCCCGACTCCCCGGCGCAGATCATCCGGGCGTTCGCCTCGGCGGGGCTGCCGATCGCGTCCACGCGGGCGTACGTCCTCCGGCAGGTCGACCACCCCGCCGTGCCCCTGCTGCTGGAGTACAAGGAGCTGTCGCGGCTGCACGCCGCGCACGGCTGGACGTGGCTCGACACGTGGGTGAGCGGCGGCCGGTTCCGTCCCGAGTACGTCGTCGGCGGCGTCGTGTCCGGGCGGTGGGCGACGAGCGGCGGAGGCGCCCTGCAGATCCCGCGCGTGCTGCGCAAGGCCGTCGTCGCCGACCCGGGCTGGGCCCTGGTCGTCGCCGACGCCGCGCAGCTCGAACCCCGGGTGCTGGCGGCGCTCGCCGGCGACCGCGCGTTCTCCGAGGCCGCCGCGCACGGCGACCTCTACGCGGCCCTGTCCGACGCCTTCCGCGACGACGCCGACGGCGCGCGGACCGCGCGCGACAAGGCCAAGATCGCCCTGCTGTCCGCCATGTACGGGGGCGGGACGGCGGACGCGGTGCAGCTCCTCGCCGTCCTGAAGAGCCGGTTCCCGCAGGCGTTCGAGTACGTCGAGACCGCCGCGCGGGCGGGGGAGCGCGGGCTGCTCGTGCGGTCCCGCCTCGGCCGCACGTGCCCGCCGCCCTCGGCCGGGTGGCGCGAGCTGACGTCGGCGGGCGACGACGACGCCGCCCCGGGGCCCCGGGGCGGCACGGCGGCCCAGGCGCTGCGCGGGCGGGGCCGCTTCACCCGCAACTTCGTCGTCCAGGCCACCGCCGCCGACTGGGCGCTCGCGCTCCTCGGCTCCCTGCGCCGCCGCCTCGCCGGGATCGGCCCGCCCCGCCTGGTGTTCTTCCAGCACGACGAGGTCATCGTGCACACCCCCGCCGACCTGGCCGCCGAGGTCGCCGACGCGGTCCGCGCGGCCGCGCGGGAGGCGCGCGGCCTCCTGTTCGGCGACACCCCGGTCGTCTTCCCGATGGAGATCGCGGTCGTCGACCGCTACGCCGACGCCAAGTGAGCGGCCGGCGCGCGGACCGGCTCAGGGCCTCGGCGGGCGGACGGTGAGGAGCAGGCCGGCGGCGGCCGTGCCCGCGGCGGCGATCGTGCAGAACAGGTAGACGGAGGCGTAGTCGCCGAGCGCGGCCCGCTCCGGCAGCAGCGCGGCGAGGACGGCGATGCCGAGCGCGCCGCCGAGCTGCCGCGCCGTGGTGTTGAGCCCGGTGGCGCCGGCGAACCGCAGCGGCCCGGCCGACAGCGCGGCGGCCGAGGCGGTGCCGGTGCTGATCATTCCCATGCCCGTCCCGACCAGGAGGCCGAGCGGGAGCCAGAACGTCGCGAAGTGCGGTTCCGCGGGCAGGGTCGCGATGACCCACGCCCCGGACACGACCATGATCAGCGCGCCGCCGGTCACGGCCGGGCGGACGCCGACGCGGGCGGCGAGGCGGCCCGCCGCGACCGCCGCCGCGGTGGCGGTGAACGCGCCCGGCGTCGAGGCGAACCCCGCCTTCAGGATCGAGTAGTGCCACTCGCCCGTCAGGTAGAGCACGCCGGCGAGCAGCCACGCGTACAGTGCCGTCCCGTACAGGAACGAGGCGGCGTTCGCGGCGGCGAACCGGCGGTCGCGCCACAGCGAGATCTCCAGCGCGGGCACCGGGTGCCGCGCCGACCGCCACAGCGCCAGGGCGACCAGGGCGGCGCCGCCGAGCGGCAGCGCGAGGGTCCGGGCGTCCGTCCAGCCCCAGTCCCGGCTCTGCGTGACGCCGAGCGCGGCCCCGCCGACCCCGGCGGCGAGCAGCAGCGTCCCGGCGAGGTCGGGCAGCCGGCCCGCGCCGCCCGCGGCCCGGGGCAGGCGCCGCCCGCCGAGCAGCATCGCCAGCCCTATCGGCACGTTGATGACGAACAGGGACCGCCAGCCGGACAGGTCGACCAGCACCCCGCCGAGGCCGGGGCCGATCGCGGCGGCGAAGGCGCCCGCCGCGCTCCACAGCCCGATGCTGCGGGCGCGCCGCTCGGGAGGCGTGTCATGCAGCAGCAGCGCGAGGGACGCGGGGATCAGCGCCGCCGCGGCGGCGCCCTGCGCGGCGCGCGTCGCCAGCAGGACGGGCAGGTTCGGCGCGACCGCGCAGGCCAGCGACGCCAGCGTGAACAGGCCGGTGCCCCACAGGTACAGCGACCGCCGGCCGACCAGGTCGGCGACGCGGCCGGCGGGCGCGAGCAGCGCCGCGAACAGCACCGCGTACAGGGTGATCACCCAGGTCAGGCCGGACAGGGTGCTGCCCGGGAAGTCGGTGTGCAGGTCGGCGACGGCCAGGTTCGCGGCGGTGGCGTCGAGCATGGCCAGGAACGTCGCGCCGGCGGCCAGCCAGGGGACGTCCCGGCGCGCGGCGACCGGCCGCGGCGGCGCCGCGCCGGTCTGCGTCTCGGTGGGCATGGGGGGACCTCTCAGGAAAGTAAACGAACGGTCGTACACTCTTTTAGAAGGAGGTTCCGAGTCAAGGGGGCGGGCGCATTGACTTTGAACGAACGGTCGTGCAGATTTAAGGGCGTGACCACCGACGGACGGCTTCTCAAGGGCGAGCAGACGCGCGGCGCGATCCTCGGCCGCGCCGCCGACATCGCCTCGGCGGAGGGCCTGGAGGGCCTGTCGATCGGCCGGCTCGCCACCGAGCTGCGGATCAGCAAGAGCGGCGTGTTCACCCACTTCGGCTCCAAGGAGGAGCTCCAGCTGGCGACGATCCGCAAGGCGGCCGAGGTGTTCCGCCTGCACGTGATCGAGCCCGCGCTCGCCGTCCCCGAGGGGATCGGCCGCGTCCGCGCGCTCCTGGACGCGTGGCAGCGCTACCAGCGCGACCCCGTCTTCCCCGGCGGATGCTTCTTCCACTCCGCGATGGCCGAGTTCGACGCCCGCCCCGGACGCGTCCGCGACGCGATCGCCGTGTCGCAGCGCGACTGGCGCGCCTTCCTGGAGCGCTGCCTCCGCGAGGCGCGCGACCTCGGCGAGATCGACGCCGCGACCGACGTCTCCCAGCTCGCCTTCGAGCTGGACGCCCTCTGCCGCGCGGGCGGCGCGCAGGCCCTGCTCCACGACGACGCGTCCCTCTACGAGCGGGCCTCCCGCGCCATGAGCGCCCGGCTGGCCGCCGTCGCCGCCTCCTGAGCGCACGACCGCCTTACGCGCGGAAAGCCGAAGGCGCGGCGAGGCGACCGCCTCACCGCGCCCGTCAACGCGCGCCGGTCCGCGTCGCCGTCAGCCCGCCGCCGAGAAGGAGGGGCGGGAGTTCAGGGCCTCGACGTCGGAGAACGACGTCTGCCGGTACGCGCCGGTGATCGTGTTCAGCTCGTCGGGCGTCAGCACGTCCTCGATCGAGGAGAAACCGTCGGGCGCCCGCTGGCTGACCGTGTGCAGGATGCGGTCGGCGGGCATGTCCCGGCAGGCCTGGACGATGGCGTTGACCGGCTCGCGGCGCGCCTTGTCGTAGGCGAGCAGCCCCTCGGCGGGGTCGTCGGCGCCGGCCAGCTCGTGCGCCAGGACGCGGGCGTCGAGGATGGCCTGGGAGCCCCCGTTGGAGCCGATCGGGTACATCGGGTGGGCGGCGTCGCCGAGCAGCGTGACGCGGCCGAACGTCCAGCGGTCGACGGGGTCCCGGTCGACCATCGGATACTCCAGGATCTCCGCCGCCTGGGACATCAGCGCGGGGAAGTCGAGCCAGTCGTACTTCCAGTCCGCGAAGTAGGGGAGCACGTCCTCCAGGCGGCCGGCCTTGTTCCAGTCGGGGTCCCAGTCCAGCTGATCGTCGGCGAGCCTGACCTCCGCGGCCCAGTTGAGCAGCGCCTTGCCCCGGCGCTCCACGCGCATGGAGATCGGGTAGACGACGATCTTCGAGGTGGCGTTGCTCCCCATGACGACCATGGTCCGCCCGGTCAGGATGGGGTCGGCCTCGGTGATGCCGCGCCACAGCCTGATGCCGTTCCACAGCGGCGCCGGCTCGTCCGGGTACAGCTGCGCGCGGACGGCGGAGTGCAGGCCGTCCGCGCCGACCAGCGCGTCGGCCGTCACCGTCTCGGCGGTGCCCGACGCCCGGTCGAGCAGGCGGGCCCGCACCTGCGTCCCGTCCTGCTCGAAGCCCTCGAAGACGGTCCCGGTGCGGACGGCGTCCTGGCCGAGTCGCGCGCGGACGGCGTCGAGCAGCATCATCTGCAGCTCGCCGCGGTGGATCGAGTACTGGGGCCAGTTGTAGCCGAGCGCGCGCCCGCGCGGCTCCGCCCAGATCCGGCCGCCGTGCCGGTCGAAGTGCACCATCTCGCCTGTCGGGATGCCGGTCTCGGCCAGCTCGTCGGCGAATCCCAGCTCGGTGAGCTCCCGGACGGCGTGCGGCAGCAGGTTGATGCCGACGCCGAGCGGCAGCAGCCGGTTGGCGGAATCGACGACGAGGGCCTCGACTCCGGCCTCGTGCAGGCTCAGCGCGGTGGTGAGCCCGCCGATGCCCGCCCCCACGATGAGTACGCGCATGAATCACCCTCCGTTGGTCTCGGGCGACCGGGCCCAGGCGGCCCGCCCGCGCCGGTCTCGTTCGTGTCGCCGCACGTGGCGGCCGTTCTCATCGGGCCGGCCTGGTCACACCGGCCGGGACCGGGCGCCGCCGGGACCCCGGTCGCCGTCCCTCCGGCTCACCCGGTGCCGGGCGCGGTGCCCGCGGGCGCCGCGCCCGGCACCTTCGCGCCACCGCGGACCAGCCGTCCGACCTCGGCCCGGAGCCGGACGAACTCCGGGGTCCCGCGGGTCTCGATCTGGTCGCGCGCCGAGGGAAGCTCGACCGGCAGGTCGGCGTGGACGCGGGCGGGCGAGCGGTTCAGTACGACCACTCGGTCACCGACGTAGACGCTCTCGTCGATGTCGTGCGTGACCAGGAGGATCGTCATCTCCCGGGTCCGGTGCATCTGCAGGACGAGGTCCTCCAGGTCCTCCCGGGTCTGCGCGTCCACCGACCCGAACGGCTCGTCCATGAGCAGCAGCGACGGGCGGTAGGCCAGAGCCCGCGCGATCGACGCGCGCTGCTGCATGCCCCCCGACAGCTGCCACGGGTACTTGCGTCCGGCGTCCGCGAGGCCCACGGACTCCAGGGCCTCCTGCGCCGCGGCGCGCCGCTCCGAGCGGCCCTTGCCGCGCCGCCGCAGCGGCAGCGCCACGTTGTCGCGGACGGTCAGCCAGGGGAACAGCGACCGGCTGTAGTCCTGGAACACCACGGCGAGGTCGTCGGGCACGCCGTCGATCGGCTCGCCGTTCAGGGTGAGGGTCCCGGCGGTCGGGCGGATCAGCCCGCCGATGCAGCGCAGCAAGGTGGACTTGCCGCAGCCGGACGGGCCGACGATGCTGAGCAGCTGACCGTCCGGGACGGTGAGGTCGAGCCCGTCGATGGCCCGGTGACCGTCGCCGTAGGAATGGCTGAGGCCGGTTATCTGGAGCACCACGGCCGCCTTTGCTGTGTGTATGTCGTCAGGGTCGGCATTGGGGGCATCGTCAGCTCGCGAGCCTTTTCGCGCCAGTGTGCCAGGAGAGCAGGCGCCGCTCCAGGAGCATGAACACCGCGTTGAACAGGAGCCCGAGCAGGCCCAGCATGACGATCCCCGCCCACATCCGGGGCAGTTCGAACGAGCGCTGGGCGCCGATGAGCTCGGATCCGATGCCCGAGGTGCTGCCGAACAGCTCGGAGATGACCATCAGGATCAGCGCGAACGACAGCGCGACCCGCAGCCCCGCGAAGATCTTGGGGGAGGCCGCCGGGAGCGTGACGGTCAGCAGCCTGCGGACCCTGCCGACGCCGAACACCCGGGCCGTCTCCAGCTGCAGGGGATCCACGGTGCGGACCCCGTCGCAGGTGTTGAGCAGCACCGGCCACACCACGCCGAACGCGATCGTGACGACCTGCATGGTCGCGCCGAGCTGGAACACGATGATGAAGAACGGCACCAGGGTGGGCGGGGGTATCGCGCGCAGGAACTCCAGCACCGGGTTCAGCAGGTCGTACAGGACCCGTGACCTGCCGATCGCCGCGCCCGCCAGGACGCCCGCGGCGCCCGCGACCGCCCATCCCACGAACAGGTGGGTGAGGCTGGTGGAGAAGTCGTCCACCGCCTTGTCCGTGAGGAACGCGTGGGAGGCGGGTCCGGAGAACCACAGCTCGTGCAGCGCGTCGAAGATCGTCGTGGGCGGGGGGAAGTAGGTCTCGTCCACCGCGCGCGTGACCAGTTCCCACAGCACGGCGGCGGCGGCGACGAGCCAGACCCGCCCGGCGAACCCGCGCAGCGCTCGCAGGGCCCTCATGCGATCCCCTCCACGCGAGCGTTGTGCCAGCGGAACGCGATCCGCTCCACCCCGAAGAGGGCCGTGTTGGCCAGCAGTCCCAGCACTCCGGCCCAGCAGGCGCCGGCCAGCAGCAGGTCGGTCCGGCCGCCTCCGGACTGGGTGTCGGAGAGGTAGATCCCCACCCCGTTGATCCCGCCCGCGAGGAGCTCGGTGCTGATCACCACGACGAGGGCGACGGAGGCGGCGATCCGGACGCCGGTGGCGATGAACGGCGAAGCGCTCGGCAGGGAGACGCGCCACAGCACCGACAGCGTCCCGAAGCCGAAGCTGCGCAGGCTCTCCTTGGCGACCGGATCGACGTCGCGGAGCGCGTACAGGGTGTTGATGAGGATCGGCCACAGGCAGGCATAGAAGATCAAGGACATCTTCATCTGCGTGGGGTCGGCGAACAGAATGATGGCGAGCGGGATCAGCGCGACCGAGGGAATGGGGCGCAGCAGTTCGACCAGCGCGCGGGAGGCGGTGCCGAGCACCGGCACCGAGCCGAGCAGCACGCCCAGCGGCACCGCGACGAGCACCGCCAGCGCGAGCCCGCCGGCCCATGCCGTGAGCGTGGCCCCGACGTCGGTGAGGAACTCCCCGTCGACGGCGAGTTTCCCGGCCTCCCGCAGGACGGTCGACGCCGGGGGCAGGGCGGTCTCGTCGACGAGGCCGGTACGGCTCACGACCTCGACGACGGCGACCAGCCCGGCGACCCCGGCGGCGCCGAGAAGGATACGGCGGTACTTCATTAAGAGGAGGTCACCATGAACGACTTGACGTCAAGGGGCTTGTCCAGGTAGCCGAACTGCTGCATCAGGTCGGCCACGCGCTGGAGGCGGGTGGCGTTCAGCGTGGTCGGCCACGTGCCGAAGCTCATGGTGGAGGCGACCTTGGCGTCGATCCCCTTGGCGTAGGTCGGCAGGACGTCCTGGACCAGCTTGCGGTCGGCGGCCATGCCCTGCGCCTTCAGCAGCGCGCGCTGGAAGGCGGCGACCGTCTTGGGGTTCTCCTTGGCGAACTTCTCGGTGGTGGCGAAACCCGCGACCGGGAAGTCCGCGGTCGGGCCGCTGGACAGGTCGGCGACCATGCGGGCGCCCATGGACTGCTGCATCTGGGTGCCGAACGGCTCGATCGCCTGGACGGCCTCGACGCTCTTGGACTTCAGGGCCTGCTCCATGGCGGGCGGGGGGACCTCGACGAAGTTCCTGTCCTCGTCGAATTCGACGCTCTGCGGCTTGCCGGCGGCCCGCACCAGCAGCGTGGCCACGTTGCGCTTGGTGTTGACGGCGATCTTCTTGCCGGCCAGGTCCTTGATCGTGTGGTACGGGGAGTCCTTGCGCACCATCAGCGTGTGCGTCTTCGGCGCGCTCTGCATGCCCTCAACGACGATCTTGGGCTTGAAGCCCGGGTCCTTGGCCCCGGCGGTGAGCAGCGAGACGTAGTTGCTGATGCTGAAGTCCAGCCGGCCGCTCTTCAGGAGCGGGATGCCCGCGGCGCCACCCGGGATGACCTGGGTCTTGACAGTCAGGCCCTCGGCCTTGAACAGTCCCTTGGAGATGGCGAGCTGGACGGGCGCGGTGTCGGCGACGGTCATGTTGCCGAGGGTGATCTCGGACTTCTCCAGACCGTTGGCCGACTTCTTCTCCGAGGAGCCGCAGGCCGCGGCGGAGAGAGCCAGAGCGATCGCTAGCGCGCCGGTGACGGCTGTACGGCGGTGGGAAGCAGGCATGGCAAGGCTCCATTTTGCGGGGGAAGCACGTTGAACCTGATCTTTCAAACGAGGCGGGAGCGTAGCGCACTGTGGGCCTGGCTTGGGTGAGATGCGAGGATTATGTGCAATTATGTGAACATGAGATAACAGTCTGTGACATGGGCATCTTCTGCATCACAAGTCCAGACTTGTGTGATCATTCGGGTTGGCCATGATGGTGGCTCTGTGTTGCAATATCTCGCGCTCGCCCGCAGTGGCGTGGGTGAGCGATGCGACCCGAATCCCGTTCAGGCCACTGTACGCCGCGAGCGATCGACCCCATTGAGAGGTAGCGGAGGGCAGTGCGGAAAGCAGAAGGGGCCGAGATGGCCCCGCAATCCCCCCAGCCAGGCCCGTCTGCCAGGGGCGACGCCCCGAAGCGAAGTTCCCAGGGTGGGCGTTACAAGCTGCGCAACTGGCGAGTGCGCACGCGTCTGTTCGCCCTCATCGCGGTGCCCACGATCGTGGCCGCGTTCTTCGCGGGTTACCGGGTCTCGGTGTCGTTGGACAACGCCGAGGCCTACAGCCGGACCGGCCAGCTGGCTACGCTCGGTAACCAGCTGACCGCGCTCGCGCACGACGTGGAGGCCGAGCGCGACGCGATGGCGGAACGGGCGGCGGGAGGCGGGCGCACCGGCGGCGCCGACATCCTCGCCGCGCGGCAGGAGGCGGTGGACGCCGACGCCCGCAAGGTGCGCGCCGCCGCGGCGGACGTCGAGACGTACTCCTCCGGCCTGCGGCTGGCGGTCGGCAACGTCCTCAACCGGGTGGACGACCTGCCCGCGCTGCGCACGGCGGCCGTCCGCCTCGCACCCGGGGTGATCATCGACAAGTACACCGAGTTCGTCGACGACTTCACCTCCTTCCATGTCCTGGTCTCCCAGGACGCCCCCACGGCCGAGCTCGCGCAGAGCGCGCTGGCGCTGGCCGACCTGGCGAACGCCAAGGACGCCGCGTCCCGCGAACGGGCCCTGCTCGCCTCCGCGCTCTGGGAGGGGCGGTTCGAGCCGCTCGACCGCGCCGCGGTCGACGACGCCCGTGCGGACATGGACACCAGCATCAACGCCTTTCGGAGCTCGGCGACGCCGGCCCAGCTGAGGCTGTTCGAGGACACCGTCACCGGTCCCGAGCTGGACCGCGCGGAGGTCACCCGGCTGCAGACGCTGGCCGTCGCCGACTCCTCCCGGCAACTGCGGGTCAGGCTCGGCGCCCGCACGGCCCGGTCGTGGACGTCGGACTCGACCGCGCGGGTCGACAAGCTGCGGACGGTCGAGAAGAGCATCGCCGCCGACCTCGCCGCCAAGGCGGACGACGCCCGTGCCGGCGCGCAGACGGCGGCGATCCGGGACGGCGTGCTGCTGTTCCTCGTCCTCGCGGTCGTCCTGGCGACCCTGATCGTGATGGCCCGCTCGCTGGTGCGGCCGCTGCGCCGGCTGCAGTCCGGCGCGCTGGACGTGGCCAACACGCGGCTGCCCGGCCTGGTCGACCGGCTGCGCGACCCCGAGGCCGCCGCGGGCGGCATCGAGGTCAAGCCGATCGAGATCGACTCCACCGACGAGATCGGCCAGGTGGCGCGGGCGTTCGACGAGGTCCACCGCGAGGCGGTCCGGCTCGCCGCCGACGAGGCCGTGCTGCGCGGCAACATCAACGCGATGTTCGTCAACCTCTCCCGCCGAAGCCAGTCCCTGATCGAGCGGCAGCTGCGGCTGATCGAGGAGCTGGAGCAGAGCGAGCGCGACGAGGAGCAGCTCGGCAACCTGTTCCGGCTGGACCACCTGGCCACCCGCATGCGTCGCAACTGCGAGAACCTCCTCGTCCTCGGCGGCCAGGAGCAGGTGCGCCGGTGGAACCAGCCCGTCCCGCTGATCGACGTCGTCCGCGCGTCGCTGTCCGAGGTCGAGCAGTACGAGCGCGTGGCGCTGCGGGTTCAGGGCGACATGACGGTCGCCGGCCCGGTCGTCAACGACCTCGTCCACCTGCTGGCCGAGCTGGTGGAGAACGCCACCGTGTTCTCGTCCGAGAACACCAAGGTGACGGTCTCGGGGCAGATGCTGAGCGGCGGCGGCTGCATGCTGCAGATCACCGACAACGGCGTCGGCATGTCGCCCGAGGAACTGGAGCAGGCCAACTGGCGCCTGGCGAACCCGCCCGTCATCGACTTCTCCGCGGCGCGCCGCATGGGCCTGTTCGTGGTCGGCCGCCTGGCCGTCCGGCACGGGATCCGCGTCGAGCTGCGGGCCGCCCAGGGCGGCGGCCTCACCGCGTTCGTGGTGCTGCCGGACGCGGTCGTCACGCCGGGCGAGTCCGGCGGCATCGGCAGCCGCCCCGGCCTCGCCCCCCGCGAGGCCGGCTCCCACGGCCAGCTCGCCGCGCTCACCACCACCACCGCCGCCGAGCCGCCCGGGGGCGGGTTCCGGCAGGACGACTACGGCCCCGCCGCCATGGGCGGCGGCACCGGACCGCATCCCATGGCGGGCGGCACGGGCGCGCACCCCATGGTCGGCGGCACCGGACCGCTGCGTCCCGTGCGCGGCGCCACCGGCCCGCAGCCGAGCATCACCGAGACCGGTCCGATCCCGGCCCAGGGCGTGCACGACCCCTACGGCACCGGCGCGCATCCCGCGGTCCCGCCCGCCGAGCGGCGCCCCTCGCGGGACCGGCGCGCCCCCGCGGGCGACCCCTACGGGACCGGCGAGCGCCAGCCGCGCAGGCCGGGGGAGCTGCCGGTCCGGGAGCCGGGCACGCACCTGCAGGGCCGCCCCTCCGACGGAGGGTCCTCGAACGGGCTCTTCCAGCCGCGCGGCGAGCGCTCGCAGGAGGTGGAGGACGCCCCCGCCAACGGCGCCTACCCGCCGGGCGGGCGGACGGGCCCCCAGCCGGTCGTCCCGGAGGCGCAGCCGCTGGTGCCCGAGTCCGGCGGCGGGCGGCACATCCCCTGGGAGACCGGGCCGCTGGAGCAGGTCGGCCCGAACCCCGGCCAGGCGCCCGCCCCGTACGCCGAGGACATCCCGGCGATGTCCGCTCCGGACGTCCCGCCCATGTCCGCTCCCCACGTGCCGGAGGCCCCGGTGCACGAGCCGCCACCCGTTCCCCAGCCGGCCGTGCGGGCCGCGGCGGCCGCACAGCCGGAGCCGAAGGCCCCGCCGCGGCTGCCCGAGCGCTCGCCCATCTTCGACGCGATGCAGTCGGAGTGGTTCCAGCGCAGGACGGGCGGCGGGTCCGGCGAGGACCTCGGCAAGGGCTGGGAGTCCCCGGCGGACGCGGGCTTCCGCGCCGCCGAGGCGGCCCGCGAGCCGGTGGCGACGAGCCGCACCACCGTCGGACTGCCCAAGCGGGTGCCCGGCAAGAACCGCATCCCCGGTGCGGTGGGCCGCGGAGCGCAGGACGCGCCCCGGCCGCCGGCGGCCCCGCTGGGCCGCCCTGCGCCCGGAGGGGGCGGCCTGGAGGGACCGCAGGCGCCGACGCAGGGCCTGCCGGTCGTCGGCCAGGCGCCGGGGCAGCCGCAGGGACAGCAGCAGGGTCACGGCCAGTCGGCCGACGTCGTACGCAACCGCTTTGCGAGCCTGCAGCGCGGCGTCCACCGCGGACGCCATGAGGCACGCGGCGCAGGCACGTCAGGTGAAGCGCCGTCCCAGGGTGACGGCGAGACAGGAGGCACCCGGTGAGCGGGCAGGATCTCAACTGGTTGGTGACGAACTTCGCGGACCGTGTCGCGAAGGTCGCGCACGCCGTCGTGGTCTCCTCGGACGGGCTGCCGATGGCCTACTCGGCGGGCTTCCCGCCCGAGCGGGCGGACCAGCTTTCGGCGATCGCCTCGGGGCTGATGAGCCTGACCCAGGGTGCGGCGAAGATCTTCGACGCCGGCGGGGTCAACCAGACCGTCGTGGAGATGGACCGCGGGCTGCTGTTCGTCATGTCCATCACGAACGGGTCGGTGTTCGCGGTGCTGGCGGCGCCCGACTGCGATCTCGGGCTGGTGGCCTACGAGATGACGCTCCTGGTGGAGCGGGTGGGACGGGTGCTGACTCCCGCCCTGCGCGCCCAGGAGCAGCCCCCGTACTCGGGGCCTTCCGTGACCGAGATGGGCGCCGGGCCCGCCCGCTATTGACCGTGACTGACTCTGACGGAGGTCGGCGACATGGATCGAGGCAGTCCCTTCGGGGGCGGTCCCGGAGGCGGCGGCCGCTGGCCGGGTGACCAGGGGCGGGCCCCCGTGCAGGGCAGGCCCCCCGAGCGCGACGACAACGACGGCAGCTCGCTCGTGCGCCCGTACGCGGTCACCGGCGGGCGCACCAGGCCGCGCTACGACCTGGCCATCGAGGCGCTGGTCACCGCGGCGCCCTACCCGCCGCGGGACGTGGCCGTGCTGACCCCGGAGTACCGGGCGATCATGGACCTGTGCCGGTCGGCCCGCTCGGTCGCCGAGGTGTCCGCGCTGCTGCGCCTGCCGCTCGGGGTCGCGCGCGTCCTCGTGGCCGACATGGCCGTCGAGGGGCTGCTGCGGCTGCACCAGTCGCAGTCCCCCACCACCGCCGGCGGACAGCCGGACCTCCGCTTGCTAGAAAGGGTGCTCAGTGGCCTTCGGAAGCTCTGACCAGGTCCCGGGGCCGCACGGCGGGGAGGCCGAGCTGACCTCGGTCAAGATCGTCGTCGGTGGCGGCTTCGGCGTCGGCAAGACCACCTTCGTCGGCTCCGTTTCGGAGATCATGCCGCTCACCACCGAGGCGGTGATGACGGCGGCCAGCGCCGACGTGGACGACCTGTCGGCCGTCCCGGACAAGACGACCACCACGGTCGCGATGGACTTCGGCCGCGTGTCGCTGGACAGCGAGCTGATCCTCTACCTGTTCGGCACGCCCGGGCAGCACCGCTTCTGGTTCATGTGGGACGACCTGGTCCGCGGCGCGATCGGCGCCGTCGTGCTGGTCGACACCCGCCGGCTGGAGGACTGCTTCGCCGCGGTGGACTACTTCGAGGAGCTCGGCCTGCCGTTCGTGGTGGGGGTCAACGGGTTCCACGGCGAGTTCCAGTACGCCGTCGAGGACATCCGCGACGCCCTGTCGATCAGCGCGCACGTGCCGATCGTGCAGTGCGACGCGCGGAGCCGCGAGTCCACCAAGCAGGTGCTGATCACGCTGGTCAAGCACGCGATGACGGTGCACGCCGCCGGAGCCCACGCGGGCGCCCCCGCGCAGGGCGCCCCCGGCGGGCAGCTCGGCACCACGTCCCCCAGCTGGACCTAGACGCCGCGCGCGGGGGGCGCGGCGCGGTCCGGCCGGTGGCTACGGTCGCGTAGGTCGTGTGCACGATGCATGATTGTTCGTCGTGATCGAGCATGAATCCGCTCTGGGGGTTGCGATGAGCGAAGTGGAGAAGATCGGAACGTTCGTGGCCGTCGGCGACAGCTTCACCGAGGGCATGAACGACCCCTACCCGGGCGAGACCGACGTCTTCCGCGGCTGGGCCGACCGGCTCGCCGAGCACATCGCCGTGCTGAACCCGGACCTGCGCTACGCCAACCTGGCCGTCCGCGGGAAGCTCGTGCGGCAGATCGTGGACGAGCAGGTGCCGATCGCCGTCGGGCTCTCGCCCGACCTGGTGACGCTGTGCGCGGGCGGCAACGACATGATCCGTCCGGGCGCGGACCCCGACGCGGCCGCCGTCGTGTTCGACGACGCGGTCCGGCGGCTGCGCGCCACCGGCTCGCGCGTCGTGGTCTTCACCGGGTTCGACCCGCGCGGGCTGCGCTCGGGCGGCCGCATCCGGGGCAAGGCCGCCACCTACAACATGCACCTGCGCGCGATCGCCGACCACCGCGGCTGCTCGGTGGTGGACCTGTGGCCGCTGCGCGTCTTCCACGACCCGCGCGCCTGGTACGAGGACCGCCTGCACCTGTCGCCCGAGGGGCACCGGCGCATGGCGCTCTACGTCGCCGGGGTGGTCGGGGTCCCGGTCGAGGGCGACTGGCGCGAGCCCTGGCCGCCTCTCGACCCCGCCGACTGGCTCACGATGAGGCGCCAGGACGTCCACTGGGCCCGGACCTACCTGCTGCCGTGGATCGGCCGCCGGGCCACGGGCCGCTCCTCCGGCGACGGCCGCGGCCCCAAGCGCCCCACCCCCCTCCCGCTCTAGGGCGGGAGGGGGGTGGGGCTCGCCGGCCCTAGGCGCGGTCGGGCTCGGCCGCCAGCGCCTCCTGGAGGGTCCTCTTGACGGGGATGCGCCGGTGCAGCCCCGTGATCTCCAGGGCGCGGCGGACGATGGGCCGGGGGCCGGCGAGGACGAGGCTGCCGCCCGCCGCGGTGGCGGCCTTGTAGCAGGCGACGATGACCGAGAGGCCGCCCGAGTCCATGAACTCGAGGTCGGTGAGGTCCAGCACGAGGTGGTCGCCGTGCTCGCGGCGGGCCTCGTCGAGGTGGACGCGCAGCTCCTGCGAGCCCGCGGCGTCGAGTTCTCCGCACAGCCTGAGGACGGCGCGTCCGCCGTCCGGCCGTGTGGTCACTTCCAAAGGTGACACGGGGGGTTCCCCTCTTGTGTGCTGCTTTGGCCGGAATCACCCGGCAAATATTTTCCGTTCGACAACTATCGCGGACGCCGGGCCGCCTGCCAACCCGCCGCAACAGGGGTGTGCGTGATCGTGACGCGCCGTAAGGTGCTTGTCGGATGTGATTGCCTCGACGATCCGCTGCGTAGGAGACGACCCCAGGTGAGTTCCCCCCGGCTGCCGGACCATCTCGAAGTGCTGCTCACTGAGGAGCCGGTCCTCGACGTGTACGCCTACGGCCCCTGGCGCGTGCCCGACGGCCTGTACGAGGAGATGCGCGAGCGCGCGGTCGCCTACAACACCGACCAGCGCGCCGTCGTGCTGACGCGGCAGCTCAGCGACTTCTACGGAAGCGGCACCAGCGCGGCGGGGGCGGAGCAGTGGTCCCTGCTGACGTTCCTGCTGGGCGCGTCGGCGCTGCGCGGCGGGTCGCGGGGCGACGTCGACTACGAGCTGCTGTCGGCGTTCCTGGCGACGCCCGAGTCGGCCGTGCGGGACCCGTTGGCGTGGTTCAGCCAGGGCGGGCGGTGGCGCCCGCCGGGCCTGTGGCTGCCCGAGCCGGCCGGGGACGACCGGGAGCGGCGCGCGGTGATGTTCGAGCTGGCGCGCGCCGGGCTGGACGTCTTCGAGGGCCTGGAGCCGCTGGAGCGGCGCCGGCGGACGCTGATGGACCTGTTCGACCGGCGCGCCGCCGACCCCGCGCTGCGCGAGGCGGACATGACCGTCCCCAACCGTCGGCTGGAGGACGTCTGGGTCTCCGGCCTGACCGAGGAGGAGCTGGCCGTCCTGCCCGAGCTGGCCGGGCCGGTGGGCTACCTCGGCTGGGTGTGCGAGGGGCTGGACGCCGCGCACGAGAGGCTGGCCGGGGCCGTCGCCGACACGGCCGAGCCCGACACCGCGCTGGCGCGCCTGCTGCTGGCGGCGGACGCCGCGGTCGTCCCGGCCGAACTGGCGGTCGTGCTGGGCACCACCCGCTACGAGAACGTGGAGGAGCGGTTCCGCGCCGCCCGCGAGGGCTTCGCCGCCGAGGCGTGGCAGTCCGACGTGCGGGCATGGCTCGCGCGCGGCCTGGTCGCGGGCGAGGCGGACGCGGCCCGCGCCTGGCTGGACATGGCGGTGCGGTTCACCGGCGCGACGCAGGGCCTGCCGGAGGCGCCGGTCATCCCGCGCTCCCGGGTGCCGGTGCGCCCGTTCCAGGCCGACCTGCGGCGGCTGTTCACCGTCCGGCGGGTCTTCAACACGCTGAAGTTCGGCTCCGGCGAGGACGGCCGGCGGGACGCCGCCGACCCCGCCGAACGGGCCGAACCCGCCGAGGAGGGCGGGCCGCCGCTGGTCGGGCAGCCGGAGCTTTCGCGCGCGGTGCAGGACGCCGTGGCGGAGCGGCTGGCCGGGCGGCGGCCGGTCCGGCTGCTCGTCGCGGGCCCGGAGGGCACCGGCAAGGGCACCGCCGCCGAGATCGTCGAGGCCGCCCTCGGCGAGGGCGGAGCCGTCCGCGAGGCGCTGTGGATCTCCGACCAGGTCTTCGCCTCGCTCGGCGTGAGCGACGCCGTCCTGTGGCTGCAGGCCCGCGTCCGCGACTGCCTGGAGGCCCGCATGCTCCTGGTCGTGGACGACCTGGAGAAGCTCGCCGCGCACGAGCGGTGCGGCGCCGCCGCGGCCGAGGAGCTGCGGCGCCTCATGGCGCGCTCGCCGTCCCTCAACGTCGTCGCCCTGTGCCGCCCCGGCGGCGACCGGCGGCTCTTCGACGCCAACCCCGCGCTGGTCCGGGCGTTCGACGTCGCCCGCACCCGCGACTTCGCCGAGGACGACTTCGCCGAGCTGTTCGCCCTGGCCGTCGCCCGGCGCGGCGCGCGCGCCGGCGCGGAGGTCGCCGCGGCCGCCGGCGCCCTGCTCCGCCGCACCCCGCCGATGCTGAACCTGCGCGGCGCCCGGCTGGTGGAGCACATGGCGGGCCAGGCCGTCGCCGCGGCGGACCGGCGGGCCCGGGAGGACGGGACGGGCGACGGACCCCTGGAGATCACCGCCGCGGACCTGCCGCAGCGGCTCATCGCCGGCCGTCCCGCCGAGTCCGACCCGCTCGCCGAGCTGGCCGCCTGCGTCGGCATCGAGCCCGTCAAGCGGGAGGTCGACGCGCTCGTCGCCGAGGCCAAGGCCGCCCGGCTGCGCCGCGAGGCGGGCATGACGGCGCGGACCCGGCTGCGGCACCTGGTCTTCACCGGCAACACCGGCACGGGCAAGGGCAAGGTCGCGCGGATCCTCGGCCGGATCTACGCCGACCTCGGCGTGCTGTCGTCCGGCCACACGGTCGAGGTGGAGCGCGCCGACCTGCTCGGCGAGTACGCCAGCGAGAGCGTCCTGCGCGTCCGCAGGGCGGTGGAGCAGGCCCACGGCGGCGTCCTGGTCGTCCGCGACGCGCACGCCCTGGTGTCGGCGGCGGCCGACGCGGCGCGCGGCCGCGAGGTGCTCGACGTGCTGCTGACGAGCGTCCAGGCGCACACCGAGGACCTCGTCGTCGTGCTGACCGGCCCGGCGGCGGAGATGAACGGGCTGCTGAAGGCCCACCCCGACCTCGCCGCCGCCTTCCCCCGCACGCTCCGCTTCCCCGACCTCACCGACGCGGAGCTGGTGGAGGTGTTCACCGCCAAGGCCGCCGACTCGGGGTTCGAGCTGGCCCCCGGCGTCCTGGACAAGGTGCGCGCGCTCGTCGAGGCGGCGCCGCGCGAGCGCGGGGTCGGCAACGTCCGCATCATGACGAACCTGCTCGAACGGGCCGTCGCGGGGCAGGGGCGCCGCGTCCTGGCCGACGGGATCGTCGACGAGGACGAGTCGCTCGACGTGATCCTGCCGGAGGACGTCCCCGACACCCTCACCCGCGGCCGCGACGACGTCCCCGGCGACCCGCTGGCGGAGGTCGAGCGGCTGATCGGCCTGGCCGACATCAAGCGGGAGGTGGCGGCGCTGGTCGCCGAGGTCCGCGCCGAGCAGCTGCGGCGCGACGCCAAGGTGTCGCCGGCGCCCCCGGCGCGGCACATGGTGTTCTCCGGCAACCCGGGCACGGCCAAGACGACGATCGCGCGGCTCATCGCGGCCGTGTTCGCCCGGCTCGGGCTGCTGTCGTCCGGGCACCTGGTGGAGGTCAGCCGCGCCGACCTCGTCGCCGAGTTCATCGGGCAGACCGCGCCGCGCGTGCGGGACGCGGTCGGCCGCGCCCTCGGCGGCGTGCTGTTCGTGGACGAGGCCTACACGCTGGCGTCCGGCGGCGGCGACCGGCGCGACTTCGGCCACGAGGCGATCGCCGAGCTGCTGCGGCTGATGGAGGAGCACCGCGGCGACCTGGTGGTCATCGTGGCCGGCTACGACGCCGAGATGGAGCGCTTCCTGGACGCCAACCCCGGGCTGAAGTCGCGGTTCCCGAAGCGGCTGCGCTTCCCCGACTACTCCGACGACGAACTCGTCACGATCTTCGAGTTCATGGCGGCGGAGGACGGGTTCGCGCTCGCCCCCGGCATCCTGGAGGGGCTCCGCCGCCTCGTCGCGGCCCAGCCGCGCGGCTCCTCGTTCGGCAACGCCCGGCTCGTCCGCAACCTGCTGGAGGCGACGATCTCCCGGCAGGCCCAGCGCATCACCGCCAAGGAGGACGCGGCGGCAGGCGAGATCGACCCCGCCGAGGTCGCGCTGCTGCGCCCCGAGGACCTGCCCGAGGCCCCGCCCCGCGAGGAGGAGGGAGGGTTCGGCCTCTACATCTAGCCGGGCGGCGCCGGAACGGCCGGCGGGGCGCTCCCGCCGGGAGAAGGCCGTCGTGCGCACGTGCACGGTCGTGCGCGCGTACTACCGGCCGGCGGCAGCATGCGCTTTAAGGGGGACGGTGTCCGGTTCTTTCCTCCCAGAGCGCGGTGATTTGTCGGTGTGGACAATCATGCGCCGGACGGACGCGCGGCACGCCCGGGTTGTCTAGGGTCTACGGCATGACCGACGGCTGGCCGCAGGGCCGGACACGCAAGGAGGGCGACCCCGTGGGGCGCAGCAGGGAGAACTCCGCACGCGCGGAGCACCACCACGCCGCCTACGGGCGGGACACCTACGGGGACCCCTACGACGACCCGTACGCCGGCGACCAGCTCGCCGGGGGACGGGCCGACCAGGGCGGCCCCCACGGCGGCGGGCCCTACCGGCGGCGGCGCCGGCGGCGCTGGCCGCGGGTGCTCGGCGGCCTCCTCGCCGTGCTCCTGGTGGTCGTCGTCGGCGGCTACTTCTACCTGGACTCCCGGCTGAAGCGCGAGTCCGTCCTCGTGGACTACGCGGGCCGGGTCGCCGACACCCCGGGGACGAACTGGCTGATCGTCGGCTCCGACAGCCGCGAGGGCCTGTCGAAGGACGACCAGAAGCGCCTCGCGACCGGGTTCGCCTCCGGGCGCCGCACCGACTCGATGATGCTGTTGCACTACGGCTCCGGGGGGACGTCCCTCATCAGCCTGCCGCGCGACTCCTACCTCCCGATCCCCGGGCACGGCTCGAACAAGCTGAACGCGGCGTTCGCCTTCGGCGGGCCCAAGCTGCTCGTGCAGACCGTGGAGAAGGCCACCGGGCTCCGCATCGACCACTACGCCGAGATCGGCTTCGGCGGCTTCGTGGGCGTCGTGGACGCCGTCGGCGGCGTCGACATCTGCGTCAAGGAGAACATCAAGGACCGCAAGGCGGGGCTGAACCTCAAGGCCGGATGCCAGACGCTGGACGGCGGCGAGGCGCTCGGCTACGTCCGGACCCGCGCCTTCGCCCGCGCCGACCTCGAACGCGTGGAGCACCAGCGGCAGTTCTTCGGCGCGCTGATGAAGAAGGCCACGAGTCCGGGCACGATGCTCAACCCGTTCCGCAGCGTCCCGCTGGCCATGAACGCCACCAGCAACTTCCTGGTGGACGACGGCGACCACCTGTACGACCTGGTCCGCATGATGTGGGCGATGAAGGGCGTCAGCGGCGGCGGCGGCGTCACGACGACCGTCCCGATCGGGGGCGCGGGGAGCTCGGCATCCGCCGGGTCCTACATCACCTGGGACAGGTCCAAGGCCTCCACGCTCTTCGGCGCGCTGAAGCAGGACCAGGAGATCCCGCCGAGCGTCATCACGAAGTGACGTCCCGGCCCGGAGCCTCGCCCCCCGGCGCGAGGTGACGGGCCGGACGCTCGAATAGAGTCGGATCATGTCCGAACAGACGCCGGACGGCGGGAATCTGGACGACCTGACGTCCAAGGAGCTGTACGAGCGAGCGGTGGGCGTCGCCAAGGAGCGGCGCGACGTCGGCTTCGTGTGGGACCTGCTGCGGGCCATCCCGGCCGCCGCGGCGGCCACGGGGGAGGTCGGCCGCGCCGAGTTCGACCTCCTCCACGGCCTGTCGCTCCTGGAGGAGTTCACGCACGCGGGGGAGGGCGAGATGGCCGACGCCCTGCGGCCCTTCTACATCGACTATCTCCACCGGCACGCCAAGGGGACCTGACCTGCTCTTTGTCCCCTCTTGATCTCTCTTAGGCCACCCTGGGGAATCACTGAGAGTAAGTGATCGACCGCAGAGGGTGGTTGAAGTGAACAAGAAGCACATGAAGATCGCCGCCATCGCCTTCACGGCGTGGTACGTCATCAGCAGGCCCGAGGGGGCGGCGCATCTCGTCAACGGCGCCCTGAGCGGGCTCGGCAACGCCGCCGAGTCGTTGTCGCAGTTCATGAGCGCCATCCCGAACTGAACGCCGGGTCCCGGGCCCCGTACCCCCGCCGGTGCGGGGCTTCTCTTCGCGACGCCACCATGAAGTTGCCCGTACGTCACAGTAAAATCGCGCTTTGCGGGCAGACGCGGCTGGGCACAATGGAGATCGGGTCGATTGTGTCGCGCGCTACGGACAGGGATGGCGTTACGGATGAAGAAGAACCTCCGCTATGTGGCGATCGCCTTCGTCATCTTCTACTTGCTGAGCTCACCGACGGATGCGGCAGGAGTGGTCAACAACGCCTTCAGTGAGTTGGGCAACGCGGGCAACCAGCTCGCCGCCTTCGTGAACGCCTTGGGCAACTGACCGGCGCCCCGAGGGCGTGAGGGCGGCCGGCGGCGGGAACCACCCGCCCGCCGGCGGCGTCAGCGGCGAGGACGCGGCCGATCCGCGGAGCGATCTCCTAGGATCGGCCCCATGTCTGTCTTCGACGTAGAGATCGAGGGCCTGCGCGGCGGGCCCGCGGACCTCGAGCAGTACCGGGGCAAGGCCGTCCTGGTCGTCAATGTCGCCTCCAAGTGCGGCCTCACCCCGCAGTACTCCGGCCTGGAGCGGCTGCAGGAGACGTACGCCGGACGGGGCTTCACCGTCCTCGGCGTCCCCTGCAACCAGTTCATGGGGCAGGAGCCCGGCAGCTCCGAGGAGATCGCCGAGTTCTGCTCGGCGACCTACGGGGTCACGTTCCCGATGACCGAGAAGGTCGAGGTCAACGGCGAGGGCCGGCACCCGCTGTACCGGGAGCTCGTCGGCGTCCCCGACGCCGAGGGCCACACCGGCGACATCCGGTGGAACTTCGAGAAGTTCCTGATCGCTCCGGACGGCGCCGTCGCGGCCCGCTTCGCGCCCCAGACCGAGCCGGAGTCCGCCGAGGTCGTCACCGCCATCGAGAGGGCCCTTCCGGCCTGACCGGGAACGCGCCCTCCGGCCGGGGGGCGCGTTCGCCGGGGGTGTGAATCGCGCCACACCGCGCGGGCGTTGCCTCGTATTCGATGGCCCGTCTAACTTGTGGATTCGCGACAGGACGTGGAGGTGCCCCCATGGGCGGATGGACGGCCGGAGACATCCCCGATCTGCGCGGGCGGCGGGCGATCGTCACCGGGGCCAACAGCGGCATCGGCTACCACACCGCGCTCCAGTTCGCCCGGCACGGCGCGTCCGTCGTGCTGGCCTGCCGCAGCGCCGAGCGCGGCCGGGCCGCCCTGGAGCGGATGAAGGCCGCCGCGCCGCAGGGCGACCTCGTCCTGGGCTCCCTCGACCTCGCCGACCTGGCGTCCGTGCGGGAGTTCGCGGCCCGGCACGGCGAGGCGCCGCTCGACATCCTGGTCAACAACGCCGGGGTGATGGCGATCCCGCGCCGCTCCACCGCCGACGGCTTCGAGATGCAGTTCGGCACGAACCACCTCGGCCACTTCGCGCTCACCGGCCTCCTGCTGACCGCGCTGCGCGCCGCCCCGTCCGCCCGCGTCGTCACCGTCACCTCGGGCTTCGCCTGGACGGGCCGTATCGACTTCGACGACCTGCAGGGCGAGCGCCGGTACCGCAAGTGGACCGCCTACGGCCAGGCCAAGCTCGCCAACCTGGTCTTCGCCAAGGAGCTCGACCGGCGCGTCCCGGAGGTGACCAGCGTCGCCGCCCACCCCGGTTACGCCGCGACGAACCTGCAGCAGGCGGGGCCGCGCATGCAGGGCAACACGCTCATGGAGAAGGCCACCGGGCTGGGCAACGCGGTGATGGCGCAGTCGGCCGCCGCGGGCGCGCTCCCGTCCCTCTACGCCGCGACGGCGCCGGACGTGCGCGGCGGGGCCTGCTACGGCCCCCGCCTGTTCCAGTACCGGGGCGCTCCGGCCAAGGTCGTCACGCCCCGGCAGGCGGACCGTCCCGGCCTGGGCGAGCGCCTCTGGGACGTGTCCGAGAACCTCACGGGCGTCACCTACGCCCAGGCGAAGGCCTAGCGCCGCCCGCCGCGGCCCGGGAGGTCACGGCCCCCGGTCGATGTCCCAGTCGAGGGTGGCGGGGACGGAGCCTTCGAGGGTGAGGAGCCAGCGCTTGACCTCGACGCCGGAGCCCCCGCTGTAGCCGCCGAGCCCGTTCGAGGCGACGACGCGGTGGCAGGGGACGATCAGAGGGATCGGGTTGGAGCCCATGACCTGGCCGATGACCTGGGCGTGGACGCCGGTGCCGCTGCGCTCTCCCAGGTCGCCGTAGGTGAGGACCTGCCCGTAGGGGACGGTCTCGTACAGCGTGGAGAGCACCTGCCGCTGGACGTCGGACGTCAGTCGCCAGTCGATGGGCAGCTCGAAGTGCTTCAGGTCGCCGGTGAAGTAGTCCCGCAGGGCCGCCAGGGCCGGGGCGAGGCGGGCGGGGGCGTCCACGACGGGCAGCGCGGTCGCCTTGGCGGTGCGGGCGCGCGCGGCCGGGGTGTCGCGGAAGTGCAGCGAGACGACCCCCGTCTCGGTCTCGCCGACGAGCAGGCGGCCGAGCACGGTGTCGACCGTTCCGAACGCCAGGGTCTCGGTCATCGTTCAGCGCTCCTTCCGCCGGGCTCAGCGTCCCACACCGGACCGGCTCCTCTTCCAACACCGGCCTGGCCCATCACGTTGCGAGCGTGCGGTGCAGGCGGGCGGACTCCTTCACCAGGCGGCTGGAACCGCCGCGGGCGGCCACGTCCTCAAGGCCCGGGACGGCGTCCCGGGCGCCGGTCGTCTCCGCCAGGCGGGTCGCCAGGGCGATGAGGTCGGGGACCCCGGTCACGGCGCGCTCGCCGGGGGCGGGGAGCGCGTGCGGGAGGGCCGCGGCGAGGATCGCCCAGACTCCGGCGTGCCCGCCGCCGTCGGCGGCCGCCGTGAGGGCCTTCACCGCGCGGGGGAGGGTGAGGCGCTTCAGGGCGGCGAGCCGTCCGAGCGCCGTGCCCGTCTCGGCCGCCGGCAGGTCGCCCCGGGCGCTGAGGACGAGCAGCGCCTCGACGGCGTCCGCGCGCTCGTTCTGGCTCCGGTGGGCGAGCGCGCAGGCGAGCAGCGTCCCGGTGGCGGAGCCGGTGGGCCCGTCGGCCCCGGCCAGGTCGAGCATGACGGCGCCCTGGCCCAGCTCCTCCTCGCTCGCGCCCGCCAGGTCGGGGGCGAGATGCGCGGCGGTCACCTCGCGGTGGGACGGCAGGACCGACGGCCAGAACCCCTGGGCCGCGTGGATCCCCGCCGTTCCGAAGTCCGTCCAGCCGTCCTCGGGGAAGCCGCACAGGTGGGCGATGTCGGAGTCGCCGGGAACGTCCACCGTGGACAGGATCCGGGTCGGCAGGCGCAGCGTGCGGCCGCGGACGCTCGCGAGGGGCTTGTCGAGGACCGTGCACTCGACTGCGGGATCGGCGAGCCCGCCGTCCGCCAGCCAGGCCGCGAGGGACCGGCCCGCCTTGGACTCCAGCCGCCGCGCGCGTCCCACCGCGGCCGGGTCGATCTCGCGCGGCACGCGCAGCATCGCCTGGGTGAGGTCGGCCCGCCCCGGTTCCGCGCCCGCCGCCTCGATCCGTTCGAGCCGCGCGACCAGCACGTCCGGGTCGACGTGGCCGCTGCCCTCGGTCGGGGTCGCGAGGAGGACGGGCACCTTCCCGACCACGGACGCGATCTCGTGCCTGCGCAGGGTGAGGAAGCGCTCCATCTGCGGGCTGAACACCGTCCCGGCCGCGCGGGACCGCCCCTTCAGGAGGGAGGCGAGCGCATCCCTGAGGCCGTGCGATTTCGGCGGGTGCAGGAGGCTCCGCACCGGCAGCGCGATCCAGCTCGCCTTCACGTAGGCGCGCCAGTACCCGTGGCGGTCGGAGTCGGTGAGCCAGGGGGCGACGTCGCCGGCTGGTTTCCGGAGTGCCGCGCGCGTCGCCTCCGGGTCGCGGTAGGCGAACTCGACGAGCGCGGCCAGGAAGCGTTCGGACGTGCGCCACTCCTCGTCGGCGCGCAACAGGACCGCGAACTCCTCGGCCAGCTCGTCGAGGGAGCCGATCGGGGCGGGCGCCTCGCGCGGGGTGAAGGGCGGCGGTCCCGGGGACCGCTCGGAGTCGTCGGTCGCCTCGACCGCGCCGAACGCCGCGGCGACGGGCTCGCGCAGGACGGCGGGCAGGTCGCGGGCGGCGGCACGGACCTCCTCGTGGACGGCCCCGCTCGCGTGGGCGGCGTGCTTGGCGGTGATCGCGACGGCGCGTTCGCGCAGGTCGAGCGCGTCGGAGTGGAAGACGGCCGTGACGGCGCGCAGCGTGGCGTCGACCCGGTCGCGTTTGCGGGCCGTGCGGTCGAGCCAGATCAGCGCGGCCTGGACGAGCTTCTTCTCGGGACGGAACAGCAGCGCGTCCGCGGCCTCGTCGAACAGCGCGGCGTCGAGCCCGTCCTGGTCGTCGACGCGGCGGACCTGGCGCAGGGCGAGTCCCGCGACGGTCGAGGGCGCGGCCGGGAGCAGGCGGACGTAGTCGCGCACGCGGGCGGCCGTCTCGTCGTCGTCGGGCTCCAGCGTGTCGTGCAGCGCGATGAACCAGCGGAGGTCGCGGGCGGTGCCGCCGCGCAGGAAGCGGCGGACGCAGCCGTCGAGCAGGACCGCGCGGTCGAGCCGCCCGGTCGCGGCCAGGCCGGCGAGGGCGCCTGCCCAGCCGCCTATGCGGGGACGGTTCCACTGGGGCCTCGCCCCGTCGTCGGCGAGGGCGCCTCCCACGGCCTCCACGTCGAACAGCCTCGGGACGAGCGCGTCCAGGAACGGGTCGCCGGCGTCGGGGAGGTCGCGCTCGGTCACCCAGCCGACCACGAAACCGTCCGACTCGGGGACCGTCCCGGCCGACTCGGCCAGCACCGCCGCCATGTGCCACAGCAGCGACTCGCCGCCGGAGACGCGGAACCGGTCGGCGACGCGCCGGGCGACCTCGGCGCGCCACTCGTCCGGGCGCGTGGACGTGACCGCGCGCAGCGCCTCGCAGGTCCGGGCGGGGCCGTCCTGGGTCCACCACACGCGCAGGTCGCGGCGGCACAGCCACGCGGCCGCGGCCGCCGGCCCGCCGAGCGTGCCGGCGCCGGCGACCAGCAGCGGCTCCAGCGTCATGTGGGGCAGCTCGCCGTGGCGCGTCGCGGCGCGCATCGCCTTCAGGCGGTCGGGCAGGTCCTTGGCGACGGCGCGGCGGGCGTCGTCGTCGAGCTCGGCGACCAGGCGCGCCGTCAGCTCCACGTCGCCGGCGTGGAGCGCCTTCTGGAGGTCGTCCTCGCGGGCGCTCATCGGGCCGCCTCCGCGCTCGCCTCGCGGCGGACGATCCGGGCGGCGAGGACGTGCTTGCACGGGCCGCGCCCGCCCCGGTGGTCGTACCACCACGGGCAGGTGCAGGTGGCGCGGTCGCCGTCGAAGCGGACCTGGCGCTCGCCGCCGTTGCCGGAGACGACCGCCGCGTCCTCGGCGGTGAACCGCACGGCGCCCTCCTCGACCAGCGCGCGCGCCGAACGCAGCCGCGGGTTGAGGTCGGCCACCCGCGCCGGGTCGTAGGGCAGTTCGCGGTGGAAGTACGCGGCCTCGGCGGTGTCGAAGCCGACGCGGCCGGACGTCCCGAGCTGGACCAGCGCCGCCTTCGTCCGCGCGAGCGGGAGCCCCGACCGCTCGGCCAGGAGGCCCGGCTCCACGCGCGGCTCGAAGGACAGCAGGGCGCCGAGCAGGTCGGCGTCCCCCGCCGCCTCGTCGGTCGAGACGGCGTCCAGCACGGCGCCCTCCCCGGAGAAGCCGCGCGAGTGCTGCGGCGACAGGGTCAGGACGTACCGCATGCCGGGCAGCTCCAGCTCCCAGACGCTCGACACCGGCCCGCTCCCGCCGGCGACGGGCGGCCCGTAGACGCGGAGCGCCTTCGCGAAGCGGAGCAGCGGCAGCAGCGTCCGCAGCCGGTCGGGCCCCGCCAGGCAGACCGCCCCGGGAGACGGGCGCGCCGCGACCCGCAGCGTCCGGCCCGCGGGGACGACCCACAGCGGCCCGCGCCCCCCGCGGGGCAGGGACCGCAGGAACCGCACCGCGTCGGGCCCGGCCAGCTCCCCGCGCGGGTCGAACCCGGCCGTGATGACCTGGACCTCGGCGAAGCCGCGCAGCCAGCGGTCGGGGAGCGGGACCTTCTTCTCCACCACGGCCCCGTCCATCGTGGTGACGGCCATCTCCCCGGCGCCGACCGCCAGGTGCAGCGGGTCGGACCCGCCCACGCGGGCGAGCGCCTCGCGCAGCGGCCCGTTCACGTCCACGTTCGTCGTGCCGCGCTCGTGGACCTCGCCGTCCAGCGCCGGCTCCAGCACGTCCAGCCGGGCGTACACGCCGCCGCAGGCGGAGAAGGACTCCATCCGGATCCGGTCGCCGTTGCACGTGACGACCGGATCCCGGAACGAGGTGGGACGCGGCTGGTAGTACCGGGTCTGCGCGACGTCGGCCAGGGCGAGCAGTCCGGCCGCCGCGGCCCCCGGCTGCGTGAGCACGCCGCTGAAGAAGTGCGGGTGCGCCTGCGGCCCGCTGCTGGTCGTCCCGCCGGACGTGGAGAGCCCCAGGAGCCCTTCGTCCAGCCCGGACGGGCTCGTGTACCGGTACGACTGCGCGGCCCCTGCCGCCATCGTGCTGCTCGCCATGCCGGAAACGTAGGGCCTCAGACTGACAAATCAGGCCGAATTCGCGATCAGGAGATCTGGTCGGGGAAGAGCAGCGCCAGTTCGCGCGGGTGGGCGGCGATGAGGCGCAGCTCGTCGTCGGTCAGCGGGCGGCCCGTCTGGGCGTTGCAGAGCTGGACGAGCCGGAAGGCCAGGTCCTCGTCGGCGGGCTCGGCGCCGAGGCCGTCCATCACGTGCCGGAAGCCCGCCTTGCCGCCGTACTCGCCGGTCAGCACGACGCGGCCGGGACGGGCGTGCCAGTCGTCGGGGAAGGGGCCGAGCGTCGCCTCGTCGTACAGCTCGTAGTTGCCGTGGTCCTTCAGCGCGCCGTCCGCGTGGATGCCGGACTCGTGCGCGAACGCGTTCCGTCCCACGCCGACCTGGTTGGCGGGCAGCGGCTGGCCGAACGCGTAGCTCGCCCACAGCGCGAAGCGGCGCGCCCACGCGAGGTCGATCGGATCGCCGATCTCGGCGCGCCCCTCAAGGCCGAAGCCGTGGCGGAACGCCAGGATCGTCGACAGCAGGTCGGCGTTGCCCGAGCGCTCGCCGATGCCGTTCACGCACGTGTTGATCCAGGTGTCCTGGCCGGCCTCCAGGGCGCCGAGCGCGCCGCTCACGGAGTTGGCGACGGCCATGCCGAGGTCGTTGTGGCAGTGGGTCTCGACCGGCATCGCGACGGCGGAGGCGAGCACTGCGAAGCGCTCCCTGATGCGCTCCGGCGTGTCGCCGCCGATCGTGTCGCAGTACCGGACGCGGTCGGCGCCGGCCTCCTTCGCGGCGAGCGCGAACTCGGTGAGGAAGCCCTCGTCGGTGCGCGAGCCGTCCTCGGCGTTGACCCCGACCGTCCGCGCGCCGCCCGCCTTGGCCGCGCGGACCGCCGCGACGGTCTCCCGGATGATCGCGTCGCGGTCGAGGCGGCCCCGGAACTTGTTGGCGATCATGTAGTCGGACGTCGAGATGGACAGGTTGTAGTGCGCGAGCCCGGTCCCTCCGGCCCGCACCCGGGCGGCCTTCTCCACGTCCGCCGCGACGCCCCGGCACCACCCCGAAAGGCGCAGGTCCCCGAACGCGCCCGCCTCCGCCAGCGCGATCTGCGCCCGGACGTAGGGGACCTCGTGGAACAGGAACGGGAAGCCGATCTCCGACTGCGCCACGCCCAGCCGCCCCAGGTAGAAGTTGACCATCGTCTTGCCGAACTTGGACAGGCCCGTCCGGGCCGTCTGGACGCCGTCGCGGTTGGTGACGTCCAGGAAGTGAATCTGTGGCATGGCCCCAGATTGACACCGGCAATCCTGTGTATCAATATTGACGAAAATCAATGTACGGAGATGAGGATGGTGGACGAAGAGCAGCTCGGCGGGTGGATCGACGCCAAGGCCGCGGCCGAGCGGCTCGGTGTGAAGCCCGCCACGCTCTACGCGTACGTGAGCCGGGGCGTGCTGCGGCGCCGGCAGGCGCCGGACGGCCGCCGCAGCCTGTTCGAGGCCGCACAGGTGGAGGAGCTGGCCCGGCGCGGCAGGCCCCGCCGCCCGCCGGGGCCGGGCGAGCTGGCGATCGAGTCGGCGATCACCGCGCTCGGCGCCGACCGCCACTACTACCGGGGCCGCGACGCCCTGGAGATGGCCGGGAGCCGGACGTTCGAGGAGGTCGCCGCCTGGCTGTGGCAGGGGCGCGACGAGCCCGGGGAGCCCGAGGAAGGCGCCGAGCCCTGGCGGGCCAGGGCGGACGGCGTCGCCGCGGCCGTCGCGGCCCAGTCCGGCCTGCCGCCGGGGCTCCTCCCGCTCGACCGCCTCCACCTGATCGCGGCCGCGCTCGCCGCGACCGACCCGCTGCGCCACCACCTCGATCCCGAGGGCGTCGTCGCGACCGGGCGGGCGCTGATCGCCGGGCTCGTCGAGGCCCTGCCCGCCGCGAACCGGGCCCCCGGCGGCGGACGGGGCGGCGAGGGGAGCGGCGGACGTATCGCCGAGCGGCTCTGGAACCGGCTGTGCCCGCACCCGCCCGGGGACGCGGGGCTGCTGCGCGCGTTCGAGGCCGCCATGATCCTGCTGGCCGACCACGAGCTCGCCGCCTCCACCGTCGCGGCGCGGGTCGCCGCGTCCGTGCGCGCCGACCCCTACGCGGTCGTCGCGTCCGGGCTCGGAGTGCTGAGCGGCCCGCTGCACGGCGGCGCGTCCTACGGCGCGGAACGCCTGATCGCGGAAGTCGCCGACCCGGAGGCGGCGTCCCGCGTGGTCGGGGAGCGGCTGCGCGGCGGCGAGCCCGTGCCGGGGTTCGGGCACGCGGTCTACAAGTCCGGCGACGGGCGCGCCGCGCTGCTGATGGACCTCGTCCGGGCCGCGGCGCCCGGCCACGACCGGCTCGCCGCCGCGGAGGCCGTGCTCGCCGAGGCCGCCCGGCGCCGCCTGCCCGAGCCCAACGTCGACTTCTCCCTGGCGGCGCTCGGCGCCGTCGCCGGGCTCGTCCCGGGGGCCGGCGAGGCCGTCTTCGCCGTCGCCCGCACCGCCGGGTGGCTCGCGCACGCGCTGGAGGAGTACGGGCGGCGCGGCCCGCTGCGCCCCCGCGCCGTCTACGTGGGCCCGGAGCCCTCCTGACGGCCCGGCGCGCCGGGCCGGGGTCGCGGTCGGGGGCCGCCGGACCGGGGGTAGGCTCGGTGACGTGCGACGGTTCCTCACCCCCGGCTGGCTCGGGCTTCACGCGCTCGCCATCGTGCTGTGCGGCGCGTTCCTCGGCTTCGGCTGGTGGCAGTTCGACCGGGCCCAGGGCGGCAACGACCGCAGCTGGGCCTACACGTTCGAGTGGCCGATCTTCGCGATCTTCGTGATCGTGATGTGGGTCAAGATGATCCGGGACGAGCGGGCCGGGGTGCGGCCCGCGCCGAGGACCATCGAGGAGCCCGCCGAGGCCGAGGTCAAGCGGGAGATCATCCGGCAGCAGGAGGAAGAGGACCCCGCGCTCGCGGCGTACAACCGCTACCTCGCGCGGCTCAACTCCGAGAGCCGCGGGCGCGGCTGACCCGCGTCCCGCACACCCCGCCCATGGGGGTCCGCCCCGCCCGAGGGGCCGCCGAACGAAAGGTGCGTTTGCTGTGGAAGGCGCGGTGGCCAGGTACCGGATCCTGGCGCTGGTGGTCGGCACGCTGCTGGTGCTGCTGGTCATCGGCATGATCCTCAAGTACGGCCCCACCGACATGCCGGCGCTCGCGGGCATCGTGGCGCCCGTCCACGGCTTCCTCTACATGGTCTACCTGGCGGTCGCCTACGACCTGTGGCGGCGCACCGGCTGGCCGCTGGGCCGGATGGTGATGATCGTGCTCGGCGGCGTCGTGCCGCTGATGACCTTCTTCGTCGAGCGCAGGGTGGTCCGCGACGCGCGGGAACTGCGGCCCGCGAAGGCCGAGGCGAACGTCTGACGACCCCTGGGGGTGGCGCGCGGCGCCCGTCTCGCCTAATGTTTGACTGAGTCAAACGTTAGGAGGCGGGCATGGAGGCGACCCGGGAGGACGTCGGCACGATCCGCGCGTTCAACCGCTTCTACACCGGCGTGATCGGGGTGCTCGGCGAGGGGGTCGTCCGGTCGCCGTACTCGCTGACCGAGGCCAGGGTGATCTTCGAGCTGGCGCAGCGCGAGGACAGCGAGGTGCTGGCCCTGCGCCGCGCCCTCGATCTCGACGCGGGCTATCTCAGCCGGATGCTGGCCCGGTTCGAGACCGACGGCCTCGTCGCGCGGGAACGCGCGCCGGGGGACGCCCGGCGCCAGATCGTCCGGCTCACCCCGCGCGGCCGCGAGGTGTTCGCCCTGCTGGACGAGCGGTCCGTCGCCGAGATCCGCGAGCTGCTGGACGGCCTGGACCCGGTCGACCGCCGCCGCCTGCTCGCGGCGATGCGCACCGTCCAGGACGTCCTCGGGGAGCGCCCCCGCGGAGCCGAGTTCGTTCTGCGCCCGCTGCGCCCCGGCGACCTCGGCTGGGTGGTGGAGCGCAACGGCGCCCTCTACGACGCGGAGTGCGGCTGGGACCGCACCTACGAGGCCCTGGTCGCCTCCGTCGTCGCCGACTACGTGCGCGGGCACGACCCGGAGCGGGAGAACGCCTGGATCGCCGAGTCGGACGGGGAGCGGCTGGGCGCCGTGTTCTGCGTCCGGCGGGAGGACGACGTCGCGCAGCTCCGGCTGCTGCACGTCGAGCCGCGGGCCCGCGGGACGGGCGTCGGGGCGGCGCTGGTCGGCGCCTGCGTGGACTTCGCCGCCGAGGCGGGCTACTCCGAGATCATGCTGTGGACGACGGCGCTGCAGCGTCCCGCGCACCGCCTCTACGAGCGGGCCGGGTTCGTCCTGGAGGAGCAGGAGGACCCGGTGGAGCGCTTCGGGGACGTCGTGCACGGGCAGGTCTGGCGTAGGAAGCTGTGAACAGGGCCCGTGGAGGGTGTCGCTCCTCCACGGGCCCTGCTCCGCAGCGATCCCTGACTGCGTCGGCGGCCGGGACGGGGGTCGGACGGAGTACCGGCCGCCTGAACTCACCGGCTGCGCGCCGGTTCGAATCGGGTCTCGGGCCCACCTCCTTCCCGTGCCGCGCCGGGCGCGGGCGCTCGCCCGGCGGTCGGGAGAGGGCGCCTGCGCGGCGCCCGGATGCCTGCGGCCGGACCGGCGGCGCGGCTGCGCGCCGCGGCCGGTCCGGCCAGTGGGGGCGCCGGTGCCGCGGGGGCGAGCGGCACGGGGCCCGGGGGAGGGAGGCGGCGCGGGGACGGTCCGGTACGGCCGAGGACCCGAGGTGTGTCGCCGTGCCCGCCCTCCGCGGCACCCGCCGGGGGGCGGGGGCGGCCGCGGCGCGGTACGTCGCGAACGTTCTCGGCCGTACGGACCGGGCCGCGCGGGGAACGGGACGCGGAGGCGGCCCGGTTCGCGTGTTCGCCACGGTTCATCTGCCGCCTCCTGACGTTCTACCTGGGGCTTTGCCGCCCGAGTACCTGCCGTTCACCCTGCGTCACGATCTCGTTGCGTTAGGTACCCTCGCGTCATGCGCACGTAAACCGGCCCCCAGGCAAAGAATCAAGATCGCGAAGGGGCCTTTGCCTCCGCGTTGCCCCGCCGGCCCGCGGGTGCGGGGCGGCCGGGACGGCGCAGCAGGTGCCGGGCGAGCGCGACGCCGGCCAGCAGGGCGACGAGCGCGCACACGGCCGTCCAGCCGAACCGCGTGCAGGCGGCCGCTCCGAGCCACGATCCGGTGCTGCCGCCGAGGAACGCGCACGTCATGTAGGCGGTGTTGACGCGGCTGCGGGCGTCCGGGCGCAGCGCGAAGATCCGCGCCTGGTTCGCGATCATGCCGGACTGCAGCGCGACGTCCAGCAGCAGCGTCCCGGCGCCGAGCGCCGCGAGCCCCGGCGCCCCGCCGAGGGCGCCCAGCGCCAGCACCCCGGCCGCCGCGAGCGTCCCGGTGATCGCGACGAGGCTGACCGGGTCCGGGCCCCGCCGGTCCACCCGGCGTCCCGCGGCGGGCATCGCGGCCATGGTGCCGGCGCTGACCAGCGCGAGGACGCCGACCGCCTGCGCCCCGAGCCCGTACCCGGGGCCCGTGAGATACAGCGCGAGGCCCGTCCAGACGGCCTGGAACCCGCCGAAGAGCGTCGCCTGGTAGAGGCACGACCGCCGCAGCTCCGGTTCCTCGCGCAGCAGCCGCAGCGGCGCGGCCAGCAGCGCCGGGTAGGACTGCCGCGACGGCGGGACGGTCGCCGGCAGCGTGAACGCCAGCGCCGCCGCGATCGCCAGGGTGGCGACGGCGGCGATCAGGTACGGGGCCCGCCAGCCGAGCCACTCGCCGGCGAACCCGCCGAACGTGCGGGCCAGCAGGATGCCGCCGATCGAGCCGGCCAGCAGCGTCCCCATGACCGCGCCGCGCCGCTCGGCGCCCACCAGGCCGGCCGCCATCGGCGCGATGACCTGCGCGACGACGGTCGTGACCCCGGTCACGGCGCTCGCGCAGATCAGCGCCGCCAGCCCGGGCGCGGCCGCCGCGCCGAGCATCGCCGCGCCGGTGACGGCGAGCATCGCCACGATCAGCGGACGGTGCGGGAACCGGTCGCCGAGCGGCACCAGCAGGAAGTTTCCGGCTCCGTACCCGAACTGCGCCGCGGTCACCACCAGCGCCGCCGAGTCCGGCGCCACGTGCAGCCCGGACGCGATGAGCGGGCTCACCGCCTGCGGGAAGTAGATGTTCCCCACGGCGACGCCGCAGGTCAGAGAGAGAAGGAAGAGCGTGCGGCGGTCGATCGAGGCGTCCGCCGCGGGCAGGGGAGAAGACAAGGATGCTCCACGTCGAGTCGACACCGGCGCGGAATCCGCGCAGGCCGGGAGAGCGGGGGATCGACCCCCCGCCGGAATCGCCTCGGCGTCGTGGAGCGGTGCCGGCCTAAGCCGCCGCGCGCCTCGTCGCCGAGACGCCGGTAGTGGCCTTGCCGGAAGCGGTGTACACGCGCGACCTCCCGTAGCGCATCCAAGATCTTCGCGCCGACCCTGGCATGCGCCCGACCCCGCCCGCAACGGGTTTTCCGTGAGCCTCAGCGCGCGTGGGGCTCGTCCATGTTCCAGGCGGCGGGCAGGTCGCCCCCGCATACGGCGCAGACGTAGTGGTCGTCCTTCACGATGTTGCGCTGGCGGCACCGCCGGCACCGTCGGAACACGATCGGGTGGGTGAACTCGGGGGGACGTTCGAGGCCGGCCCGGTCGAGGGCCGCCGCGACGGCCGTCCAGGAGGACGGGTCGGGGCAGTAGCCGGTCGACTGGTTGCTGATCTCGCTGACCGTCCAGGCGCCCCCGCTCGCGGCGAACGTGATCTCACCCGCGCCCAGCACGGGTTCGCGGCCCGCGCAGGCGACGTGTTCGCTGCGCTGCGGGGCCAGGCGCAGCGTCCCGCCCAGGTCGACCACGTAGGTGAACGGTTCCCCCGCGTCCTGCGCGGTCTGCCCCGCCAGCCAGACGGCGAGGTCGCCCGGCGACCCGATCGCCTGGCCGCGCCGCCCGGGCCGTGCCTGCTCGAGGATGTCGGCAGGGCCGACATAACGGTATTCGCGCACCCTCACCGGGCCCAGGGCAGCGCCGAAGGCGGACACGGCCGGCGCGACCGTGCGCCATGCGCATCGGCGCGGGCTGGTGAAGGGGTCACCGGCAACCACACGGCGGCCGGCGGCAGCCCGCGGACCCGCCTTCGCCATCCGCCGCGCTCAGCGCCCGCAGTTCGCTCCATGCGCCGAGCCTGCCACGTCCGGGCACGGTCGCGTCAGACCGCCCCGGTCCAGAACGGACGGCCGTCCCGGACCGGGGCGACGAGGGGTCAGGACCACTGCAGGGACGAGGACCGGTCGTTCATCAGATCGCCGATGTAGGACCGGGTCGGCTCGAACACGGTGCGGATGCCGCCGAAGTCCGGGTTCTCGAAGTGGGACACGAAGCAGTTGCCGAAGGTCATGAACGACGAGATCGTGTCGTCGAAGCCGACCGCCGCCAGGTTCGAGTAGACGAAGTCCACGTCACCAGTGGTGGCCGTGCACGGGTGGGTTCCCGTGAACACCCTGCTGGAGCCGCCGAAGTCGGCGTGTTGGTACTCGATGGAGACCACGATGGCGTCCTGGACGGCGACCCGCGCGTGCTTCTTGCCGTCGGCCGTCGAGTCGAGGTGGTGGTTGAACGTCTGGTCGGACACCGCGGCGGCCGGGTCGAGGGGAGCGTCGGCGACCCGGCCGCCGGTGGCGTCCGCGATGGCCTGGCGGAAGGTGCGGTGGCAGCTCGTCCGCCCCCGCTCGCCCAGGTGGACCACGCAGTGCCGTCCGGGCGCCTGAGCCCGCGCGCCGGTCGCCGCCGCGGCCGCCGGCCGCGCTCCGAGGGCTAACGCCGCACTGGAGTGGGCGCCGAGCACCAGCCCGGCTGCCGCCGCGATCGCGGTGATTCTGGTCGTCATGTTCATCGGATGTTCCCGCCGTTCCGCCGTTCTGGCCCTCGGGGGACGCGACCCGCGGCCGGGAGACCGTCGGTCGCTGTCTGTTGCTCGAACTTTACTGAGAGTGTTCGCGCGATGGCCTGTGGCTGGAAGGTGCCGCTTCCGTATCGCGTGATGGCGTCGGTGCTGCCGCTGCGGCTTCTCGCACCCCAGAGGCGCCGGCCGAGTCCCAGGGCGGCGGCTCGGGATGTGATCGCTGAGAGCGAACGTTGCTGCGGAAACAAAATGCTGCTCCGTTTTCTTGAGTGTGAGTGACTCAATCTTGCGGTTGGGTGTCCTACTGAGTTGGAGCTGAGCATGAGCGAGACCCTGACGCTGCCGGTGCTGCCCCTGGAGGACGGGGTCGTTCTGCCCGGCATGGTGGTGCCCCTGGACCTGTCGGAGAGCGGCGAGGTCCGGGCCGCCGTCGAGGCCGCGCGGGCGGTGGCGCAGACCAAGGGGCCGGGCATCCGGTCGGCGGCCAAGCCGCGCGTGCTGCTGGTGCCCCGGCTGAACGGGCAGTACGCCGGCATCGGCACGCTCGGCGTGATCGAGCAGGAGGGGCGGCTGCCCGGCGGTGAGCCGGGCGCGGTCGTCCGCGGCGTGCAGCGGGTGCGGATCGGCACCGGGACGACCGGGCCGGGCGCGGCGCTGTGGGTCGAGGGGACGGCGGTGGAGGCGCCGCCGGCGACCGGGCGGGCGCAGGAGCTGGCGAAGGAGTACAAGGGGCTGGTCAGCGCGATCCTGCAGAAGCGGGGCGCCTGGCAGGTCGTGGACGTCGTGCAGCAGATCGACGACCCCTCCACGCTGGCCGACAACGCCGGGTACGCGCCGTACCTCACCGACGAGCAGAAGATCGAGGTCCTGGAGACCGTCGACCTCGTGGAGCGGCTCACCCTGGTGATCGGGTGGGCGCGCGACCACCTCGCCGAGCTGGACGTGGCGGAGACCATCCGCAAGGACGTCCAGGAGGGCATGGAGAAGACGCAGCGGGAGTTCCTGCTGCGCCAGCAGCAGGAGGCCATCCGCAAGGAGCTGGCCGAGCTGAACGGCGACCCGGCCGACGAGGAGGACGACTACCGGGCCCGGATCGAGGCCGCGAACCTTCCCGAGAAGGTGCGCGAGGCGGCGCTGAAGGAGGTCGACAAGCTGGAGCGGTCGTCCGACGCCTCGCCCGAGGGCGGCTGGATCCGCACCTGGCTGGACACCGTCCTCGACATCCCGTGGAACGAGCGGACCGAGGACGCCTACGACATCGCGGGCGCCCGGGAGATCCTGGACGCCGACCACGCCGGTCTCGACGACGTCAAGGAGCGCATCGTCGAGTACCTGGCCGTGCGCAAGCGGCGCGAGGAGCGCGGCCTGGGCGTCGTGGGCGGACGCAGGAGCGGCGCGGTGCTGGCGCTGACCGGCCCTCCCGGAGTCGGCAAGACGTCGCTGGGCGAGTCGGTCGCGCGGGCCATGGGACGCGAGTTCGTCCGGGTCGCCCTGGGCGGCGTCCGGGACGAGGCCGAGATCCGGGGGCACCGCCGCACGTACGTGGGCGCCCTTCCGGGGCGCATCGTCCGGGCCATCCGCGAGGCGGGGACGATGAACCCCGTCGTCCTGCTGGACGAGGTCGACAAGGTCGGCGCCGACTACCGGGGCGACCCGACCGCGGCGCTGCTGGAGGTCCTCGACCCCGAGCAGAACCACACCTTCCGGGACCACTACCTGGAGGTGGAGCTCGACCTGAGCGACGTGCTGTTCCTCGCCACCGCGAACGTGGTGGAGGCGATCCCCGGGCCGCTGCTCGACCGGATGGAGCTGGTGCAGCTGGACGGCTACACCGAGCACGAGAAGGTCACCATCGCCCGCGACCACCTGCTGCCGCGCCAGCTCGACAAGGCGGGGCTGGAGGCGTCCGAGGTGGCCTTCGGCGACGACGCGCTGCGGCTCCTGGCGGCCGAGTACACCCGGGAGGCCGGCGTCCGGTCCCTGGACCGCTCGATCGCGCGGGTGCTGCGCAAGGTCGCGGCCAACGTCGCGCTCGGGAAGGCGGCGCTGCCCGTCCGGATCGGCGCGGACGACCTGAAGGACTACCTCGGCCGGCCGCGGTTCACCCCGGAGGTCGAGCTGAGCAGGAACGAGCGCCGCACCGGCGTGCCGGGCGTGGCCACGGGCCTCGCGGTCACCGGCGCGGGCGGCGACGTGCTCTACATCGAGGCGTCGCTGGCCGACCGGGAGACCGGCGACACCGGCGTGACGCTCACCGGCCAGCTCGGCGACGTCATGAAGGAGTCGGCGCGCATCGCGCTCAGCTACCTGCGCTCGCGCGGCGCGGAGCTGGAGCTGCCGGTCGGCGACCTGAAGGACCGCGGCGTGCACGTCCACGTGCCCGCCGGGGCGATCCCGAAGGACGGCCCGAGCGCGGGCATCACGATGACGACGGCGCTGGCGTCGCTGCTGTCGGGACGCCCGGTGCGCTCGGACGTGGCGATGACCGGTGAGGTGTCGCTGACCGGGCGGGTGCTGCCGATCGGCGGGCTGAAGCAGAAGCTGCTGGCCGCGTCGAGGCTCGGCATCACCACCGCGATCGTGCCGAAGCGCAACGAGCCGGACCTGGAGGACGTCCCGGCCGAGGTGCTCGACACGATGACGGTGTTCGCCGTCAGCGACGTCCGCGAGGTGCTGGACCTGGCCCTGGAGCCCGCCACCACCCCGGTCGCCGTCTGATCGCGGCGCACGGAACGCCCGTGCCGGGTTCGTCCCGGCACGGGCGTTCTGACTTCAATGGACTATCTGGTCGCCCGAAACCCGGGACCGTGCATGGACCGCGGCGGACGGGGCAGACCGCGCCGCGTGTTGGTCGAGATGTGGCAGCCCGCAGCAGCGGGCGAGAGGGTCCCTTGGTACGTCGTCGCCCTGCGCGCGTTGGTCGTCATCATCGCGTTGGGCTTTCTTGGCGTCTTCTTCTATTTCGCGTTCAGGCTCACGCTGACGCCCGTCCATGACAACGGGCAGGCGGGCGGGAACACCGATCCCGGCAGGTCGCTCCGGTTCTATATGGACCGCCCGACGAAGGAGGCCCTCCTCCAGATCGGCGGCAACGTGATACTCCTGGCGCCGCTGGGAGTGCTCCTGCCCCTGGTCTGGACGACCCTCCGCGGCCCCTTGCGGCTGGCGCTGGTGAGCGGCATGCTCTCGCTGGCCATCGAGACGGTCCAGGGGACGTTCGTGATGGGACGGGCCTTCGACGTGGACGACGTCATCCTGAACGTCATCGGTGTCGTGCTCGCCTACCTGCTCCTGGGCCGGCGGCTCTCCAGGACCCTCCGCGGCCGTTAGCAGGGGGTCAGGCGGAAGACCCTGAGCTGCCGCTCGGTGCGTTCCACGTAGCGGTCGTAGACGGGCCAGACGGCGGTGAGGCGAGGCCAGATCTCCTTGCGCTCGACGTCGTCCAGGAGGCGGGCGGTGACCGGGACGATGCGGCCCTGGAAGCTGACCTGCGCGCCGGGGTTCTTCAGGAGGTTGCCCGTCCAGGCGGGGTGCTTCTCCCGGCCGAAGTTGGATCCGACGACGTACCAGCCGCCCTCCCGGTCGGGCAGGCACGCGAGCGGCGTCTGCCGTTGGAGGCCGCTGACGGCGCCGGTCGTCGTCAGCACGAGGCTCGGCACGAGGAGCTGGCCGAGCATGAGCCGTCCGCCGGTGAGCCGGTGCAGCGTCCGGTCGACGGGCGGGACGATCTTGGGCCCCACCCGGGAGAACCATTCGGCGCCCGAGACCCGGTGGAAGACCGGGCCGAAGGTGCGCTGGACGAGGGTCGGCATCGGGGCCTCCTTGGCGGCGAGCCGTCCGGCCCGGCGCGGATTCAGATGGCCGCTCTCGGCCAGCCAGCGCAGGCCGTCGGCGACGGTCTCCTCGACGGGGCGCAGCGTGAGCCCGAGGGCGTCCAGGACGGGGCGGTCGTCGGTCGGCACCAGCGTGACCATGAACTCGGCGGCGTCGCGGGTGAGCGGGTAGTCGAAGCGGCGGACGCGCTTGGCCGCGTCGAGGACGGAGCCCAGCGCGAGCATGACGCGGCTGGGCACGCGGACGCGGCGGCACCGGACGCCGGTGAGGCGGTCGCACAGGTCGGCGTACTGCGGCCAGGTCAGGTAGTGGCCGCCGAGCACCCAGCGGCTGGGGCCCTGCCGCGCCTCGACGGAACGTGCCAACGCCTCGCCGAGGTCGCGGACGTCGACGACCGAGACGCCGCCGCCCGGAAGCGGCCACACCTTGCCGAGCGCGGCGGCGAGGCCCTCCATCAGCGCGTCCAGCGTCGGCTGGTTCGGGCCGCACACGCCGCCGGGGTAGACGATGGTGACCGGCGCGCCGTCCTCCTGGAGGCCGCGCACGTAGTGCTCGGCCGCAAGCTTGGACCGGCCGTAGTCGGTCCGGGGGCTCGCCAGGGCGCCGTCCGCGGTGATGACGGGGCCGGACGGCGGGACGAACACCGCGATCGTCGACACGTGGACCACCGGCGCCAGGCCCTGCGCGACGGCGCCGCCGACCACGTTGCGGGTGCCCCGGACGTTCACCTCCACCAGGTCGCCGCCGCCTCCGGTCACCCCGATGGCCGCGGCGGTGTGGATCGCGGCGTCGCAGCCGCGGAGCGCCTCGGCGACCGCGTCCTCGTCCAGCATGTCGCCGGGGACGAGTTCGACGTCCCCGGGGTCGACGCCGACCGCGCGCAGGACCTGCGCCGCTCTGGCAGGGTCGCGGACCAGCGCGCGGGGCCGGTGCCCGGCGGCGAGCAGGGCGCGGACGGCGTGGGACCCGACGAACCCGGAGGCGCCGGTGACGAAGATCCGCATAGGGCAAAACTAGCGCTTGGTATGCCTCCGGCGACAGCCGAGCCCCCGAGTAAGGGCCGGGATTTCGGACACCTCCATTACCGGAGAGGCGGACGGTCGGGGCGTTGACGCTTCTGGAACGCTCCATCAGACTCGTGTCTCCATCTGACCGCCCACCGGGAGGGGATCGATGAGGATCGGACTGGCCGGCGCGGGGCGCATCGGTGCGCGCCACGCCGCCGCGTTGCGAGAGTTGCCCGAGGTCGAGGCGGTGGTCGTCGCGGACGCCGCACCGGGGCGCGCCCTGGATCTGGCCGCGCGCCTGGGCGGGGGACCGTCCGAGGTCACCGCGCTGGAGACCGTCGAGGGGCTTTTCTCCGCCGGACTGGACGGCCTGGTCGTCGCGGCGGCCACGGACGCGCACGCGGCCCTGGTGGAGCGCGCCGTGGCGGCGCGAACCCCCGTCTTCTGCGAGAAGCCGCTCGCGTCCGATATTGATGGAACGTTCCAAATCGTCCGGGCGGCGGCCGGCGGCGGCGTTCCGGTGCAGGTCGGGTTCCAGCGCCGGTTCGACGCCGGGAACGCGGCGGCGCGCGAGGCCCTCGCGTCCGGGAGGCTCGGCTGGCTGCACACCGTCCGCTCGTGCAGCTTCGACCCGGCGCCGCCGCCGGCCGAGTACGTCCCCACCTCCGGCGGGCTGTTCCGCGACTGCCTCATCCACGACCTGGACCTCATCCGGTTCGTCACGGGCCGCGAGGTCGTCCGCGTGATGGCGGTGGGCGCCAACCGGGGTGACGACTTCTTCCGCGAGGCCGGGGACGTCGACACGGGTTCGGCGATGCTCGTCCTGGACGACGGGGCGCTCGGCCAGGTCTCGGCCACCCGCTACAACGCCGCCGGGTACGACGCGCGCCTGGAACTGTTCGGGTCCAAGGACAGCGTCATCGCCGGCCTGGACGACCGGACGCCCGCGACCGCGCTCCCGGACGGGGACCAGCCCAGGGCGCCCTACGGCGGTTTCATGGAGCGCTTCACCGACGCCTACGACGCCGAACTGCGGGCCTTCGCGGACGTCGTGGCGGGCCGCCGCGCCAATCCGTGCCCGCCGGAAGAGGCGCTGGAGGCGTTCTACCTCGCCGAGGCGTGCGAGCTGTCCATGCGGCAAGGGCGGATGGTGGCCGTCGAGGAGGTGCGGCGGTGAGGATCGCCGGCGCGCCGATCTCGTGGGGCGTGTGCGAGGTGCCCGGCTGGGGCCACCAGATGGAACCGGACCGGGTGCTCGCCGAGATGCGCGACCTCGGCCTCGCCGCCACGGAACTGGGGCCGGACGGCTTCCTCCCCAGGGCCGCGCAGGAGCGGGACGAACTGCTGACCTCGTTCGGCCTGGGTCTCGTAGGGGCGTTCGTGCCCGTCGTTCTGCACGACCCCGCGTTCGACCCGCTGCCCGTGGTCGAGCAGGCGCTGGACGACATCGACGGTGTCCTCGTCCTGGCCGCCGCGACCGGACTCGACGGATACGACGAGCGCCCCGTCCTCGACACCAAGGCGTGGGCGGCGCTGCTCGCGAACCTCGACGCGATCGCCGCGCGCGCCGCCGAGCGCGGCAGGCTCGCCACTCTGCATCCTCACGTCGGGACGGTCGTGGAGCGGCGCGCCGAGGTCGAACGCGTGCTGGGCGGATGCAGCATCCCGCTCTGCCTCGACACAGGGCACCTCTTGGTCGGCGGGACCGATCCGGTGTGGCTGGCGCGTTTCGCGGCGCCGCGCATAGCGCATGTCCATCTGAAGGACGTGGACGTGGGCCTTGCCCAACAGGTACTCAAGGGAGACATCACGTACACGAGCGCGGTGCGGGACGGTCTGTACAGGCCGCTCGGGGACGGCGACATCGACATCCCCGACATCATCCGGACCTTGGAGGTCTCCGGTTACGAAGGCTGGTGGGTGATGGAGCAGGACACCGTCCTCACCGGCGAACCCGCGCGGGACGCCGGACCGTGCGGCGACGTCCGCAGGAGCCTCGACTACCTCGCCGGGGTGGCCCGATGACGTTCGACCTCATCACGATGGGGCGGGTCAGCGTCGACGTCTATCCGAACCAGGTGGGCACGCCGCTGGAGGACGTCGAGTCGTTCGGCAAGTACCTCGGCGGCAGCCCGACCAACGTCGCCGTGGCGGCGGCCAGGTACGGCCGCAGGACCGCCGTCGTCACGCGGACGGGGGAGGACCCCTTCGGCCGGTTCGTCCACAAGGCCCTTCGGGGCTACGGCGTGGACGACCGGTTCGTCACCGCCGTCCCCGGCCTGCCGACCCCGCTGGCCTTCTGCGAGATCTTCCCGCCCGACGACTTCCCGCTGTACTTCTACCGATACCCCAAGGCTCCCGACCTGGAGATCCGTCCGGACGAGCTCGACCTCGACGCGATCCGCTCGGCGCGCATCGTCTGGGCCACGGTCACGGGCCTCTCCCAGGAGCCCAGCAGGGAGGCGACCCTGACCGCGCTGGGGGAGCACCCCGGGCAGACCGTCATCGACCTCGACTACCGGCCGATGCTGTGGGACGACCCGTCGGAGGCCCCGCACTGGGCGGGCCTCGCCTTGGAACGGGCGAAGGTCGCGGTCGGAAACCTGGAGGAGTGCGAGGTCGCCGTGGGGGAGCGGGAGCCGCGCGCCGCCGCCCGCGCGATCCTGGCCCGCGGCCCGGAGCTCGCCATCGTGAAGATGGGCCCGGAAGGCGTCCTCGCGGCGACGGCCGACGAGGTCGTGGAGGTGCCCCCCGTCAAGGTGGACGTCGTCAACGGACTCGGCGCCGGAGACGCGTTCGGCGGCGCCGTCTGCCACGGCCTCCTCGCCGGATGGGACCTGCGGCGGCTCGTCGGGTTCGCGGGCGCCGCGGGGGCGATCGTCGCGTCCCGTATCGCCTGCTCCGACGCGATGCCCACGCAAGACGAGGTCGACGAACTCCTCAAGGAGCCACGATGAAGTACCACCTCCCCGCCGGAACCGCCGCGGAAGCCCCGTACGGGCTCGTCGTGACCCCCGAGTCGGCCGGCTGGGCCTATTCGGGGCTGCGGGTTCTGGAGCTGCCGGAAGGCGGCTCCCACACGTTCGACACCGGTGAGTTCGAGACGATCGTGCTGCCGCTGGCGGGGTCGTGCGCCGTGGAGTGCGACGGCGAGCGGTTCGAGCTGGAGGGCCGCGAGGACGTCTTCGCCCGGGTCAGCGACTTCGCCTACGTGCCGCGCGACGCCCGGGTGACCGTCCGCGGCGGCGGGCGGTTCGCGCTGGCGGGCGCCCGGTGCGAGCGGCGGCTCGCACCGCGCTACGGACCGGCGGAGAAGGTCCCGGTGGAGTTGCGGGGCGCGGGGTCGGCGAGCCGGCAGGTCAACAACTTCGGGACGCCGGAGGGGTTCCCGTTCGCCGAGAAGCTGATCGCGTGCGAGGTGCTGACGCCGGCCGGGTGCTGGTCGTCGTTCCCGCCGCACAAGCATGACGAGCAGAGGCCCGGCGAGTCGGTCCTGGAGGAGATCTACTACTTCGAGGTCGCCCGGGACGGCATGGCCTACCAGCGCGTCTACGGCTCGCCGGGACGTCCGATCGACGTGCTGGCGGAGGTCCGCAGCGGCGACGCCGTGCTGATCCCGCACGGCTGGCACGGTCCGTCGATGGCGCCGCCGGGGCACGACCTGTACTACCTGAACGTGATGGCCGGGCCGTCGCCGGAGCGCGCGTGGCGCATCTGCGACGACCCGGCGCACGCCTGGATCCGCGACACCTGGGAAGGGCAGCCGGTGGACCCCCGGCTGCCCCTGACCTCGCCGGAGGGACACTCGTGAGACTCACCGTGGCGCAGGCGCTGGTGCGTTTCCTGTCGGTGCAGTTCAGCGAGCGGGATGGTGTGGAGCGGCGGTTCTTCGCGGGGTGTTTCGGGATTTTCGGGCATGGCAATGTGGCCGGGATGGGGCAGGCGCTGCTGGAGTCCGGTGGTGGGCTGCCGTATTTCATGGCGCGTAACGAGCAGGCGATGGTGCATGCGGCGGCGGGGTTCGCGCGGATGAGTGATCGGCTTTCGACGT
>NZ_BAABEV010000049.1:0-67017 GCF_039540335.1 Actinomadura verrucosospora | reverse complement strand
GGGGCCGCCGCGGTGCCGCCGGCCGCCGCACCCGCCGCGCCGCCGCCCCGCGCCGCCGGACCACGGAGCGCGGCCCTCGCCTCCGACCCGGTGCGGGACGCGGTCACCCCCGTCCTGGAGTCGCTGCACGTGCCGCGCGCCTGGACGATGTCCAAGGGCGGCGGCGTCACCGTCGCCGTCCTCGACTCGGGTGTGGACGAGGGCCAGGCCGACCTCGCGGGCTCCGTCACCACCGGGCCCGACTACACGCGCGGCGCGAACCCGCCCGGCGTCCCGCCGAAGCGGCTGCACGGCACCAACATGGCATCGATCATCGCCGGGCACGGGCACGGCCCCGGCGGCGCCGAGGGGGTCGTCGGCGTCGCGCCCGAGGCCCGTCTGCTGTCCCTGCGGGTGATCCTGGAACGCGACGAGCCGGGCTTCGCGGAGTTCACCGGCGGCGCGCGCTACACGGGGACGATCGCCCAGGGCATCCGGTACGCCGTCGACCACGGCGCCGACGTGGTCAACCTGTCGCTCGGCCGCTCCTACCCCACGCCGCGCGAGCGCGACGCCGTCGCCTACGCGATCAGCCGGAACGTCGTCGTGGTCGCGGCCGCCGGCAACAGCGGAGCCGAGGACGACCCGCGCGGCGCGGGCGGCCGTCCCGCCCCGGCGCGCGGCGCCCCCCGGCCCGGGAGCGGCGGCTCCACCAGGTACCTGTACCCGGCGTCGTTCCCCGGTGTGATCTCCGTGGCCGCCGTGGACGCGCGGGGCCGGCACGCCGGGTTCTCCAACCGCAACTCCGGCGTCGTCGTGTCCGCGCCCGGCGTGCGGATCGTCGGCGCGGGCCCGGACGGGCGGTACTGGATCGGGGACGGCACGAGCCCGGCGACCGCGTTCGTCTCCGGCGTCGCCGCGCTCATCCGGTCGCGCCACCGCGGCCTCGCCCCCGCACTGGTCACGCAGGCCGTCGCGGCGAGCACCGCGAACCGCCCGGCGCGCGGCTACGACCGGGGCGTCGGGTTCGGGCGGGTGGACGCCGCCGCCGCGCTCGCCGCGTCCGACGCCCTGGCGGGGGCCCGGACGGACGGTGCGGGCCTGCCCGCCGGGAAGCGGTTCGCGACCGGTCCGGTCCGTCCCGTCCAGGTCGTGCACCGCTCCGGCGGTCTCGTCCTCGCCTACTCGCTGATCTGCGCGCTGTGCCTGCTCGGCCTGGCGGGCGCCGCCGTCCTGCTGCGCGCCGAGCGGGATCCGGGAGAATGAGCGGATGTGGTCCGAACCTGACGAGTACGCCGAGGCGGTGCTGGACGCCGTGGAGCGCATCCCGCCGGGCCGCGTCCTGTCCTACGGAGACGTGGCCGAGCTGGTCGGACGGGGCGGGCCGCGGCAGGTCGGGCGCGTGATGTCGCTGTACGGGGGCGCCGTCCCGTGGTGGCGGGTGATCCGCGCGGACGGGAACCCGCCGAGCGGCCACGAGCTCCGGGCCCACGAGAACTACCGCGCCGAGGGGACGCCGCTGCGCCCGGACGGCCGCCGCGTCGACATGGCCCGCGCCCGCTGGACGGGCCCCGCCTGACCGGGCGGAACCGGCCTAGGACGTCCGGGCCGGGTGCAGCCGGAAGGCGCCGGCGATCACCACGGCCAGCACGGCGGGACTGACGGCCGCGGCCGCGACGGGGGCGCTGGTCATCAGCGCGCCCGCCACCGCCGCCCCGGCGGCGAGGCTGAGGATCACCGCGGTCCGCAGCCCGGCCGCCGCGCCCTGCCCGACCGCGAGACCGCCCATCATCGAGGTCAGCGTGCCGGTGACGAACGTGGTGGTGATCCCGTCGGCGGCCATGCTGCGCGCCGCCGCCGTCTGCGCGCCCATCGCCACCGACGACAGGGAGATGAGGGCGAGCAGCCCGCCGCCGCGCGGCTCGGCGCCCGCGGCGGCCCACCCCGCGAGGAACGCGGTCTGCAGCGCCAGCACGAACGCCAGGACGGCGGTGACGCGGGGCGGCCACATCCGTCCGGCGGCGGTGCGCCCCGCGATGAGGAACCCGGCGAGCAGGCCGAGCGCGAACGCGAGCGTCGCGGCGCCGCAGCGGGCCAGGTCGGCGCCGTTCCCCTCGCCGGCGGCGAGGCCGAACAGCACGATGTTGCCGGTCATGTTGGCGGTGAAGACCTTCTCCATGCCGAGGAAACCGACGATGTCGGTCGTCCCGGCGCCGAAGGTGAGCAGGACCAGGAGCGCGGCGCGCCACCGGAGGGCGGCGCGCGGCGGGCCCCCCGCCGCCGCGGCGGGCGCGGCGGCGGGGGCCGGATCGGACAGGTCGGAGGACGCGGTCACCGTGCTCCCTAGTAGATGATCAGACCGGCGACCGTGGCGACGACGAGGCCGGCGATCACGGGCAGGAACGAGCGGCGGACGAGGTCGAGCACCGGCACGCGGGCGAACCCGGCCACCGCGATCAGCGACGACCACGCGATCAGCACGCCGCCGCCGGCCCAGATGCAGCCCATCTGCCCGATCGCGGCGAGCAGCGCCGGGTCGACGCCGGAGGCCGGGCCGAGCGAGCCGGCCAGCGAGCCGGTGAGCGGCAGCCCGGAGAACCCGGAGCCGTCCAGCCCGGTGACCATCCCGATGATCAGCACGCCGAAGCCGACGACGTACTGGCTGTCGGGGATCGCGTCCTGCATCCGGACGACGGCGTCGAACAGGAAGCCGGGCGCCTTCGCGCCCTCCTCCATGCCCATGATCTTCCCGGCGAAGTCGGCGTTGCCGATGAAGAAGAACCCGGCGATCGGGATCACGACCCCCATCGCCTTCATCGCGAAGACCAGCCCGTCCACGATGTGGTCGGCGCACCGCTCCAGGCTGCCCCGGCCGTCCTTGGCGATCGCGGCGGCCAGCAGCAGCGCCGTGGCGACCCCGCCGACGAGCGCGGCGGCGTCCCCGCCCACCACCTCCGGAACGAGCCCCGTGAACTTGCCCAGCATCATGTAGCCGACGAGGCCGATCAGGGCCAGCGGGACGATCGCGGCGAACGCCTTGGACCGCCGGGGGCAGTCCGCGCCCGGCCGGTCGCCGCCGTTCAGCGACGACAGCGCCCGCCGCGTCATCTCGTCCGACGCCTCGCCCGCGTCGCCCGATCCGCCGGAGCGGGGTCCGGGCACGGTGGACGAGCCGCCGCCGGACCCGGAGCCGGGCCCGTGGTCGAGGACGGCCACGCCGCCGTCGCCGCCGCCCGCCGCGGCGGGCTCCGGCTGCAGGACGCGCCGCCGCGGCAGCACGCGGATGAGCGAGCGGCGCGGCGCCGGCGCCTCCAGCTCCGACTCCCCGGCCTCCCAGCGTTCGAGCAGCGCCGCGTCCGGCCTGCGGAACTCCGAGCGCGTCATCAGGTAGCCGATGCCGAGCGCGACCAGGCCGGTGATCAGGGACAGCACCATGGCGCGGTCGGCGACCGCGCCGGTCTCCACCCCGGCGGCCTTCGCCGACAGGCCCGGGGCGACCTGGATGACGTAGTCGCTGGACAGCGCCATGCCCTGCCCGGCGATCGCGATCGCCACCCCCGCGCTGATCGGCGGGAGCCCCGCGGCGATCGCGGCGGGCAGCAGGATGGCGCCCATCAGCGGCACCGCCGGGGTCGGCCAGAAGAACAGGCTGATCACGTAGGTGACGGCGGCGAGCACCCAGAAGGCGGAGTGGCCGGACCGCATGACGACGCGGAACGGCTCCACCATGCGGCGGTCGGCGCCGAGCGCGCGCAGCGACCCGAGCAGCGCGGTGACCAGCGCGATGATGAGGAAGATGCTGAACAGCTCGGACGCCGCGGTGAGGCTGGCGTTGAAGATCGACTCCAGTCCCGTGACGAGGCTGCCGGTGAACACCCAGGCGGTGAGGAACGTCGCGGTCACCGCGGGGATGACGACGTTCTTACGGGCGATCATCACGGCGATGATGACGACGATTCCGGACAGATAGATCCAGTGAGCGGCTTCCAAAGGACGCCCCCTCCCTGTACGCGCCCTCTGCGAGGCCGACGGGCGCAACGATTGCAGAGAATCTGCTCGATCGGTCCGAGGTGAACAATGAGGAACGTGCACACTACGCGCTTGGTCATTTTGTGCACCATGTCGGGCGTCCGGCGAGCGAAGCAGCGGTGTCCGGGGCCGGTGTGCACGGTGCCCAAGGAAGGTGCCGGATCTTCGGCGATCGGTCCGTATCGGCGCTGATCGGGGGCCGCCGACACTGGCGGCATGTCAGAGCGCAGCCCCTTCGGCCTCCCGGACCGCGGCCCGTCCGTCGCGTCCGGCGGCATGGTCGCCTCCAGCCATCCGGCGGTGAGCCTGCTCGGCGCGCGGATCCTCGCGAGCGGCGGGAACGCGGTGGACGCCGCGCTCGCGATGGCCGCCCTGTCCTGGCTCGCGCTGCCCGGCCAGTGCGGGGTCGGAGGCGACGCCTTCGCCCTGCTGCGCCGCCCGGACGGCTCCGTCGCCGCGTTCGGCGGCAGCGGCTTCGGCCCGGACGGCGGCGAGCCCGCCTTCTACCGCGACCGCGGCCTCGCCGCCGTCCCGCTGGAGGGCGCCCTCGCCGTCGCGACCCCCGGCGCGGTCGCCGCGCTCGCCGCCCTGCACGCCGACTCGGCCTCCCGCGGGCTGCCCGAGCTGTGGGCGCCCGCGATCGCCGCCGCCGAGGACGGCCTGCCCTGCACCCGCAAGACCCGCGCCGACATCGTCGAGCGCCGCGACGCGCTGGCCCGCGACCCCGGCACGGCCGAGGTCTTCCTTCCCGGCGGCCGCGTGCCCGCCGCCGGCGCGCCGATCGTCCAGCGCGACCTCGGCGCCACCCTCCGCAGGCTGGCGGACGACCCCGCCGACCTGTACTCGGGCGCCCTCGCCGAGCGCTCCGTGGACGCCCTGGTCGACGCCGGGGCGCCGTTCTCCGGCTACGAATGGATGGCGGGCGGCCGCTCCGTCCCGGAGGCGGCGCTGACCTGCGAGTACCGGGGGACGACGATCCACCTGACCCCGCCGCCCACGCCCGGCTGGATGGTGGCGCAGCAGGCGGGCCTCTGCGATGGCGTCCTGTCCGGCCTTCCGTGGCTGTCGGCCGAGGCGGTCCACCGGATGGCCTCGGCCGCCCGTATCGCGTTCGCCGACCGGTTCGCGGGGTGCGGCGACGGCAGCGACCACTGGCGCGGACTGCTCGCGCCGCCCGCGCTGGAGGCCGCCCGCGCCCGCCTCGACGCGGGCGACCTCCCGGCCGGCCTCCCGTCGCCGGTCCCCGCGGGCGGCGACACGACCTCCATGGTCGCCGTGGACGCGGAGGGGCGCGCGGTCAGCCTCATCCACTCGCTCGCCTTCACCTTCGGCGCCCGGATCACCGTCCCGGGCACGGGCATCGTCCTCAACAACCGGCTCGGCCGCGGCGCCTACCTCATCGACGGGCACCCCAACGAGGTCCGCCCGCGCCGGCGCCCGCTGCACACCCTGAACGCCTGGCTCGTCACCGGCGCCTCCGGCCGCCTCCTGCACGCGGGCAACACCCCCGGCGGGGACGGCCAGGTCCAGTGGAACGCCCAGCTGCTGTCCCATCTGCTCGACCACGGCCACGACCCCGCGACCGCCGTCGCGGCGCCGCGCTTCACCGTCCACCCGGGCAGCGACGCCGACGTCCTCGGCCGTCCGCCCGAACTGCGCGTGGAGTCCCGTCTCGGGACCGGCCGGATCGAGGCGCTCCGCGCGTCCGGGCACGACGTCGCGGTCCAGGGCCCCTGGGACGCGGGCGGCAGCGCCCAGATCGTCTCCGTCGCGGACGGCGCCCTCCTCGGCGCGTCCGACCCCCGCCAGGACGGGGTGGCCCTCGGTGTCTGAGCTTCCCGCCGCGCCCCGCCCCCAGGGCGACTACGTCCCGGCCGTCGCCGAGCCGATCCGCGCGGGCGACCTCCTGGTCGCGAGCGCCGGGATGACGCCGCGCCGGGACGGCCGCCTGACCGCCACCGGCCTCGTGGGCCGCGACCTGGACGTCCCCGCCGCGCGCGAGGCCGCCGCCCTGGCCGTCCGCAACGCCGTCGCCGCGGTCGCGGACGGGGACCTCCGTCGCAGCGGGGGCCGCGTCCGGCGGTGGGTCCGGATGACGGTCTACGTCGCCTGCGCCGACGGGTTCACCGACCTGTCGGCGGTCGCGGACGGCGCCTCGGCCGCCCTGGAGGCGCTGGCGCCGGGGCTCGGGCGCCCCGCCCGCAGCGCCGTCGGCGTCCGCGCCCTCCCCGGCGGCGCCCCCGTCGAAGTCGAACTCACCGCGATCGCCGGTGACCCGGGAATGGAGACGAGCGAGCATGCATGAGGGCCTGAACCTCGTCGGGGGCGAATGGCGCCCGGCACAGGACGGCAGGACGTTCCGGCGGAGGAATCCGGCGGAACTCGGCGAGATCGTCGGAGAGTTCCCCGAGTCGTCGGCCGGCGACGTGGAAGCGGCCGTCGGCGGGGCCGTCGAGGGCGCCGCGGAATGGGCCGCGGCGTCCGCGGACAAGCGCGCCGACGTGCTGGAGTCGGCGGCGCGGTGGCTGGAGGAGCGGGCGGACGGACTCGTCGCCGAACTGGTGCGGGAAGAGGGCAAGACGCGCGCCGAGGCGGCCATGGAGGTCTCCCGCACGCCCCGGAACCTGCGCTTCTACGCGGGGGAGGCCCACCGCATCACCGGCCAGAGCCACCCGGCGCCCGACGGCGGGCTCGTCTACACGCGGCGCGAGCCCGTCGGGGTGGTGGGCGCGATCACGCCCTGGAACTTCCCGCTGAACATCCCGTCCCGCAAGATCGGGCCCGCGCTGGCGGCCGGCAACGCGGTGGTGTTCAAACCGAGCCCGGTGACGCCCCTGCTGGCGCAGCGGCTGGTGGAGGCGCTGCTGGCCGGCGGGCTGCCGCCGCGCGCGATCGCGCTGGTGCACGGCGGCGCCGGGGCCGGGGCCGCCGTGGCGGCGGACGAGCGCGTCGGGGCCGTGACGTTCACCGGCTCCACCCGGGCCGGTCGCGCCGTCCACGCGGCGGTCGGCCCGTCGCGCCGCGCGCAGCTGGAGATGGGCGGCAAGAACCCGGTGGTCGTCCTGGACGACGCCGACCTGGAGCGCGCCACGCAGATCATCGTCAAGGGCGCGTTCGGGCTGTCCGGGCAGGCGTGCACCGGGACGAGCCGGGTCATCGCGGACGATGCCGTCCACGACGAGCTGCTCGAACGCGTGGCGCGGGCCGCCGAGGCGCTGACCGTCGGGAACGGGCTGGGCGACGGCGTCGACCTCGGGCCCCTCGCCGCGGACTTCCAGCTGGAGAAGTTCCTCGACTACGTGCGGATCGGCGAGGAGGAGGGGGCCAAGCTCGTCACCGGGGGGCGGCGCCTCCCCGGCGACGGGTACTTCGTGCGGCCGGCCGTCTTCGGCGAGGTCGCGCCGGACATGCGGGTCGCCCGCGAGGAGATCTTCGGCCCGGTGCTGGCCTTCCTGCGGGCGTCCGGCCTCGACGAGGCCGTCGCGCTGGCCAACGGCACCGACTACGGGCTGTCGGCCGGGATCGTCACCCGCGACACCGGCCGGGCGCTGGAGTTCGCCCGGCGCTCCGAGAGCGGCCTGGTGAAGGTGAACCAGCCGACCTCGGGAATGGCGATGACCGTGCCGTTCGGCGGGCTCAAGGAATCCAGCACGCAGACGTTCAAAGAGCAGGCCGGACCTTCGATGATGCTCTTCTACACGCAGGAGAAAAGCGTCTACATCTCACCCCGGTAAGAAAATCCGAGAAGGGATCAGGAAATGGCAGAGCTGCTGTCGAAGGACGCGTTCCGCGCCGAGCTGCAGAACGCGATCAAGGGCCGCGAGGCCAAGAACGCCTCGTTCAGCAAGGCGTGGGCGGACGGCGAGCTGAAGCGCGAGCACTTCGCCCGCTGGGCGGAGAACCACTACCACTACGTGGGCCCGTTCGCCGACTACCTCGCCTACGTCTACGCCAACACGCCCGACGAGTTCACCGGCGCCAAGGACTTCACGCTCCAGAACATGTACGAGGAGGAGCTCGCCGACATCCGGCACACCGACCTCCTCATCCGGTTCGCCGAGGCGTGCGGCACGACCCGCGAGCGCGTCGAGGACCCGTCCAACATGAACGCCATCACCCGCGGCCTCCAGGCGTGGTGCTACGCGGTCGCGATGCGCGAGCACTTCGTGGTCGCCACCGCCGCCCTCGTGGTCGGCCTGGAATCGCAGGTGCCGAGCATCTACAAGAAGCAGATCGTGCCGCTGCGCGAGGTCTACGGGTTCACCGAGGACGAGATCGAGTTCTTCGACCTGCACATCACCTCCGACGTGGTGCACGGGGAGCGCGGCTACCAGATCGTCCTCGACCACGCGGACACGCCGGAGCTCCAGCAGCGCTGCCTGCGGCTGTGCCGGTGGGGCGCGGAGATGCGCTTCTCCTACACGCAGGGCCTGTACGACACCTACGTCAAGCCCGACCTCGTCAGCGCCTGACCCGAATCCGGTCCGGCGGCGGGGCGGCGTCCCGCCCCGCCGCCGGCCATCCAGCAGGGAGGACGACCGTGGAGCAGCAGACGGGCGAGTGGGTGCGGGCCGCCGCGCTCGCCGAGGTACGCCGGCGCCGGCGCCTCGCCGTGACCGTCGGGGGACGGCGGATCGCGCTCTTCCTGGTCGGCGGCGACGTCTACGCGCTGGACGACGTGTGCGTCCACAAGCAGCGGTCGCTGTCCAAGGGAGCCGTCCTGAACGGACGGGTGATCTGCCCCGGGCACCAGTGGGTGTTCGACCCGGAGACCGGCGAGATCGAGGGCCGGGACGAATGCCAGCCGAGCCATGCCGTGCGCGTCGACGGCGACGACGTCTACGTCGACCCGCGGCCCCGGATCCTGTCGGAGGAGCATCCCTCATGAGAGACGTCCTGGTGGCGGGGGCGGGGCAGACGGCCGCGGTCGCCGCCCGCACGCTGCGCCGCCGCGGCTTCGACGGCCGCGTCACCCTCGTCGGCGCCGAGCACGAGGCGCCCTACCAGCGCCCGCCGCTGTCGAAGGAGTACCTGGCGGGAGAGCAGGACCGCGACGAGCTGTGCCTGCTCACCCCCGAATGGTGCGAGGCCAACGACGTGGAGCTGCGGCTCGGCGCCGCGGCCGCCGCGATCCGCCCCGCCGAGCGGGCCCTGGAACTGGCGGACGGCACCGTGCTGCGGGGCGACGCCCTGCTCGTCGCGACCGGCGGGCGCCCCCGGCGGCTGCCCGGCGTCGAGGGCGAGCGCGTCCGCCACCTGCGCACCGTCGCCGACGCCGACCGGCTCCGCGGCGAGCTGCGGCCGGGCGCGCGGGTCGTGGTGGTCGGCGCCGGGTTCATCGGCTGCGAGGTCGCCTCCACCGCGCTCGACCGCGGCGCGCACGTCACGGTCGTCGAGCGGGCAGGGCGCCCGCTCGGGCACGTCGTCGGCGAGCCCATGGGCGACGTGATGGCCGCGATGCTCCGCACGAACGGCGTCGACCTGCGCACCGGCGAGAAGGTCGAGCGGTACGAGGAGACCGCGTCCGGCGCCGTCGTCACCACCAGCGGCGGGACGGCCCTGGAGGCGGACGTGGTGGTCGTCGGCGCCGGGATGGTCCCGAACGTCGAGCCCGTCACCGGCGCCGGGATCGAGACCCCCGGCGGCATCGCGGTCGACGCGTACTGCCGCACCGGCGTGGACGGCGTCTACGCCGCGGGCGACGTGGCCTGCCAGTGGCAGCCGCTCCTCGGACGGCACGTCCGCGCCGAGCACTTCGACAACGCCAACGCGCAGGGCATGGCGGCGGCCAAGAACATCCTCGGCGGCGCGTCGGCGCACACGGCGCCGCCCTGGTTCTGGTCGGACCAGTTCGGCCACGCCGTCCAGCACGCGGGGCACGGCGAGGGCACGGACCGGCTCGTCGTCCGGGGCCGCGTCGAGGACTTCGACTTCATCGCGTTCTACCTCGCGGACGGCGTGCTGCGCGCCGCGTTCACCGTGGACCGCGGCGGCGACCTCGCGATCGCCCGGCAGCTCATCGCCCGCGGGGCCGTCCTGGACCCCGGCGCCCTGCGCGACGAGGACGCCGACCTCACCGACCTGCTCGACACACTCAGCTAGGGAGCGACCGATGGAATACCAGCGCGTGGCCCGCTCGGGCCAGGTGCCCGAGGGCGTCGTCCGCCGCTTCTTCGTGGGCGAGGCGGAGGTCGCCGTCGCCCGCTGGGACGGCGAGGTGCACGCCATGTCGAACTACTGCACCCACCTGGACTGCCTCCTGTCGTCCGGGCGGGTGACCGAGGACGGGCTGCTGTGCTCGTGCCACGGCAGCGTCTTCGACTTCGGGTCCGGCGAGCCGATCACCCCGCCCGCGACCAGGCCGATCACGGTGTACCCGGTGAAGGAGGAGGACGGGGAGATCCTCGTGCACGTCCCCCCGGAGGACGCCGCCAACGGCGGGCCCCGACGGCGGCGGCCCGTTGGCCGAGCCTGACCCGGCGGACGGGCGCGGCACGGGGCGCGGGCCGTGGCCGGCGCTCGTCCCGCTGCTGCTCGGCACGTTCACCGGCACCGTCGCCAACACGATCGTCAACGTCCCGCTCACGCTGATCCTGCGCGACCTGGACGCCTCGATCTCCGCCGGCACCCTGGTCGTCGTCGGGTTCACGCTCCCGTTCGCCGTGCTGCTGCCGCTGTCGGGGTGGCTCGGCGACCGCTGCGGCCCCCGCCGGGTGTTCCTCGCCGCGATGCTGCTGCTCGGGATCGGCTCGGCGGGCGCCGGGCTCGCCGGCGACCTGGCCTCCCTGGTCGCGATGCGCGCGGTGCAGGGCGTCGCGACCGCCGCGATGCTGCCCGCGGTCATGGCGCTGATCGCCTCGCTGTTCGGCGGCGGGCGGCGCGGCCGCGCCCTCGGGCTGTGGGCGGCCGCCAACGGCGTCGGCCAGGCCGCCGGGCCGACGCTCGGCGGCGGCCTGGCCACCTGGTTCGGCTGGCACGCCGTGTTCTGGCCGGTCGTGCCGCTGTGCGCCGCCGCCGCGGCGCTGGCCGTCCGGTTCGTCCCGGCGGGGCGGCCCCGGCGCGTCCCGCTGGACCGGCGCGGCGCGGCCCTGCTCACCCTCGCCGCCGGGCTCGGCCTCGGCGCCACCTCCTCCGCCGCGACCCTCGGCGCGACCTCGCCCCTCGTCTGGGGCGGCGTGCTCGCAGGCCTCCTCACCGCCGCCGCCTACGCCGCGACCTCGCGCGGGCGGCCCGACGCGTTCCTGCCGCCGCGGCTGCTGCTGGAGACCCGCTACCTGCGCTCCTGCCTGAGCGTGCTCGCGCAGATGTTCTGCCTGGGCGCCACGCTGCTCGCCGTCCCCGTCTACCTGACCACCCAGCGGCAGGCCGGCACCCTCTACGCGGGGGCCGTCCTGCTGAGCCTGCCGGTCGTGATGTCGGTGCTGGGACCGGTCACGGGCGTCCTCATGGAACGGCTGTCGCCGCGCGCCGTGCTGCGCGGCGGCCTGCTCGTCCTCATCGCGGGCCAGGTCCTCGTCGCCGCGGTCCTCGCCGCGTCCGGGCCGGTCCCGTGGCTGCTCGCCGCGCTCGCCCTCACCGGCGCCGGCGTCGCGTTCGTCCAGACGCCCGCCGCGACCGGCGCCACCCGCTCGGACGCCGGCCGCCGCGGCGCCGGCCTCGGCCTGTTCAACCTGCTGCGCTTCGGCGGCTCCGCCCTCGGCGCCGCGTGGGTCGGGGCCGTGCTGGACCGGGCCCCCGCCTTCGGCGTCATGTTCGCGGTCTGCGCCGCGACCGCCGCGCTCGGGCTGCTGGCGTCCTTCGCCGGCCCCGACCCCACCTGATCTGCCAGGAACCGGCGGTGCCTGATCTGCCAGGAACCGGCGGTGCCTGATCTGCCGGGAACCGGCGGTGCCTGATCAGCCGGGCGCGGCGGCCGGCGGGGCCATCTCCTCGTCGAGGGCGCCGGTGACCGTGGTCAGCGTGTCGATGTGGTGCGCCAGCCAGAACATGAACTGCGCGTCCGCCGACCGGATGTCCATGCGCAGCGCGCGGGACGCCCGGTCGAGCTTGTAGAGCATCGTGTTGCGGTGCAGGCCGAGGTCGCGCGCCGCCGCGTTCAGGTTCCCCGACGTCCTGATGTAGGCGAGCACGATCCGCTCCAGGTCGCCGCCGTTCGCGCGGCGCAGCGGCGCCAGGGTCTCGCGGGCGAACGACTTGGCCTCCGCGCTGCGCGCCACGTCCTTCAGCGCGGCGAACACCCGCAGGTCGTCGTAGCCGCAGACGGGCTCGGCGGCGGTGTGCCACGCGAGGCCCATCGTCAGCCGCGCCTCGTGGTACCCCGACGCGACCCCGGCGGCGCCCTGCCCCGGGCGGCCGTGCGCGACCCGCAGGTCGTCGCCGAGGTGCGGGCGCAGCGCCCGGTGCAGCCGCTCGGCGAACCGGGCGGCGTCCGCCCGCTGCCCGTTCGGGTCCGGCCGCGCCGGGACCTGCTGGATCACCACGATCGTCGAGCTGATCGCGGCGGTCAGCGCGCACCCGCCGGGTTCGAGGTTCTGCGCCGTCCGCGTCGCCGACACCGTCCGGCGCAGGTAGTCGCGGCCGACGGGCAGCAGCGACGCCGCCGCCACCACGTGCACGGCGAAGTGCCCGTCCACGTCGAACCCGTGGTGGCGGGCCCGCGCGCCCAGCTCGTGGGAGTCGGCGAACCGGCCGTGCACGAGCGCCTCGACGAAGTCGCCGCGCGCCCGCTCCTCGGCCGCCCGCACCGACCGCTGCCGCAGCATCTCCGACCCGACCAGCGTCGCGCCGTGCTCGGCGACCACGCGGTGCTGCGCCAGGTCGTGCGGGTCGGGCGGGCACGCCCGCTCCACCATCACCATCCGGCCGAACGCCTCCCCGCCCACCAGGACGGGCATGACGATCACGTGCACGGGAGGGCCGTCCGGGTCGGGCCGCAGCCGCGTCTCGGCGGCCTGCGCGTCCGTCCCGGGCTCCTCGGGCAGCGCGGCCAGCAGCGCGTCCGGGTCGATCGGCGCGGCGTCCGGCGCCTCCTCCCAGGCGAGGCGCTCGCCGTCCGCGTCGCAGATGAGGACGCCGCAGCGCGACAGCCCGACCACCGCGCGGGCCATGGCGGGCACCCCCGGGCCCCGCGCGAGGACCTCCGCGAGCGTGCGGTGCACCCGCGACCCGTACTCCAGGATGTGCGCGGACTGCGCCAGCGCCTTCTGCCCGACGAGCCGGCTCACCGCCCGGTAGTCGGCCTCCGCGGGCAGCGCCAGCAGCGGCACGCCCGCGGCCTCGGCGGCCCGCGCCGCCGCGTCGAGGTCGGAGTCGACGCCGGGCGGCCGCCACGCCAGCAGCGCGGCGGCGTCCCGCCGGACGAGGTCGCCCACCACGGCCGCCGCCTCCTCCGGCGCGGCCACCGCCGTCACCGGCAGATGGACGGCGACGCCGGCGAGGTCGCGGTCGGGGTCGCCGGCGCAGCGGCGGGTCTCCGAGAGCGGGAGGCACCAGCCGACGCCGCGCTCCAGCCCCGCCCGTCCGGCGACGAGCGTCCCGCGCAGCAGCGGCTCTGCCAGCAGCGCCCCGACGGGCAGATGCCCGCCGGCGGTCGTGACGATCGCAGGGTGATGTGCCATGTGCCCACATCCCGTCGGGTTCGTTCGGCGAAGTGTACATAGCCCCGACGGACGCGGTCCTTCGAGACTGACGGGGTGGGAAGAGGTACGTGGCGGACGGCGTGACCTGGAGAAACCGTCCCTCACATCCTGCTTTACCGACCTGAATAGGGCAATACCCCTCTGGAGGCCCCGTGCACACCGTCCACCGGCTCACCCTGGAAGACGCCCTCGTCATGCTCACCGCCGCCGAGGCGGAGGCGCGCCGCATCGGCGTCAAGCAGACGATCTGCATCGCCGACGACGGCGCGCACCCGATCGCGGTCCACCGCATGACGGGCGCCCGCCTCACCGGCGTGGACATCGCCATCGCCAAGGCGTTCACCGCCGCCGGCCACCAGCGCGACACCCACACGTTCAACGAGCCGCCCAACGGCCCCGCCCTCCCGGGCAACGAGGCCTTCGGCATCAACCAGATGCACCCGGGCAAGTTCGCCATCTTCGTGGGCGGCTTCCCCATCGTCCACGAGGGCGAGGTCGTCGGCGCCGTGGGCGTCAGCGGCGGCAACGGCGAGCAGGACAAGGCCGTGGGCGCCGCCGCCCTGAAAGCCTTCAAGGAAAAAGTGGCTGTATAGGATTGCTTTTCTCTCCTCCTTCGGGCCTGGCGGAGGAGAAAAAGGCATTCAACACAGCCGTTCGTAGGTTGCCGCGGCCGCCAGGGTGAGCAGGTCCTCGTGTCTGCGGGCGACCATCTGGAGGCCGGTGGGGGTGCCGCCTGCCCGGCCTGCGGGGACGGAGATCGCCGGGTGGCCTGAGAGGTTGAAGGGGAAGGTGACGGCCAGGGCTCCCCAGTGGTCCACCGGGCGGCCCGCTATCTCGGTCGGCATCGGGCCCTCGGCCGGGAACGCCGGTGCCTGGGTGGCCGGGGTGAGCAGGAGGTCGAAGCGGGCGAAGCCCTCGGCGAGTGCGGCCACCAGGCGGGCGCGGGCCTCGTGGGCGTCGACGAGCGCGTCGGCGTCCAGGGCGCGTGCGGCGTCGCCGTAGCGGCGGACCGTGGGGTGGACGGACTCCAGGCGGTCGGCCGGGGCGTCGCGGAGTTCGGCGTGGACGTCCGGAACCGACAGCGTCCGGAAGGCGGCCCCGCAGGACTCCAGCGTCAGGTCGGCGGGGACCTGGCGGGCGCCGGTTCCGGCGATGAACGTCTTGGCCGCGTCCTCCACGACGGCGGCCACCTCCGGGTCGCAGGGCGCGTAGCCGAGGTCGGGCGACCAGGCGACCCGGAGGCCGCTCAAGTCGATGCCGTCGAGGGACGTCTCGAAGGGCGCGGCGGGGGCGGGCAGGGAGGCGCGGTCGTACTCGTCCGTCCCGCAGACGCAGTCCAGGAAGCGGGCCGTTTCGCGCACCGTGCGGGTGAGGACGCCGTAGTGGTCGTTCTCGGCCGTGCCCCGGTGCCGGGGCCCGCGGGGGACGCGCCCGTAGGTCCCCTTGAATCCGACCAGCCCGCAGTAGGAGGCGGGGATGCGGAGCGAGCCGGCGCCGTCCGTGCCCGTCCCGAGTGGGACCATCCCGGCGGCCACGGCCGCCGCGGATCCGCCGCTCGACCCGCCCGGCGTCAGCTCCGGGGCGTGGGGGTTGCGGGTCACGCCGTGCAGGGCGGACGCGGTGAACGACGCGCGCCCGAACTCCGGCGACGCTGTGAGCCCGACGGGGACCGCCCCGGCCGCCATCGCTCGCGCCACCATCGTGGAGGTGTGGTCGGCGATCCGGCCGGCGTGCAGGACGCTGCCCATCGCGTACGGCCATCCGGCCACCGCGTGCAGCTCCTTCACCGCGAGCGGCACCCCGGCCAGCGGCCCGGGGTCCGCGCCGCGCGCCACCGCCGCGTCGATGGCCCGGGCGCGGGCGAGCGCGCCTTCGGCGTCCACGTGGACGAACGCGCCGACGGCGCCGTCCGAGCGCTCGATCCGCGCGAGGGCCTCCGCCACCGCCTCGCGCGCCGAGAGCCGTCCGGCGCGGACCTCCTCCGCCAGCTCGACCGCGTTCACAGCGCCACCGCCGCGACCGCCGTCGCCACCACCAGGCCCGCCACGACCGGGAGGAACAGGCGTCGCGCCAGGTCGATGACGGAGACGCCGGTCAGGCCCGCGACGACGATCAGCGAAGACCAGATGACGAGGGTGCCGCCGCCGGTCCAGCTCGCGCCGTTCTGGGCGATGGCCGCGAGCGTCGCCGGGTCCGCGCCCGCGCTGTGGCCGAGCTCCCCGGCGAGCGAGCCGGTGAACGGCAGCCCCGGCCAGCCGTTGCCGTCCAGGCCGATCACCATGCCGACGAGCAGCATCGCGAAGGAGGCGAACACCGGGACGTGCGGGATGTGCGGCTGGACCTTGGCGATCGCGTCCAGCAGGAGCGCCGGGCCCTGCTCGCCGTCCGGCAGCCCGAGGATCTGCCCCGAGTAGTCGGAGAGCCCGACGTAGACGAACCCGGCGATCGGGATGACCACCCCCATCGTGCGGAACGCGAACGCGATGCCCTCGGTGAAATGGTCGGCGCAGTCCTGCAGCCAGGTCCGCCGGTTCGCGATGACGCAGATGGCGACGAGCGCGAGCGACGCCGTCCCGCCCACCAGCGGGGCCCCCGCGCCGTCGTCGATGTCGGGGACGAGGGAGGTGAACCGGCCGAGCAGCATCACCACCAGGAGCGCGGCGAACGCCAGCGGGACGGCGAACGCCACGAGCCGCGTCCGGCCTGAGGGAGCCTCCGCGTCACCGTGACCGTCGCCGCCGGTGGCGGTCAGGGTCGCGGTGCCGCCGCCGGAGGGCTCGGCGCTCACCGCCTGCGTCCCGTCGTCTCCGGCCGCCGCGTGCGCGGAGCCCTCGCCGACCGCCGCCAGGTCGACCGCCTCCGCCTCGGCCTCCGCCGGGTCCAGCAGCCTGCCGCGCACGTCGCGCAGGTAGCAGAAGGCCAGCGCGACCACGCCCGCGATCAGCGAGATGACCAGCGCGCGGCCGGCGATGGCGTCCGCGGGGACCTTGGCCCCCTGCGCGGACAGCCCGGACGCGACGCCCATGACGTAGTCGGAGCTGAGCGCCATGCCCTGCCCGGTGATGGCGATCGCGATGGCGGCGGCCATCGGCGGCAGCCCGACCCGGACGGCCGCGGGGAGCAGGATCGCGGCGATCAGCGGCAGTACCGGCGTCGGCCAGAACGACATCGACAACAGGTAGGTGACGACGGCGAGCACGAGGTAGGCGACGTGCCCGTTGCGGACGAGCCGCTGGAGGGGCCGTACCATCATCAGGTCGGAGCCGAGGGTGCGCATGGCGCCGAGCATCGCCGTCACCACCGCGATGATGACGAAGATCGGCAGCAGTTCCTTCGCGGCGGTGATGGCGGCGTTGAACACCGCGCCGAGGCCGGTCGTGACGCTCCCGCTGTACACGAGGGCGGTGAGGAACGTTCCAAGGAGGGCGAGGGCGACGACGTTCCTCCGCGCGACCACCGTCGCGATGAGGGCGGCCAGGCCGAGCAGGTAGATCCAGTGGGCAGGGGACAACGCGTACCTCCCACCTCCGGGACGCGGTGGGTCCGCGTCCGTGCACGAGGGTTCTGGTGAATGTGCACGATGCCTCCCGGCGGGAGCAATGACGAAACCGCACAGCGCGGGGGCCGTGGATTGTGCAGGGTGTCGCCGTGCGGGGGCGCCGCTCCGGTGGTCTTTCTCTCTGGCGACATGCGTGCGTTGTGGTCAGAACGGTCCCGCTGATCTGTTCCAATGAACTGTTGTGCCGTCTGCTTCCTACCGTCTCGTGCGACGCGCGGGTCCCGCGCGGAGCGTCCCGCCCGTGCTCGACGAGCAGCAGCGGCGGGTGGTCGAGCATGCCGGCGGGCCGATGCTCGTGCTGGCGGGGCCGGGCACCGGGAAGACGACGACGATCGTCGAGGCGGTCGTCGACCGCATCGAGAACCGCGGCGTCGACCCCGAGCGCGTGCTCGTCCTGACGTTCAGCCGCAAGGCGGCGGGGGAGCTGCGGGAGCGCATCACCGGCCGCCTGCACCGGACCACGCGGACGCCCCTGGCGCTCACCTTCCACAGCTACGCGTACGCGCTGATCCGGCGGGACGCCGTGCTGAACGAGGAGCCGGCGCCCCGGCTGCTGTCCGGTCCGGAGCAGCTGCTGGAGGTGCGGCGGCTGCTGGAGGGCGAGCTCGCGGACGGCGCCCGCGACTGGCCGGAGCGCCTGAGGGCCGCGCTGGCGACGCGGGGGTTCGCCGAGGAGCTGCGCGACTTCGCCCTGCGCGCGGTCGAGCGGCAGTACGCCGCGGAAGACCTCGCCGCTCTCGGACGCCTGCGGGGCCGCGACGACTGGGCCGCCGTCGGCGGGTTCATGGAGCGGTACGTCGACCGGTTCCTGCTCGACCCCGTCCCCACCTACGACTACGGCGAGCTGATCCACATGGCCGCGGGCATGCTCGCGGACGAGGAGGTGCGGATCCGGGAGCGCGACGCCTACGACGCCGTGTTCGTGGACGAGTACCAGGACACCGACCCCGCGCAGGAGGCCCTCCTGCACCATCTGGCGGGCGAGGGGCGCGACCTGGTCGTGGTCGGCGACCCGGACCAGTCGATCTACGGGTTCCGGGGCGCCGACGTGCGCGGCATCCAGGAGTTCCCGGACCGCTTCCGCACCCTGGGCGGCGACCCGGCGCCCGTGGTGGCGCTGCGGACGTGCCGCCGGATGGGGCCCGAGATCCTCACCGCGTCGCGCCGCATCGCGCGGCGGCTGCCCGCCGGGTCGGCGGGCGCCGCCGAGCACCGCGCGCTGCGGCCGGTGGAGGAACTGGACGAGGGTGAGGTGCGCGCGGTCATCGCCGACTCCGAGAGCCAGGAGTCCGCGCTGGTGGCCGACGAGCTGCGCCGCGCCCACCTGCTCGACGGGGTGCCGTGGTCGCGGATGGCGGTCCTGGTGCGCAGCGCCGTGCGGCAGGTCCCGGTGCTGCGGCGGGCGCTCGCCCAGGCCGGGGTGCCGGTGGTGGTCGCCGGCGACGAGGTGCCGCTGGTGGGGGAGCCCGCCGTCCGCCCGTTCCTCGTCCTGCTGCGGGCGGCGCTGAAGAAGGGCTTCCTGGACGAGGTCGTGGCCGAGGACCTCCTGACCGGGCCGCTGGGCGGCGCCGACGCGCTCGCCATGCGCCGCCTTAAGCGCGCCCTGCGCGATCTGGAGGAGCTGTCGGGCGGGCAGCGCCCACTGGGGGAGCTCCTGGTCGCGGCGGTGAACGACCCTCGCGAGCTGGTTCTGGTCCACGAGAGGGTCCGCGCCCCGGCGGAGCGGATCGCGAACCTGATCGAGGTGGCGCGGCGGAGCGTGCACGACGGCGGCACCGCCGAGGACGTGCTGTGGGCCGTCTGGCAGGAGAGCGGCCAGGCCGACGTGCTGCTGGAGCAGAGCGTCAAGGGCGGGACGCGCGGCGCGGCGGCCGACCGCGACCTCGACGCCGTGGTGGCGCTGTTCGACCATGCCGCGCGGTTCGTGGACCGGCTTCCCCAGGCGGGGCCCGAGCTGTTCGTCGACAACATCGCGTCCCAGGAGATCGCCGGGGACACGCTGGCCGAGCAGGCGCCCGAGGGCGAGGCGGTCCGGATCCTCACCGCGCACCGCTCCAAGGGCCTGGAGTGGGACGTGGTCGTCGTCGCCGGCGTCCAGGAGGGCGTGTGGCCCGACGTCCGGCTGCGCGGGTCGCTGCTCGGCGTCGAGGAGCTGATCGAGCACGCGGCCGGGGCCGAGCCCGACGGGGACGCCGCCGCCGGCGCCTCGATGGCCGCCAAGATGCTCGACGAGGAGCGGCGCCTGTTCTACGTGGCGGTCACGCGGGCGCGCCGGCGGCTCGTGGTGACGGCCGTCGGCGGCGACGACACCGAGGAGCGCCCGTCCCGCTTCCTGAACGAGCTGCTCCCCGGCGCGATCGAGCAGTCGCAGCTGGACGAGAAGACCCGCTGGCTGTCGCTGTCCGCGCTGGTGGCCGACCTGCGTTCCGTCGTCGGCGACCCGGCCAGGCCGGAACCGCTGCGGCGCGCGGCGGCCGGGCACCTGGCCCGCCTGGCGCGCGCGGGCGTGCGCGGCGCGCGGCCGGAGAACTGGTACGCGATCACCGCGCTGTCCGACGGCGGGCCCGCGTTCGCCGAGGACGAGCCCATCACGATCTCGCCGTCCCAGGTCGAGGCGTTCACCACGTGCGGGCTGCGCTGGCTGCTCGCCTCGGCGGTCGGCGCCCAGGAGGGCGGGCCCAACGAGTACAGCACCATGGGCAAGGTCGTCCACGCCGTCGCCGAGATGGCGGGCGCGGACGACGGCGTCGACGAGGTCCACGTCGCCCAGCGGCTCGACGAGATCTGGAAGGACCTGGAGTTCCGCAGCTCGTGGTACTCGGAGAAGCAGCGCGAGCAGGCCGCGAGGATGGTCGACAAGTTCCTCGCCTGGCACCGCGACAACCCCAACGAGGTCGTCGCGCTGGAGGAGTCGTTCAAGGTCGACCTCGGCCGCGTCGTCATCAAGGGCCGCATCGACCGCGCGGAACGCGACGACCAGGGCCGCGCGGTCATCATCGACATCAAGACCTCCTCGACCGCCGTCCCGAAGGACGAGCTGGCCCGGCACCCCCAGCTCGGCGTGTACCAGTACGCGGTGATGCTCGGCGCGTTCGAGCGGCACGGGCTGATCGAGCCGGGCGGCGCGAAGCTGATCCAGGTCGGCAAGGCCGCGTTCACGGCGAAGGCGCGCGAGCAGGAGCAGCCCCCGCCCGCCGAGGACGCCGACCCCGAGTGGCCGAAGAGGCTCGTCGAGATCGTCGCCACGGGGATGGCCGGCGACGTCTTCCAGGCCAGGGCGAACGACAAGTGTCGCACCTGTCCCGTACGCTCCTGCTGCCCCGTCCATGACGAGGGCGGGCAGGTGGGTGACTGACTAGCTCGGGGGGAGCGAGGTGATCACGCCGGGAGAGCTGGCCCGGCTGCTGGAGATCCCGGCGCCGACGGAGGAGCAGGCCCGGGTGATCGAGGCGCCGATGGCGCCGATGGCGGTGATAGCCGGCGCCGGGTCGGGCAAGAGCGAGACGATGGCCGCCCGGGTGGTGTGGCTGGTCGCGAACGGCTTCGTCCGGCCGGAGCGCGTCCTCGGGCTGACCTTCACCCGCAAGGCCGCCGCCGAGCTCGGCGTGCGCGTGCGCAAGCGGCTCGACCGGCTCCGCGAGGTCCTGCCGGGCGACGAGCTGGAGCGGCTGGGCGGCGAGGCCCTGTTCGACGGCGAGCCGATGGTGTCCACGTACCACTCGTACGCGGCGCGGCTCTTCGGCGACCACGCCCTGCGCGAGGCCCTCGAACCCACGATGCGGCTGATCTCCCCCGCCGTCGCCTGGCAGATCTGCTCCCGGGTGGTGGACGCCTACCACGGCCCCATGGACCGGATCGACTGGCAGCCCGACACCGTCACCAAGGCCGTCATGGAGCTCTCGGGCGACCTGTCGGAGCACCTGCGCACGGCCGAGGACGTCCGCAAGGTCGGCGCGTGGCTCGACGAGCGGCTCGCCGTGGTGAAGAAGCCGCTCAAGGCGCAGCGCGACATCCTCGCCAAGCACGCCGTCCGCGAGCAGCTCATGCCGCTCGTCGAGGCGTACGGGCGCGCGAAGGCCGACCGCGAGGTCATCGACCACGGCGACCAGATGGCCCTGGCGGCCCGCATCGCCCACAGGCATCCCGAGGTCGGGATGATCGAGCGGTCCCGGTTCTCCGTCGTCCTGCTCGACGAGTACCAGGACACCAGCCAGGCGCAGCTCGTCCTGCTCAAGTCGCTGTTCGCGGGCGGGCATCCCGTGACGGCCGTCGGCGACCCGTGCCAGTCCATCTACGGGTGGCGCGGCGCGAGCGCCGGGAACCTGCTGCGCTTCGCCTACGACTTCCCCTCGCAGCCCGCGGCGGCCCCCGGCGGACGTCCCGTGGCGGCTCCGGTCGTCCAGCTCAGCCGCTCGTTCCGCAACGGCGAGCAGATCCTGGAGGCGGCGGCCAGGGTGCAGGAGGAGCTGCGCGCCGAGACGAAGGCCGTGCCCCGCCTCGTCCCGGGCGCCGGGCGCGAGGGGCGCGGCCGCGTCGAATGCGCCCTCTTCCCCACCGTCGAGGACGAGGCCGACCGCATCGCCGCGCGCATCGCCGGGCTCATGGCCGCCGACCCCGGGACCGCCCCGGACGGCGGCCCCCAGACCGAGCCGCTCCGCTACTCCGACGTCGCCGTCCTCGCCCGCAAGCGGTCCCAGTTCCCGCTGATCAGGCGGGCCCTGGAGGCGCGCGGGATCCCGGTCGAGGTGGTCGGGCTCGGCGGCCTGCTCACCGTCCCGGAGGTGCAGGACGTCGTCGCCACGCTGCGCGTCATGCACGACCCGACCGCCGGCGCGTCCCTCGCCCGCCTGCTCACCGGCCCGCGCTGGCGCCTCGGCCCCCGCGACCTCGTCGCCCTCGGCCGCCGGGCCCGCGCCCTGGCCCAGGAGACGGCCCGCGACATCACCCGCCCCGAACCCGCCGCCGCGCCCGAGGAGGACCCCGGCCCCGCGCCCGGCGCCGCCGAGTCCGGCGCCGCGCCCCGCGAAGAGGCCGGCCCCTCGTTCGACATGACGTCCGCCTCCGACATCGCGCCTGGTGAGGGGGGCGAGGAAGGCGCCGGGGACGATCCCCTGCGGCAGCTCGTCAGCGAGCTGAACCAGGAGACCGGCAGCCTCGTCGACGCGCTCGACGACCTCGGCCCGCCCGACGCGTTCTCGCCCGAGGGCCACGGGCGCCTGCGCCGCCTCCGCGACGAGCTGCGCGCCCTGCGCGGACAGGTCGGGCTGCCGCTTCCCGACCTGGTCAACGAGGTCGAGCGCACGCTCGGCCTCGACATCGAGGTCGCGGCGCGGTCCGGGCTCGACCCCGTCACCGCCCGCGCCGACCTCGACGCGTTCATCGACGCCGCCGCCACCTTCGCGGGCGACGCCGAAGACCCGACGCTCGGCGCGTTCCTCGCCTACCTCAAGGCCGCCGAGACCGAGGAGTTCGGGCTGGAGGCCGGGCGGGTCGGAGAGACCGACAGCGTCAAGCTCCTCACCGTGCACGCCTCCAAGGGCCTGGAATGGCCGGTCGTCGTCGTCCCCGGGCTGGCCTACACGCCGCAGAAGAACGGATCCCCCGCCAAGGGGTCGATCTTCCCTTCGCCGCCGCAGAACGCCACCCGCTGGACGGCGAACCCGCGCGTCCTGCCGTTCATGCTGCGCGGCGACCGGGCCGACCTGCCCGCGCTGACCGGGCTGGAGAAGGACGACCTCTCCGCCTTCGACCAGGCGTGCTCCGAGCGCGACCTGCGGGAGGAGCGGCGGCTCGCGTACGTCGCGGTCACCCGCGCGTCCAGCCTGCTGATCACCACCGGGTACTGGTGGGGGTCCTCGGGGCGGCCGCTCGGCCCGTCGCCGTTCCTGGAGGAGGTGCGGGCGGTGTGCCTCGGCGGGGCCGGGTCCGTCGCCGTGTGGGCCGACCCGCCGGAGGAGGGCGCCGCCAACCCGCTGCTCGCCGACCCCGACGAGGCGCAGTGGCCCGTCGCGCCGGGGGAGCGGGGCCGGTCCGACCTGTCGGCGCGGGCGCGCTACGAGGCGGTCGTGGAGGGCGCCCGCATGGTCGAGGACGAGATGGCCGGGCGCACCCGCCACTGGGCCGGGGACGCCGGGCTGTCCGACGCCGACCGGGGGCGCATGACGGCGTGGGCGCGCGACGTCGAGCTGCTGCTCGCCGAGCGCGACCGGGGGCGCGGGGGCGACGGCCTGCTCGTCGAGCTTCCCGCGCACCTGTCGGTGTCGTCGCTGGTGTCGCTGGCCCGCGACCCGGTGGCGCTCGCGCGGCAGATCCGCCGTCCCATGCCGCGCCCGCCCGCCCCCTACGCGCGGCGCGGCACCGCGTTCCACGCCTGGCTGGAGGGCCGCTGGGGGCAGCAGCGCCTCCTCGACCCCGACGAGCTGCCCGGCGCCGCCGACGAGGGCGCCGCCGACGACGCGCACCTGGCGACGCTGCGCGAGCGCTTCGAGCGGTCGGAGTGGGCGGCGCGCGAGCCGCTCGACATCGAGGTGCCGTTCGAGACCGTCATCGGCGACCGGCTGGTCCGGGGCCGGATGGACGCCGTGTTCCGGTCCCGGGACGGCGGGTACGAGGTCGTCGACTGGAAGACCGGCTCCCCGCCGCGCGGGGACGAGGCCCGGTTCGCCGCCGTGCAGCTCGCCGCGTACCGGCTGGCGTGGGCCGAGCTCGCCGGGGTGGGCGTCGATCGGGTCAGCGCCGCGTTCCACTACGTCTCCGCCGAGGTCACGGTCCGTCCCGCGGACCTGCTCGACGCCGCCGGGCTCGCGGCGCTGCTGGACGGCGTCCCCGCCGCCTGAGGGTTTCGCCGCCGCCCCCTGTTCACCGTGCGTGGTTTCGGGGATGATCCGGGCAACCATCCGAGGAGGCGACGTGTCGGTGACCCATGACGAGAAGGTGGTACGGGAGTTCTCCAAGCAGGCGGCCGGGTTCTCCGACCCGAGGCCGAACGCGGCCTTCACCCGCCACCTGGACCGGCTCGTCCGGTTCATGGACCCCGAGCTCGACCTGGAGGACGTCGTGCTGGAGGTCGCCGCGGGGACCGGGATGGTGGCCCGCGCGATCGCCCGCCGCGTCCGGCACGTGACGGCGCTGGACCTCACGCCCGCGATGCTCGCCGAGGGCAAGCGCGACGCCGACCACGCCGGCCTCACCAACGTCACCTTCGCGCACGGCGACGCCACCGCCCTGCCCTACCTCGACCGGTCGTTCACCCTCGTCGTCACCCGCTTCTCGCTGCACCAGGTCGCCGACCCGGAGGCCGTCGTGCGGGAGATGGCCCGGGTCAGCCGCCCCGGCGCGGCGCTGATCATCGCCGACCTGGTCCGGCCCGAGGGGCTGGACGGCGACCCCGACCGCATCGAGCGCCTCCGCGACCCCTCGCACGGCGAGGCCCTCACCGAGGCGCGGATCGCCGAGCTCGTGGCGGCGGCGGGCGCGGAGGTCAAGCGCGCCGACCGGTTCGACCACACCCGCCCGCTGGACCCGTGGCTGGAGTTCTCGCACACCCCCTCCGACACCGCGGAGCAGATCAGGCGGGAGCTGCGGGACGAGCTGGCGGGCGGCCCCGCGACCGGCATGCGCCCGAGCATGGTCGACGGCGTCCTGCACTTCACGCACTCCTACGTCTTCCAGCAGGCCATCGCCGGGTAGACGTTTTTTCGAGCAAACTTTCGACGCGTGTGACGCGTGTGGTCTATGTTGTCGAACATGGGTTCTAGCACCGCGCGTGCTCTCGACCGCGAGCCGGCCGCGCTGGCGATGCGCATCGGCGTGGTCGCGGCCGAGGCCGCCCTCGCCACCTTCGCCCGCAACCTCGACCTGGACGACCTTGAGGGCGGCGTCGACTTCCAGGGCGCCATCGGGCCCGCCGAGTGGCCGGTGTTCTCCCTGGTCATCGACACCCTCGCCGAGGCCGGGCCGGGCGACCGCCGGACGCTGGACGAGCGCCGCGCCGACGCCCTCAACGACCTCGCCCGCATCTGCATGGCCGCCAAGCGGAGCGCCGGCGCCGCCTGACCCTCGGGACGGGGCACGCCCGGGACCTCGCGGCCCTGGGCCCGGGCGTTTCCCTCATCGGTCGCCGGCGGCCGGCCGCTTGACCTTGCCGGTGCTGGTGCGGGGCAGTTCCCGGACGAACCGGATGTCGCGCGGGACCTTGTACCGGGCCAGGTGCGCGCGCACGTACTCCTTGAGCTCGTCCTCGGTGACCGACGCCCCCTCGGTCCTGACGACGTGCGCGGCGAGCCGCTGCCCGAACCTCTCGTCGTTCACCCCGGTCACCGACGCCTCCGCGACGTCCGGGTGACCGCCGAGGAGGTCCTCCACCTCGGCGGGGAACACGTTCTCCCCACCCGAGACGATCATGTCGTCGGCGCGGCCGTCGATGAACAGCCGTCCCGCCGCGTCGAAGTGCCCGAGGTCGCCGGTGCCGGTCAGGCCGTCCCGCGTCCGCCTGCCGCCGCCCCCCGTGTACCCGGCGAACCGCAGGCCGCCGCCGGTGTAGACCTCCCCGGTCTCGCCGGCGGGCAGCTCCCGCCCGTCCTCCCCGAGCACCTTGATCGTGAGCCGGAAGGACGGCCTGCCGACCGTGCCGGGCGCGGCCCGCAGGTCCTCGGGCGTGGCGATCGTGGCCCACCCGGTCTCGGTCGCGCCGTACACGTTGACGAGCACGTCGCCGAACGCGTCCATGAACGCCTCGGACAGGTGCGGGTGCAGCGCCGCCCCGCCGCAGACGACCGCCCGCAGCGCCGGGGTCGGCGGCGCGTCCCGCACGTCCAGGATCCGCTGGAGCATCACCGGCACCGCCACGAGCGCCTCCGCCCGGCAGTCCGCGATCGTCTCCAGCACCTGCCGGGGGTCGAAGCGGCGGGACAGGACGAGCGGCATCCCCATGGCGAGCCCGACCGTGGTGTAGGCGAAGCCGAGCAGGTGGAAGAGCGGGGGCCCGATGACGATCGGCGCGCCCGACCGGACGGGGACGCGCATCAGGTGGCTCAGGGCCGCGGGCAGCAGCGACGAGGCGGACAGGTCGTGCCGCGCCCCCTTGGGCGTGCCGGTCGTCCCGGACGTCATCAGGACCACCCGGCTCGCCCGCTCGGGCTTGACGGGCTCGGGAGCGGTCTCCGCGACGAGCGAGTCGAGCGCCCCGCCGCCGTCGGCCCAGGCGACGACCCGTTCCCCGCCGAACCCCGACTCCTCGACGGCCGGCCCGAACTCCTCGTCATGGACGAGGAGTTCGATCTCCTCGCGTTCGACGACCTGGCCCAGTTGCCTGCCGGAGAAGTCGGTGTTCAGCAGCACGACGTCGTTGCCGAGCCGCGTCGCCGCGAGAACCGTCTCGACGAACCCCCGGTGATTGCGGCACAGGATCCCGATCTTCCCGTCGCCCGCACGGCCGGCGAGCGCCGTGGCGAGCGACGCGGCCCGCCGTTCGAGCTCCGCGTAGGTCAGCGCCCCGCGCTCGTCGATGAGGGCCGTCCGGTCGGGGAACCGCAGCGCGGCCATCGCGCCGAGCGTCGCGGGGACGGGCCCGTACCGCGCGTACGGGAACAGCAGCCGCGCGGCCCGATCAGGCCGGACGGGCCGCACCAACCCGGCGTCCCGCACCGCCCGAGCCGCCTTGACTCCCGCCTCCGCAGCACCCCGCACCCGCTCAAGCAACAGCACGTCACTCCTCCGATGACCCGGCTTCGCTCCCCGCATACCCGGCTCTCGGCCGAGCAAAGGCATCTTCTAGCGATGGCCAACGTCGAGTGTGCCGCAGGGCGACGTCGGTCAGGAGGGGAGATCCAAGGCCGCGGGGGGGTTGAAGCGGGACGGGACGGGGTCGCTCCACCGCAGCGGTGACGCTCCGGCCGTCTCGACGACGTCGGTGACGGTGAACTCGACCAGCCGTTCGGCGCCCGGCACCGCGGCGGCGTGCGCGGGGTCCCAGTCGGTGCGGGCGGTGCCGGTGAGCTGGAGGACGCCGCCGGTGCGCCAGTCGCAGAAGAGCAGTCCGGCCCGGGGCCGGACCTCCAGGTTGCCGAGCGTGTTGAACATGGCGTTGCCTGCGTAGTCCGGCCAGCGCAGCACGGTCGGCGACGGCGCGTGCACGAAGCCGGGAGCGCCGCCGCGGTGGGAGGCGTCGGCGTGGCCGTCGGGGCCGGCGGTGGCGATGAAGAAGGTGTCGGCGCCGGTGATCCACCGCTGCTGGTCGCCGGTCAGGGCGCGCGACCGGCGCGGCGCGGACGGCGTGGCCTGCTCCCAGCGGGGCTGCCGCTTCTGGATGTACTTGGGGCAGTTGGAGTACACCTGGTCGAGATCGACGCGCAGGCCGCGCGCGGTCGGGACGGCTCGGCCGTTCATCCGCATCCGGCGGTGCCGGGCCGGTTCGACGGCCAGCATGCCGACCGGGGCCGGTTCGGTGAGCCGGTCGTGCAGCGGGTCGCCGGGCGCGGGACGGGCGTCGATCGCGAGGGTGCGGTCGTCCTCGGCGTGCAGGAAGCCGGGCCGCCCGGTGAGCAGGGTGGCCCACATGCGTTCCCGGTCGTCGGCGGCGCCCAGGACCAGCATCGGCTGCTGGAGCAGGAACCCGCGCGCGACCTCGGGGATCTCCGCGCGGACGGCGCGGGAGGAGAACGCGCCCTGGTCCAGCAGCCCGGCGCGCCGCTGGGCGGCTCGTTCGCCTCGGTGGTAGACGTCGGCCGCCACGGCGGCCTCCTTTCGACGTGCCGGTGGGTCAGAAGAATCCGCAGGTGGGGGCCGCTCCGCTGGGCGCGGGGGCGGTGTCGGCGCCGGAGGGCGCGTAGATCTCCAGGCGGGTCCCGTCGGGGTCGGTGAAGAAGACGCCTCCGGAGGAGGCGCCCTCGCCGTGCGGGACGACGCCGTCGTGGGCGAACGCGGCGTCCAGGTCGTGCAGCACCTGCTCGGCGGCCCTGACCTCCTCGATCGTCTCGACCTGGAAGGACAGGTGGTGCAGGCCCGCCGAGCGGGTCGCGAAGACGGTGTCGCTCTGCTCCCACAGGGTCAGCACCAGCCGCCCGTCCCGGCCGAGGAAGGCCCAGCGGCGGCCGGGCTCGTCGCCCCGGGCCTGCACCTGGAGTCCGAAGACGCGCAGGTAGAAGGGCAAGGACCGATCCAGGTCGTTCACGTTCAGTCCCACGTGCCCCGTCTGCAGGGACTTGATGGCGACCGTCTCCATGACACACCTCGCAAACCCGGGCCGTCGCGCCCGGTCTCGATCTAACTGGCTAACTGAAGATAAGTGGTTAGAGGTGCGGCGTCAACCGGCTAAGGCGGGATAGGCGGGTAGAATCGAGGTGTGCAGCCGGAAGACGGAACCGCCAGGCGGGACGCCGCGGACCCTCGTCCGCTGGTCGGGGAGCCGCTCTGCCTCGACCTGCTCAACACCCGGTGGGTCGAGGACGGCGTCCGGCGCGACCTGCTCGACTCCACCGACGGCCTCGCCGTCTGGCTGCGGTCGGCCGGGCTGGACGGACGCGCGGCGGCCACCCGGGCGGCGCTCGACGCCGCCGTTCAGACCCGCGACATCCTTCTGACGCTCGTGGACGAGGGCCCGTCCCCGCAGGCGGTGGCCGCGCTCAACGGCGTCCTGGAACGCGGCGCGCTGCATCACCGGCTCGGGCCCGACGGCCCGGAGAGCCATCCGCGGACCGACGACCCCGCCTGGCTGCCGTCATGGTCGGCCGCCGCCGACTACCTGCGCCTCATGGCCGACAGTCCCGAGCGGATCAAGCCCTGCGCGCATCCCAGCTGCGTGCTCCACTTCCACGACACGACCAAGAACGGCACCCGGCGCTGGTGCTCCATGGCGCTCTGCGGGAACCGGGCCAAGGCCGCCCGGCACTACGAGCGCGCGAAGACCGGACGTTAGGCGCGCGGGGTTGGACCGGGTGTGCCCGCCCTGATCGAGTCGATCAGGGCGGTGCGCACGGCGTGGACGGCGGGAGAGCGCCAGCGGGAGGCCGGTTCGGCGAGCCAGAGGTGGTGCCGGGACAGGCCGGCGGGCAGGGGCAGCTCGACGAGCGCGCCGGCGGCGAGTTCGTCGGCGACCGTGACCGTGGGCAGCAGCGTGACGCCGAGGCCCGCCGCCGCGCAGCGCTTCGCCGTCTCGACGCCGCCGAAGCGGGGCGGGTCCGCCGCGGGGTCGGCGGCCTTGACGAGGGCGGCGAGCTCGTCGCTGTAGGAGCAGCCTTCCTCCAGGAGCAGAATGCCGGTCGCGGCCAGCTCCGCCGGGGTGGGGGGCCGGTCCTGGGGGAGGACCGTGGCCGCCGCCCCGACGAGAGACAGGGGCCGGGCGCCTAGGTCGACGAGGTCCGCCCCGGACGGGTCCGGCGAGGGGTCGAGGACGAGCGCGAGGTCGGCGCGGCGGTCGGCGAGGGCGGTGAGAGCGGTCCGCGTGTCGGCGGGGAACAGCGACAGGGTCACGTCCGGGAGCCGCGCCCGCAACCGGGGCAGGAGGGGCGCGAGCCAGTAGGCGCACACGGACTCCGGCGCCCGGACCCGCACCGGGCCGGACGGCTCGGTGGCGGCGGCGCCGACCTCGGCGAGCATGCGCTCCTGGAGGTCGAGGACGCCCCGGGCGTGCTCGGCGAGCAGCGAACCGGCGCGGGTGGGGGAGACGCCGCCGGGGCGGCGGTCGAGCAGCGGCGTCCCGGCGAGGCGCTCCAGCGCCTGGACGTGCGCGGTGACCGTGGACTGCACGAAGCCGAGCTCCGCCGCGGCGGCGGTCATCCCGCCGGTGCGCAGGACGGCCAGGAAGGTGGTGAGAAGGCGTGTGTCCATCGAGTTTCCCGATGTGCTCAATCAATAACCATCGTTGGACGCGATGCTAGTCCTTGGAGCAGACTGCCCGCATGAGCGACAGCGCACAAGTACTCCGCTACACCGCATTCGACGTGGACGGCGAGGGCGGCAACCCCGCCGGGGTCGTCCTGGACGCCCGGGGCCTGGACGACGCGCGCATGCAGGAGATCGCGGCCGAGGTCGGGTTCTCCGAGACGGCCTTCCTCGTGGACGAGGGCGGCGCGCCCGGCCGGTTCGCGATCCGCTACTTCAGCCCGCTGGCCGAGGTCGCCTTCTGCGGGCACGCCACGATCGCGACCGCCGTCGCGCTGGCCGAGCGTCAGGGGACGGGGACCGTGAGGCTGAGGACCCCGGCCGGCGAGATCGGGGTCGAGACGAGGGAGGCGGGCGGCCGCGTCCTCGCCACCCTCACGAGCGTTCCGCCCACCGTCCGGGCCGTGGAGGAGGCCGATCTCGGCGCCGCGCTGGCCGCGCTGCGCTGGGAGGCCGGGGAACTCGACCCAGAACTGCCGCCGCGCATCGCCAACGCGGGCAACGACCACCTGGTCCTGGCGGCGTCCACGCGCGCGCGGCTCGCCGACCTCGACTACGACTGGGAAGCCCTCGGCGAGCTCATGGCGCGCCGCGGCTGGACGACCGTCCACCTCGTCTGGCGGGAGAGCGAGACGGTCTTCCACGCGCGCGACCCGTTCCCGCCCGGCGGGGTCGTGGAAGACCCGGCGACCGGCGCCGCCGCGGCGGCCTTCGGCGGGTACCTGCGCTCGCTGGGCCTCGTCTCCGCCCCCGCCGAGATCACCGTCAACCAGGGGGAGGACATGGGCCGTCCCAGCCGGCTGCTGGTGGACGTCCCCCCGGGGGACGCGGGCGTCGGCGTGAGCGGCACCGCCGCGCCGATGGGCTGACCGGCGGCGTCCAGTAGCGTCGGGCCATGCCGAACTCGACCGCTGCCGTGACCGCAGACGATCTCGACCTCGCCGTCCAGCTGGCCGTCGCCGCTCTGCGGGAGGCGCCGCCGGAGGCCTGGGACGGGAAGGCCGGGTCGCTCGAATGGAGCTGCTGGGAGACCGTCGAGCACCTCAGCGACGACCTGTTCGCCTACGCCGCCCAGATCGCGCCGAGGACGCCGCCGGCGGACGGCGAGGTGCCGTTCGTCTGGGAGAGCCGGCGTCCCGGCGGGCCGGCCAACGCCGTCCACGCCGACAGGAGCGCCGGGCCCGCGGGGCTGTTGCAGGTGCTGGACGCGTGCGGCGGGATGCTGTCCGCCGTGGTCCGCCGCACGCCTCCGGACGTCCGCGCGCACCACACCTTCGGCGCATCGGACGCCGAGGGGTTCGCCGCGATGGGGATCGTCGAGACCCTCGTCCACATGCACGACCTCGCGGACGGCCTGGGGCTGTCGTGGGAGCCGCCCGCCGACCTGTGCGCCCGCGTGCTGGGACGCCTGTTCCCCGGCGCGCCGCAGGATACCGACCCCTGGTCGACGCTGCTGTGGGCCACCGGTCGCGGGGACCTGCCCGGCCACCCGCGCGTGACGTCCTGGCGCTGGTACGGGAGCCCCCGCGGCTGACGGCCGTCTCGCTCAGCGCCGGTAGTGGAAGGCCGGCTTGGGGTGCATCAGAAAGTCGTGGTGGGAGATGTTCCAGGCGTAGGCGCCGGCCATGGCGAAGGCGATGACGTCGCCTGGCGCGAGGGGCGGGACGAGGACGTCGCGTGCGAACACGTCCTTCGGGGTGCAGAGCTGGCCGACCAGGGTCGCCGGGCGCTGCGGGCCGTTCGCGGTCAGAACCTCGAAAGGCTGATCGTGGCCCTTCGTCACGGGAGTCCGCAGGTGGTGGGTGCCGCCTCTGAGAATGGCGTAGGTCTCTCCGCGCGTGGTCTTCACGTCCAGGACGTCGGTGACGTACCAGCCGTGGTAGGCGGTCATCGCCCGTCCCGGCTCTATGCGGACTTTCGCTGGAATGTGCCTTAGGCCTGCCCCGTAGGTCTGCCAGTCGAAGCGAGCCTCCGGGGAGGTGTAGTCCACCGCCATTCCGCCGCCGACGTTCAATTCGGGGTCGTCCACTCCTCGGGAGCGGAGCCAGGGGATCGCCCATTCCGCTATCCGGTGGGCCAGTTCGAGCATCACCGGAGCGTCCAGGCCGGATGCCAGATGGGCGTGGACGCCTCGAAGCGTGAGGTGCGGGTGCTCGGTCAAAAGGCGGGCGCAATGGTCGAGGGCGTCCTCGTCCATGCCGAAAGGGCCGCTCATGGTGAGGGCGGCGTCCGGCACGTTCACGGGCAGATTCGCGCGGAGCAGGACGTCGGCGGGCCCCATGCCGGCGAGGCGGACCAATTCGTTAGGGCTTTCCACGTGGATCCGGTCGGCCTTCAGCGTGCGTGCGGACTCCAGTTCGTCAGCGGTCTTCCCGGGGCCGCCGAAAGCCACGGGCTTGCCGGGGAGGGTCTCCCGGACGTGGGCGAGTTCGCCGCCGGACGACACCTCCAGGCCGTCGACGTGGGGCGCGAGAGTCCGGAGGATCTCGGCGTCCGGGTTGGCTTTGACGGCGTAGAAGACCTCCGTGCCGTGCAGCGCGGCACGGATGCTGCGGACGTGGGCTTCGAGGCCGGGAAGGTCATAGACGTAGGCGGGGTACCGGTCGAGGCCGAGCGCGAGGTCGTTCACAGCGGTCGGGACGCGGCGAGCGGGTTGGGGACGGGGACGTAGGCCGCGCCGCGGTCGGCCGTCCGCGACCAGCGGGTGCGGAGGTTGGCCTTGGCGGGCAGCGGCACACCGGCGAGAAGAGCCCTCACCTGCGGGTGGCGGTCATAGGCGGCGAAGTGCTTGCGCGCCATGCGCCAGAGGGTCTCGTCCAAGGGCGGGTGGAGGTCGGCCACGGCGGCGGCTATCTCGGTGAGGTGGTTGACGAGGAGGCAGTAGACGACACGGTTCCAGCCCTCGTCGGGGGAGTAGGTGAGCCCCTCGGCCACGCGGGAGGGGAGATGCGACAGATCCCACTGGCCGGCGGTCAGTTTGGTGCCCTCCATGTCGCGGAAGACGGCATGGACCGGCATCCCGTCGGCGTCGACGCAGACGAGGACGTTCTGCAGATGAGGTTCCAGGACGACGCCGTGGTCCAGATAGGCGCCCAGGACAGGCGGTGCCACATGGGCTACGTACGCGTCCCACCAAGCTTGGGCGCCCTCCAGAGACGAGAGGACGGGCAGCCCGGCGAGGACCGCGTTATAGGGATCGGCCAGGGCTCCCGCAAGGAGAGGCGTCCCGGGAAGGGATCTGACGCCCTGCCGCAGGATCACCCCCAGGCCCTCGTACAGGCGTCGGTCAGGGAGGGCCACGCTGCGGTAGGCGGGTTCTCTGAGAAACGTGGCGTTCAGCTTCTCCAGGATGGGCGGCAGCACTTCGTCGAGCGTCATCGCCCCGGTCAGCTCGTACCAGGCGTTCTTACGGACGCAGTTGGTGATGCGCACGTCCAGGCTGAACTTGCAGAACACGTCGGCGTCGGGCAGGTACGCGGTCCGGACGGACGAAGTGGGCACCGCCTCCATGCCGGATGGACCGAGATTGACCAGAGAGCCGTTCGCCAAAGCCTTCTGCAAGACGGGATTGTCCGCCAGCAAGGAGAACTGCCACGGGTGAACGGGAAGCAGCCGACGTCCGGGCGGCGCCGAGGGGCCGTGCGCCTCCAAAGCCGCGAACGCCTCCGCGGCCCCCTCCTCGGCGACGAGTTCCGCAGCAACGGCCAGCCACAGCGGACGGAATCGAGCCCTCGCCTCAGGCGCGTAGGCCAGCCACTCCTCCGGCGACCCTTGGCGGGCCTTGGGGGACGGGTGGAAACGGTGCCCCGCGACAAGGGACTGCTCTGACCCGATGTAGTCGATGGAGCGGTCCTCAGCGGACTCGCCCCTGGCGGCGAGGATCGCGGTGAGCGCGGTGTGGCTGTCGTCCACCTGGGCGAGGAACTCCGCGTTAGGGGAGCCGGTCGCCAGTTCCAGTTCGCCCGCGACCAGGTTCGCCAGCCTGCCCCAGGCGGCGGGTATCCAGTCGTCCTCGCGGCGCTCCTCGTAGGGCGGCGCCAGGCGGTAGGTCGCCCCGACCGGAGGGCGCGCCAGTCCCGCACGCAGCACGACCCCCGCGCGGGGCAGCCGGAACACCAGGCGGGCGCCGTCCGGCCAGACCTGCTGCTCCGGCCCGCACACCTCCCGGATCAGGCAGTTGAGCAGGGCGGTCGCGGTCGCGTCGTCGGCCGTGACGGCCGGTTCTGTCAGCAGCACGTCGTGTCCAGTAGGTAGTTGGGCCCCGGCGGGCCGTAGTGCTTGTTGATGTCGGCCGCGCCCGTCCTCGCCTTGTCGACGAGGGTCCCGGCGGTGACCATGGCCTTGCCGGGCAGCGTGCCGGCGTCGAGCGTGCGGGCGCGCAGGAACGCGTCCTCGGGCCCGAGGGCCGCGTCGAGCCGTTCGCGGATCATCCGGCGCCCGGCCCGCCAGGGGAGCAGGCCGCGCTCGGCCAGGCCCAGCGCGGGCGCCGCGGCGCACAGATGCAGGGTGATGGTGACGAAGACGCGGGCGAGCGCCTCAGGGTCGGACGTCGTCATCCGGTGGTCGACGAGGTCGCGAGGGTCCGTGCCAGGGGTGGGCGTGACGCGCTCGCGGAGGCGGGACGGGTCGATGAGCGCACCGTCGTTGTCCTTGATGAGGAGGCGCAGCGGAGACTCGTCCAGGACGAGCGCCACGTTCTGCTGATGCGCCTCCAGCGCTATGCCGTACCGGAACAGCGTGACGTTCCAGGAGAGCAGTGCCGACAGGTAGGCGCCGAACAGTTCCTCGACGTCCCAGCGCTCGATGACGTGACCGCGGTCCGGTGCCTCGGCGAGCAGGGCAGCGACAGGGACGATGTGCGCGCGCGCAGTCTCGGACGGGAAACGGCGCACGAGATAGCCGAGAAGCGGGTCGTCGGCGTGGCCGTAGGTCTGTTCGTCGGCGAGGAGCACGGGAAGCGACGGCTCCTGCAGAAGTACCTGGCGCAGGATCCGCTCGACGAGCGCGCCGTCCGGGAGGGTGCCGGGCATGATGGTGCGCCGGTTGCGCAGCCCGAGGGTGCTCGTCGGCAGCGGCATCTTCACGTGGTCGAGCGGTGCCGCGGCGACCGTCCGCATCGACAAGGTGGGCGTGACGTGCAAGTACGGCTCGGGCGCGAGGGAAACGCCGGGCCGGGAGCGCACCTGCCGCGCCGCCAGCGGATGGACGGGAAACAGCGCTCCGGCCGCGTCGTCCAAGCGCAGGCCGACGTCGGACGGCCTGGGCCACCATGCGGGGAGCGTCCCGGCCAGCGTCGCGTTCGGCACGGCCGCCCAGCGCAGCGGGAACGACGGCGCGAACTCGGGTGCGTAGCGGCTCAGTTCGCCCAGGGAGAGTCCGGAACGGCTCCGGCCCGTCGGATGCACGGGGTGGTCGTTGTAGGCCGCCAGCGTCTCGTAGAACGTGCCGGGGCCCTTGCGCAGCTCGGCAGGGAGGCGGCCCAGCCGCCTGTGGACGGCCGGACGCGCGTCGTCGTGCAGCTTGATGGTCGCCAGGGCCTCAAGGCACTCGCGCTCGAAGGACGCCGTGTCGTCACGCGGGTCGGAGACCAGGCGAACGGCATGGAAGACGTCGTTCAGCCTCAGGCCCTGCCCAGGATCCACGACGAGTTCCGAGAGGAAGGCGGGCCGGGCCTCCAGAAGACGCACAGTACGGCCCGGAAGCTCCAACGCGCGGCCCCGGACGAATCGCCTCAGGCCCGCGTAGTCCTCCCTCAGCAACGCGTCCAGAACGCGGGCCGCGAGCGGGCCCTCGCCATCGTCGCCCGTCACGCGATCGTCCAGTCGTGGGTCGCGCGGAACCGCGCCAGGGCGGCGTTCACTTCGTCCGGTCCGGGACCGATGGCGCGCACGGTGCCGAGGTAGTCGCGGTTGGTCCGGGTGAGGGAGACCGTGTCGCCCACCGCGCGCTGAGGACGGTACGCCAGCCGCACCGGGCCGTCCTCGAACCGCAGGGGGCCGGGAGCCGCGGTGAGCGTGCCGCAGCGATCGGCGATGACCGGCTCGGCGACGGCATGGCGCGGACGGGGGACCCGCCGCCCCGGAAGGGCTGCCCCGAGATGGACCCGCAGGATCTGCTCGAAGAGGGGCGCATCCAGCAGATCGGCCAGCAGGAAGTCGCAGTGGTCGCCGATCAGCCGGTAGTTCACCTCGATGACGCGGGCGCGCCCCTCATGGACGACGAACTCGGTGTGGCACGCCCCGAAGCCGACCCCCAGCGCCTCCAGCTGCCGCAGGACCTCCCCGGTCTCCGGGGGAGGGGGCGCCCACTCAAGTCGTTCCTCCACGAAGAACGGCGGCGGCGAGAGCGTCGTGCGGAAGGAGCCCAGCACCCGCAGTTCCCGCCCGTCGCCCAGCGTCTCCAGCGTGTGGAGACGGCCCGGCAGGTACTCCTCGGCCACGAGCGGATCGCCGCGGCGGGCCCTGATCTCCTCCACCCGGGCGGCCAGTTCCACGGCGTCGTGGACGAGGAACACGTCCTCGCTCGCCACGCCCTCGCGCGGCTTGACGACGAGCGGATACGGCGCGTCCGCCGGGACCTGTCCCGCGTCCGCCGAGAAGACCGGGTCGAGGGACGCCAGGTGCCGCCGCATGAGCGCCTTGTTCTTCGCGCGGGTCGCCGCCCGCCAGTCTTTGGCGGGCAGGCCGAAGTACGCGGCGGCCAAGGCGGCGGGCGCCTGCAGGAAGTCGCTGTTGGAGAACACGGCGGCGGGCCGGCCCCCGCCGCGCGCGGCGGTGTCCTCGACGCGCGCGATGATGTCGCGGAAGTCGGAGACGTCGCACTCGACCATCGGCACGCCGGCGTCGTGGTCGGCGGGACGGTCGGTGAGGAGCGTGACGTCGAGGCCCAGGCGCGCGGCGGCGGGCAGGAACCCGTGCGTCACCGAGTCGGTCGCCTTGCCGGCGACCAGGTAGAGAGAGGCGGCCACGACCGGCCCTTCCAGTGAGTGAGGTAAGCCTTGCCTAACTCGCAGTGATCAACCATAGTGGCCGGGGCGCCCTCCGCACGCAAGAACGATGGCACCGCGTGTCCCGGCCCGTCCCGCGATCCGCCAGGATGGGCCCATGGATCTTGTCGACCGGTGGGTGGCGCTGGCGGGGCCCCACACCCGGCACATCGGGACCGAGCTCGACCAGCGCTACGGGGAGCCGCACCGCCGCTACCACACCCGCGCGCACCTCGCCGCGGTGCTCGATCTCGTGGACGAGCTGGCCGGGCACGCCGAGGACCCCGACGCCGTCCGGATCGCCGCCTGGTTCCACGACGCCGTCTACGACCCCGAGCGCGCCGACAACGAGGAGCGCAGCGCCCGCCTGGCCGCGCGCATGCTCGCCGACACCGACCTCCCGGAGGCGGTCGTCGCGCGGGTCGTCCGCCTCGTCGAGCTGACCGCCACGCACGCCCCGGAGGAGGACGACCGGGACGGGCAGGTGCTCTGCGACGCCGACCTCGCCGTCCTCGGCGCGGAGCCCGAGCAGTACGCGGCCTACGCGGCGGCCGTCCGCGAGGAGTACGCGTTCGTCCCCGACGAGTTCTTCCGCGCCGGACGGGCCGAGGTCCTCAACGGCCTCCTGGCCCTGCCCCGGCTCTTCCACACGCCCGCCGCGCGCGAGCGCTTCGAGGAGCGCGCCCGCGGCAACATGCGGACCGAACTCCTCCTCCTCAACGCCTAGACGCCGAGCCGGCCGTCCGGCACCGGCCGGGGCCGGGACGCCTTGCGGCGGCGCAGGCCCGCCTCGGTCAGCCGCAGGAGCAGCTCCTGGCAGCCCACCGCTTCGGCGCCCTGGAGCAGCGCCGCCTCGTACAGCTCCGACGGGACGTCGTAGTGGTCGCGCTCGAACGCCCGCGGCGGCATGCCCAGTTCGGCGGCGAAGACGTGCAGTTCGTCGTAGGACACGTCGCTGACCATGTGCGACCACACGCGGCCCCGCGCGGGCCACAGCGGCGGGTCGATGAGGATCAAGGCCACTCCCGCGATCGAGGCAAGGGGATCCCCTACTGTGATTCTCCAGTCTCGGGGAACCCGAGGGGTCGGGACGTCCGGAGACCCCGGACAGAGGTAACTCAGCCCGACATTACGACATGCGAAGGGGCATGCAGGTGAACGATGTAGTCGCCTACATCCAGGCGGACCGCGACCGGTTCGTCGCCGACCTCAAGGAGTGGCTGGCGATCCCGTCCATCTCCGGGGACCCGGCGCACGCCGAGGATGTGCGCACCTCCGCCGGATGGCTCGCCGAGTACCTGCGAGGGCAGGGCTTCCCCACCGTCGAGGTCTGGGAGACCCCCGGCCTGCCGGCGGTGTTCGCCGAATGGCCCGCCGAGGACCCGGAGGCTCCCGCGGTCGTCGTCTACGGGCACCACGACGTCCAGCCGGTCGAGCCGCTGGAGGAATGGGAGACCGACCCGTTCAAGCCCGTGGAGAAGGGCGACCGGCTCGTCGGGCGCGGCGCCTCCGACGACAAGGGCCAGGTCTTCTTCCACACCCTCGGCATCCGCGCGGCGCTCGCCGCGTCCGGGCGGCAGGCCCCGCCCGTCACCGTCAAGCTGCTGGTCGAGGGCGAGGAGGAGTCCGGCTCGGTGCACTTCGCCGAGCTGCTGCGCACCCACCGCGACCGGCTCGCCTGCGACGCCGTCGTCATCAGCGACACCACGATGTGGGCGGCGGACGTGCCGTCCATGTGCACCGGCATGCGCGGCCTCGCCGAGGCCGAGGTCACGCTGCGGGGCCCGGACGGCGACCTGCACTCCGGCTCGTTCGGCGGCGCCGTCCCCAACCCGCTCCACGCGATGGTCTCGCTGCTCGCCGCCCTGCACGACGACGACGGCCGCGTGGCCGTCCCCGGCTTCTACGACGACGTCGTCCCGCTCAGCGACGAGGAGCGGGAGCTGTTCGCCAAGCTGCCGTTCGACGAGGCCGAGTGGCTGCGCACCGCCGGGAACAGCCGCGCCGCCCACGGCGAGAAGGGCTACACCACCCTCGAACGCGTCTGGGCGCGGCCGACCGCCGAGATCAACGGCATGTGGGGCGGGCACACCGGTCCGGGCGGCAAGACGATCGTCCCTCGCGAGGCGCACGCCAAGATCTCGTTCCGGCTCGCCGCCGGGCAGGACCCCCGCAAGATCCAGGAGTGCTTCGAGGCGTGGGTCGCCGAGCAGGCGCCGCCCGGCGTCGAGGCCGAGGTCCGCGTGTCCGGCGGCGGCGTCCGGCCCTGCTTCTCGCCGATCGACTCGCCCGGCGTGAAGGCCGCCCGGCGCGCCATGGAGCGGGCGTTCGGCACCGAGGTGCTGTTCACCCGCGAGGGCGGCAGCGGCCCCGAGGCCGACATCGCCGACATCCTTGACGCGCCGCTGATCTTCGTCGCGGTCGGGCTGGACGGCGACCGCATCCACGCCCCCAACGAGAAGGTCGAGATCCCCCTGCTGCTCAAGGGCGCCGAGACCGCCGCCTACCTGTGGGAAGAACTCGCGGCCGCGCTGCGCTGAACACGCAGGAGAGGAGCACGATGACCGACGCCCCGACGGACAGTCCGCACGCCCCGCTGGAGTGGCTCGCGCTCGCGCGCGGCACGCTCGACCGCGTCGCGCTGAACCGGCGCGACGAGGCCTGGCTGGACGAGGCGTGGGCCGACCCCAGGACGCGCGTCCTGGTCATCGAGGACGGCCGGTCGCCGGTCGCCTTCGAGCCCGTCCCCGCGCTCGTCCTCGTCCCGCCGGACCAGGCGCCGGACGGCGACCGGTGGCTCCTCGGCGTCGACGGCGACGGCGTCGCCCACTTCGGGGTGAGCGGCCCGCTGCCCGTCATCGAGGGGGCGGAGCCGGCCGGGCTCCGCCGCGTCGGCGCCCTTCTCGGCGACCAGGACTCCGGCCTGCTCACCCACGCCGTCGCCCTGGAGCACTGGCACGCGACCCACCGGTTCTGCCCGCGGTGCGGCGCGGAGACGCGCGTGGCGTCCGCCGGGCACGTGCGCGTCTGCCCCGAGGACGGCTCGCAGCACTTCCCCCGCGTCGACCCCGCCGTCATCATGCTGGTGACGGACGAGGCCGACCGCGTGCTGCTGGCCCGCGGCCCGCAGTGGCCCGCCGACCGCCGCTCGATCCTCGCCGGGTTCGTCGAACCGGGCGAGTCCCTCGAACAGGCCGTCGCGCGGGAGGTGCAGGAGGAGGTCGGGCTGCCCGTCCGGGACGTCCGCTACCTCGGCAGCCAGCCGTGGCCGCTCCCGCGGAGCCTCATGCTCGGGTTCACCGCGAAGACGGACGGGGACCTCCCGCTGCGCCCCGACCCCGAGGAGATCCTGGACGCCGCCTGGTACACGCGCGAGGAGCTGCGCGCGGCGATCGACGCGGGCGAGATCGTCGCGCCGGGCCCGCTGTCCATCGCCGCCCAGATCATCATGCGCTGGTACGGCGGCGAGCTTCCCAAGATGCCGCCGTTCTAGGGGCGTGCGAAAGGCCCGCCGACCGGACGGTCGGCGGGCCTTTCTCGTGGGTCTCAGCCCGCGTCGGCGATCTGCGCGAGGCGGCGCTTGACCTCCTTGGCGCTGGGGTTGGTCGCGGCCGTGCCGTCGGGGAACACCAGGGTCGGGACCGTCTGGTTCCCGCCGTTCACGCTCATCACGAACTCCGCGGCCTCGGGGTCGCGCTCGATGTCGATCTCCACCATATGGATGCCGTCGCGGGCCAGCTGGCTCTTCAGCCGCCGGCAGAAACCGCACCAGGACGTCGTGTACATGGTGAGCTGGCCGGCCGCGCCCTTGGCCCGGTCGGTCGTCGGCGTCGCCATCGCTTCCGCGTCTCCTTGCGCTCGGGGGTGTACCTCCGGAAGAACAGTAGACAGCCGTTTCGCATTCCGCGCCGTCCACAGGCGGCGGGATGGCCGATGCAGGTGAGGCGGGCTGCGAGTATGGGGGAATGTCAGCTGAGTCGGTGCTGGAGGGACTCGACCCCGAGCAGCGGGCGGTCGCCGAGGCGGTGAAGGGCCCGGTCTGCGTCCTCGCGGGCGCCGGGACGGGCAAGACCAGGGCCATCACCCACCGGATCGCCTACGCCACGCTCACCGGCGTCGTGACGCCGCAGCGGGTGCTCGCCGTGACGTTCACCACCCGGGCGGCGGGGGAGCTGCGCAGCCGGCTGCGGCAGCTCGGCGCGCCCGGCGTGCAGGCCCGCACGTTCCACGCGGCCGCGCTGCGGCAGCTCGGCTACTTCTGGCCGCGCGTCGTCGGCGGCGAGCCGCCGAAGATCGTCGATTCGAAGATCGGGCTCGTCGCGGACGCGGCGCGGGCGTGCCGGCTCTCGCTCGGCCGCACGGAGCTGCGCGACGTCGCGAGCGAGATCGAGTGGGCGAAGGTCACCCAGAACCGCCCCGAGGACTACCCCGCCGCGGTCGTGAAGGCGAGCCGCCGCCCGCCCGCCGAGATCGTCGACGTGGCCCGCGTCTACGCGATGTACGAGCAGCTCAGGCGCGAGCGCAACCTGCTCGACTTCGAGGGCATGCTGGAGCTGACCGCCGCCGTGATCACCGAGCACCGCGAGGTCGCCAACCAGGTCCGCGAGCAGTACCGGTACTTCGTCGTCGACGAGTTCCAGGACGTCAACCCGCTGCAGAAGATGCTGCTCGACGCCTGGCTCGGCGACCGCGACGACCTGTGCGTCGTCGGCGACCCCAACCAGACGATCTACTCCTTCACCGGCGCGTCCCCCTCCCACCTGCTCGACTTCACCCGCGAGCACCCGGACGCCAAGGTCGTCAGGCTCGTCCGCGACTACCGCTCGACGCCGCAGGTCGTCCGGCTGGCGAACGGGGTGATCGGGCAGGCGCGGGGCGCGCGGCACAAGCTGGAGCTGGTCGCGCAGCGCGAGAACGGGCCCGAGCCCGTGTTCAACGAGTACGACGACGAGGTCGCCGAGGCCGACGACGCCGCGCGGCGGGCCCGCAAGCTGATCGAGGAGGGCGTGCCCGCGCGGGAGATCGCGATCCTCTACCGGATCAACGCGCAGTCCGAGACGTACGAGTCGGCGCTCGCGGCCGTGGGCGTCCCGTACGTGCTGCGCGGCGCGGAGCGCTTCTTCGAGCGGCCCGAGGTGCGCGAGGCCGTCGTCCGGCTGCGCGGCGCGGCCAGGGCGGGCGCCGACGCCGAGACCGACGGGATGGGGCTGATCCAGACCGTCCGCCACGTGCTGAGCGGGGCGGGGTTCTCCGACCGGCCGCCCGAGGGCGCGGGCGCGGCCCGCGCGCGCTGGGAGTCCCTCGCGGCGCTGGCGCAGCTCGCCGAGGACATGGCCGCCGACGACCCCAGGGCCGGGCTCCCCGAGTTCGTCGCCGAGCTGGAGGAGCGCGCCGCCGCGCAGCACGCGCCGCCGCTGGAGGGCGTCACCCTCGCCTCGCTGCACGCCGCCAAGGGCCTGGAGTGGGACGCCGTGTTCCTCGTCGGGCTGGCCGAGGGCACGCTGCCCATCGTCTACGCCAAGACGCCCGAGCAGATCGAGGAGGAGCGCCGCCTCCTGTACGTCGGCGTCACGCGGGCCCGCGTGCACCTGAACCTGTCGTGGGCGCTGGCGCGCTCGCCCGGCGGGACGCAGGCGCGCCGCCCGTCCCGCTTCCTCGACGGTCTGACCGGCAAGACCACCACGCACACGCCCGCGCGCGTCGACCGGTCGAAGCGGCGCCCCGCCAAGGGCCCGCAGCCGTGCCGCGTCTGCGGGCGCCCGCTGACCGCGGCCGTCGAGCGCAAGCTCGGCCGCTGCGAGGACTGCCCCTCCGAGCTGAACGAGGAGCTCCTCCTCGCGCTCAGGGAGTGGCGCGCCGGGGTGTCGGCCGAGCAGAAGGTGCCCGCCTACGTGGTGTTCACGGACGCGACGCTCCAGGCGATCGCCGAGCACGCCCCCGAGTCCATGGAGGAGCTGGCGCGCATCCCCGGCGTCGGCAGGGTGAAGCTCGACCGCTACGGCGACGCCGTCCTCGGCCTGTGCGGGCACTAGCGCCGCGGGCGTGGCGGGGCGGCGCGGAGGCGCCGGTGACGCGGGGTGAGACCTGGCTCACTCGTACCGATAGGGAAGACTGGCCGCCGTGAAGGAATCGCTGAAGGCACTGCTGGACCTGCTCGACCTGGAGCAGATCGAGAACGACATCTTCCGCGGCCGCAGCCCCGAGGAGCGGCGGCAGCGCGTGTTCGGGGGGCAGGTGGCGGGGCAGGCGCTCGTCGCCGCCGGGCGCACCGTCCCCGCGAACCGGCCCGTCCACTCGCTGCACGCCTACTTCATCCGCCCCGGCGACCCGCTGGTCCCGCTCGTCTACACCGTCGACCGGGTCAGGGACGGGCGGTCCTTCACCACCCGCCGCGTCACCGCCGTCCAGCACGGCAAGGCGATCTTCACGCTGTCGGCGTCGTTCCAGATCGTCGAGGACGGCCCGTCCCACCAGGCGCCGATGCCCGAGGCCCCCGCCCCGGAGTCGCTGCCGGACGGCCTGACCCGCCTCACGCCGCTGTTCGGCGAGGTCGGCGCGCGCGAGTTCGTCACCCGCCGCCCGTTCGACATCCGGCACGCGACGCCGCTGACGTGGGAGGCGGCCAAGGACCCGGCCCTCGCCACGCCCGAGTCGAAGGTGTGGCTGAAGGTCGACGGCGAGCTCCCGGACGACCCGCTCCTGCACGTGTGCCTCATGACCTACGCGTCGGACATGACGCTGCTCGACACCGTCCTGCTCAACCACGGGCTGGCCTGGGGCGACAAGCGGACGATGGGCGCCAGCCTCGACCACGCGATGTGGTTCCACCGGCCGTTCCGCGCCGACGACTGGCTGCTGTACTACCAGGACACGCCGTTCGCCGGCGGCGCCCGCGGGCTCGCCCGCGGCCAGGTGTTCACCCGCTCGGGGGAGCTGGTCGTGTCGGTCATGCAGGAGGGCCTGGTCCGGGTCTCCGACACCGGACGCGAGGCGCCCGGCGGCCCGTCCGTGAAATGATCGTTCCGTAAGGGGCGCCCGGGAGTTTCGACGCTCGCGGGACGCCCGGGGTTCTGCGGAATCCGGGTGAGGTCGCCCACGAAACCGCAGGTCAAAAATATCTTGCTTGATTCGGCGGAGTCCCCGTACGCTCGACGCGAGCAATCAACCGGCCGACCGGTGTGGATCTTGGATCCGCCGGACACGGCCCGAGGAGCCCGAGAGGTGGTGTGCAGTCCGGTGAGCAACACGTTGATCAAATTCGCGTCCTGGACCGCGGCCTGCCCCGGCACCTCGATGCTCGGCACCTCCGTGCCCGCCCCGATGACCCGTGTCTCGAAGCCCGGCGAGTCCGCCGCGTATGTCGAGGCGTCCGTCTTCGAGGCGTCCGCCCTGCGGCAGCGTGAGCGCGGCATGTGGCGGCGCGACGAGCGCGGGCTGCGCGGCACGAATCTGTGCGATCTGCGCTTCGAGCAGCGAATCCAGGACGACCAGGGGCGCAGTGTCTTCGAACACCTTCTCGAGGACATGAGCGTTCCGGCTCCGGCCACGGCCCACACGGGCGTCACCTTCACGGGTGGCGTGTCGGGTCCGTACCCCTGGAGGCGACGACCGGTCTAGAACAAGGCCGGCAAGCCCCCAGGCCGCGGATCCGACACCGGATCCGCGGCCTTCTTCTTTGTCCAGACCCACCGACACGCCCGTTGAGATCCAACGAGAGGAACAAGGGTGACTGTGATGCAGGGGGCTCTCGCAGTAAGCGAGGAGGACCTCACGCTTCCGTGCCGGACCGATCCGGAGCTGTTCTTCGCCGAGGCTCCCGCCGACGTCGAGCTCGCCAAGGCCCTGTGCCTGGAGTGCCCGCTCCGCAAGGAGTGCCTCGCCGGGGCGCTGGAGCGCAAGGAGCCCTGGGGCGTCTGGGGCGGCGAACTGTTCGTCCGCGGTGTGATCGTGCCGCGCAAGCGGCCGCGCGGCCGCCCGCGCAAGCACCCGCGGCCCGACGAAGTGGCCGTGTGAGGCGACGATGCCCAGCACGCCGGTGATCGGCCGAATCGAACCCGTGGACGCGGTCCCCGCGCGGGGACCGCGCCCACGGGCGGCCGGGGAGAACGAGATGACACCGCTCAGCGAGATGACGTTGCTCAGCCAGGACCTGTCCCGGGAGCGACCACCCGTGCCCGACGAGCTCGCCGCCCGCGTGGTCGCGCTCAGGCGCGCCCGCCGGGAGGCGCGGACGAGGGCGTCGCGGGTGCGGCGCGTCCTGCTGGCGCCCACCGCGGCCGGCGAGGCGTACGCGCACCCGCAGCGGCCGCGGCACCGGGACTGACCGACGGACCGGGCCCGGATCCCGATCCGGGCCCGACCGCCCACCGTGCCCGGCGGACGAGCCGGGGCCGGGAGACGGCACAGGCTCGACGGACGGCGCAGGCTCGACAGACGGCGCAGGCTCGACAGACGACGCAGGACCGAAAGGCTTCAGACCCGCCGGTCGCAGGCCGCCGTCCGTCCTTTCTTGGATGGTTTGGCGGACGGCACGCCTCCCGGCGGGCGCGTGGAGCGCGTCCGGTGACCCACTCGCCGGCCGCGCGAAGAGCGGGGCCCCGCGCACCTCATCAGTGCGCGGGGCCCCCGAGCTTTTCCGGCGCCTCCCGGACGGGGCCGTCAGCCGCCGACCAGCTCGCCGTCCGCGTCGTCGGCGAAGCCGGGCACCCACTTCAGCGACTCGGCGCGGGCCGGGATCTCGCACTCCAGCTGGCAGAGCACGCCGGTGCCCGCCGACAGCACCCGGTGGATGATCACGTACTCGGGCGGCAGGTTCAGCTGCCGGACGACGTTGGACGGCCGCAGGTCGGTGACCTGGGCGGCCATGTCGCGCAGCCACTCGCGGTTGAACTTGAACGTCTCGGTGACGAACGGCTCGGTGATCGGCGCGAGGAACGCCTGCAGCGACTCGGCGTCGATCTCCACGCCCTCGCGGATGAAGTCCTCCCGGCGCAGGGCCTCCTCGACCTCGTCGATGTCGGCCATCGTGCCGATCCGCAGCAGCAGCCCGAGGCGCCGCTGGAACCCGCCGGGGATGCGGTCGACGGCGCCGAAGTCCAGGACGCCGAGCCGCCCGTCCTCCAGCAGCCGGAAGTTGCCGGGGTGCGGGTCGCCGTGCAGCATCCCCGACCGCTTCGGCCCCGACAGCAGGAAGCGGCAGTACAGCAGGGCCGCGTGGTCGCGGGTCTCCTGGTCCCCGTCGCTGATGATCTTCGAGAGCGCGGTGCCGTCCATCCACTCGGTGATCAGGATGTTGCCGGACTGCGCGACGACCTCGGGAATGGCGAAGTCGGGGTCGTCCAGGTAGGCCTCGCGGAACCGGGTCTGCGACTCGGCCTCGATCGTGTAGTCGAGCTCCTCGACCACCCGCTCCTTGAGCTCGGCCAGCATCGACTTGACGTCCAGGCCCGGCATCAGCACCCCGAACAGCCGCCCCAGCCGGGCGAGCTGGTTGAAGTCGCTGATCAGCGCCTTGCCCGCGCCGGGGTACTGCACCTTCACCGCGACGGCCCGGCCGTCGTGCCAGACGGCGCGGTGCACCTGGCCGATCGACGCGGCGGCGGCCGGCCGGTCGTCGAACGACTCGAAGTAGTCCCGCCAGTCCTCCCCGAGGAACTCCTCCAGCACCTTGTGGACGGTCGACGCCGGCAGCGGGGGAGCGGCCTCCTGCAGCTTGGTCAGCGTGGCCCGGTACGGGCCGGCGATCTCCGGGGGCAGCGCCGCCTCGAAGATCGACAGCATCTGGCCGAGCTTCATCGCGCCGCCCTTGAGCTCGCCGAGCACCTTGAACAGCTGCTCGGCGGTCCGGGTCTGGATCTCCATCGCGACCGTCTCCGCCGGCCGGCCGAAGGTCCGCTTCCCCACGCCGAGGGCGGTGCGTCCCGCGAAGCCGATGGGGAGGGACGCCAGCTTTGCTGACCGCGTCACCGCGCGGCGGGGAAGATCGCTCACGACGACCATTGTCGATGATCCACTGTCGTTCACGCCACAACCATCCCGAACTCTCCCCGCAGCCGGAACCGGTCCACCGATCTGACCTGCTCAAACACGGTAAGTGTGCGCTTTCTCACGCGGATGCGGGGCCGCGCGCCGCGCGCCGCGGCGGGCACGGTACGGTGCCGGACATGTCCGCGGAGCCTGCCGATGTGCTATTGATCGACCGCCGTCCCGACGGGATCGCCGTCCTCACCCTGAACGACCCCGGCCGCCGCAACGCGATGGCGGACGAGCTCACCGCCGCCTGGAAGCGGGCCGTCGAGGACCTGCGCGCCGACGCCGCGCTGCGCTGCGTCGTCGTGACCGGCGCCGGCACCGCGTTCAGCTCCGGCGGCGAGCTGTCCTGGCTGGCCGGAACCGGCGACGTCGCCGTCCCGCCGCTGCGCGACCGGATGCTGGAGTTCTACCGGACGTGGCTCGCGATCCGCGGCCTGGAGGTGCCGACGATCGCCGCCGTCAACGGGCACGCCGTCGGAGCCGGCCTCTGCCTCGCGCTGGCCTGCGACCTGCGGTACGCGGCGCTGGACGCCAAGCTGCTCGCCCCGTTCACCGCCCTCGGCCTGCACCCCGGCATGGCCGCGACCTGGCTGTTCCCCGAGGTCGCCGGGCTGCCGCTGGCCCGCGAGATGCTGCTGGCCGGACGGGTCCTCACCGGCGCCGAGGCCGCCGGGCACGGCCTGGTCAACCAGGCCTTCCCGCGCGAGGACGTGCTGGCGGAGTCCCTCGCCGTCGCCGAGCGGATCGCCGCGCAGGCGCCGATCGCGACCCGGCTCACCAAGGTCGCCCTGGCGAACGGCGGCCACCCCGACATGGAGTCGGCGCTGCGCTGGGAGTCCCTCGCCCAGCCGGTGACGATGGCCTCCCGGGACATGCGCGAGGGCCTCGCGGCGCAGCGGGAGAAGCGCAGCCCGCAATTCTCAGGCGAGTAAAGTGCGCGGGCGCACCGCCGCAACGGTCCGCCGAGATTGGTGGAACCGCTGGAGAACTGTCTAAAACGTAGGGGTTGACCTGCGGTAACGTCAAACACCCCCTGTGGATTCGGCAAAAATTCGAGTACGGTTCTGACCGTGCCCCCTAACGTTGAGGTCCGCCGCAGCCCGAGGCGCAGGCGCACCGTGTCCGCCTACCGTGAGGGCGACAAGGTGGTGGTGATGGTTCCGTCAAGGCTGAGCAAGGCCGAAGAGGAACAGTGGATCGCGACCATCCTGGAACGCCTCGCGGAGCGGGAACGCCGGCGGCGGCCCACCGACGCCGACCTCCAGTCCCGCGCCCGCGAGCTGTCCCGCCGCTACCTGGCCGGCCGCGCCGACCCGGTCAGCGTCCGATGGGTCGCCAACCAGCGCGCCCGCTGGGGATCGTGCACCCCCGACGACGGCACCATCCGGCTGTCCACGCGGCTGCGCGGCATGCCCGGCTGGGTCGTCGACTACGTCCTGGTCCACGAGCTGGCGCACCTGCTCATCCCCGGGCACGGCGCCGACTTCTGGGAGCTGGTCGGCAACTACCCGAAGGCCGACCGCGCCCGCGGCTACCTGGAGGGCGTCGCCGCCGCCGCCCACCTGCCGCTCGAAGCGGACGCCCCCGGCGACGTCGCCGACATCCACCACGGCGACGGCCTGCACCCCGGCGAGGCGTACCCGCACGAGGCCGCCGGGTGACCGACCAGGTCGCCACGGGTCACACGCCCGAAGGGCCGGCGCGCTGCGCCGCCGTGCTCGCGTGGCCGCTCCGCTCCGCCGTGCCCCCCGGCCTCGACCCGGAGGACTACCGGCTCGCGCTCCTCGAGGACACCTACGAGGTCGTCGCCGGACTCGAACTCGTGACGCCCGCGCTCGTCCTGGACCCGCCGGACCAGCCGGACGCCGAGGCCGTCACCTGGCCGGGCACGCCGATCGTCCGGGAGGGCACGCTCGCCGGCGCGTTCGCCGCCCTGCACGCCCTCGGCGCCGAGACCGCCGCGCTGATCGCCCCCGACGCCCCGGACCTGCCGCCGCTGCTGCTCGGCAAGCTCTTCCGCGCCCTCGGCTCCGCCCCGGCCGCCGCCTGCCAGGCCGAAGGCGCCGCCGCCCTCGGCAACGGCCTGGTCGCCCTCGCCGCCCGCCTCCCGCTGCCGGATTGGCTGGCCGGCGCCCTGCGCGAGGTCGACCTCGACACCCCCGACGCCCTCGCCCGGCTCCGGGCCGCCGCGCCGCGCCCCGGCCTCGTGCCCCAGGGCCCCGGCTGGCACCGCCTCCGCACCCCCGACGACCTGCGCTTCCTCGACCCCGGCCTGGAAGGCTGGGAGAACACCCGCGCCCTCCTCGAAGGCCACCCGCTCGGCCGCTGACCGGGGCGTCACGCTCGCGCGGCGATCGCCCGGGCCACCAGCCGCCGGACCGCCGCGTCGGCCGACTCCGGCAGATCGTCCACCGGGAACCAGCGGAGATCGTCCGACTCGTCCGAGATCGCGTGCCGGGCGCCCTCCGGGGCGACCGCGACGTACTGCACGTCCAGATGCCAGGTCCCCCGCGGGTGGCAGGGGACCTCGTGCCGGTCGAGCTGGACGGGCCCCGGGAACAGCCGCAGGCCCGGGATGCCTGACTCCTCCGTCGCCTCGCGGAGCGCCGCACCCGCGAGCGCGACATCGCCCGGCTCGCAGTGCCCGCCGAGCTGGAGCCACGCCTTCACCTTCGAATGCAGCGTCAGCAGGACCCGGGTACCGGACGCGTCGAGCACGGCGGTGCTGGCCGTGATGTGCGCGTCAGCGCACTCGCGCCACAGGCCGTCGGCCGGGTGCCGCTCCAGATGCCGCAGGAACTCCTGCCGCAGCCCGTCCTGGCCGGAATCGGGCGCCCGCCAGGACGAGAGGACGCGCACCGCATCCCCGTAGAGGACCCCGGCCGTCACGACCGCGGGCCCGGTGAGCGCCTCATGCGCGGCCGACGCGGGGGTAGCGGGAGTTGGCCGGATGGCGGCGGCGGCGTTCCTGGTCGAGCGGGCGCTGCCAGCACAGGCTCGCCCGCGCGACCCGCCTCCGGATCGCGTTCGTGGACGAGCCCGGCTCGTAGCGGCAGCCGTTCACCCGCGACGGGCGCGACCGGCTCATGCGCGCGGCCCCTCGTCGCCGGGCCCCCGTTCGCCGCCGGGCTCCCCCCCGGGCTCCCCGCCGTCCGGCCCCTTCGCGTCGCCGGACTCCTTCTCGTCGGGCTTCTCGTCGGGCTTCTCGTCCTCGTCCAGCCCCCGGGTGAGCTTGGACAGGTCGATGTCGGACAGGCCCTCGATCTCGTCGCGGCCGTGGACGAAGCCCTCCGGGTCGTCGAGGTCGTCGGACGTCGGCAGCAGGTCGGGGTGCTCCCAGACCGCGTCCCGGCCCTCGGCGCCACGGGCCTCGGTCAGCGACCGCCACAGCGCCGCGGCCTCCCGCAGCCGGCGCGGCCGCAGCTCCAGGCCGACCAGCGTCGCGAACGTCCGCTCCGCTGGGCCGCCCGTCGCGCGGCGCCGCCGCACCGCCTCCGCCAGCTTCACCGAGCCGGGCAGCCGGCCCTGCGCGGCCTCGTTCACGACCGTGTCGACCCAGCCCTCGACGAGCGCCAGCGTCGTCTCCAGCCGGGCCAGCGCCGCCTTCTGCCGCGGCGTCTCCTCGGGCTGGAGCTGGATCTCCCCGCCGAGCGCCTCCTGGATGGCCTCCGGGTTGCTCATGTCGAGCCCCTGCACGGCCTGCTCGATGCCCGACAGGTCGACGGTGATGCCGCGCGCGTACTCCTCGACCGCGCCCAGCATGTGCGCGCGCAGCCACGGCACGTGCGTGAACAGCCGCTGGTGCGCGGCCTCGCGCAGCGCCAGGTAGAGCCGGACCTCGTCGGAGGAGACCTCCAGGCCCTCCCCGAACGCCTCGACGCCCGCGGGCAGCAGCGCGCCGACGCCGTCGGGCGCCAGCGGCAGCCCCACGTCGGCGGAGCCGGTCACCTCGCGGGCCAGCCCGCCGAGCGCCTGCCCGGCCTGGCCGCCGACCATCGCCCCGGCCATCTGCTTGACCATCCCGATCAGCGGGCCCGCCATCGCCTGCATCTCGGCGGGGATGTCGCCGCCGCCGAGCGCCCCGCCCATCGACTCGACCATGCGGGACGCGATCGGGTCGCACACCTTCGCCCACACCGGAAGCGTCTGCTCGATCCACTCCGACCGGCTCCACGCCTGCGGCGTGCGGATCCCGGCGGGCAGCGTCGTCCGCTCGTCGAGCCACAGCTCCGCCAGGCGCAGCGCCTCCTCGACCTGGCGCCGCTCGGTGTCCACCACCGACGGGTCGCCCTGCTCCACCACGGTGTGCCGGGCGATGTTCTTGGCCAGGTCCCAGTTGAGGGGGCCGCCGCCCTCGCCGCCCGCACCCTGCGCGCCGATCATGTCCGCGAACCGGTGCAGCATGTCGGCGAACTGGGCCATGTCGCCGCCCATGCCCTTGAACGGATCCTGGGGCCGGTCGTCGTCGTCGCCGTCCCCGGGACGGTTGAAGCCGAACGGAGTGTCACTCATCGGTTTGCCCCTGGGATGCATGATGGGCTCATATCCGCAACGTTAGCCGGTCCCGGCAAGGTCGCGTACTCAAGGAAGGGGGCACCCCCGTGGCAACGGGCAAGGTTCGCCCTCGGCGTAGCAAGGGCCCGGTCGTCGCCGTCACCGGCGCGGCCACCGGCGCGGGGCGGCTGCTGGCCGCCCGGCTCGCCGAACGGGAAGAGATCCGCAAGGTCGTCGCCATCGACGGGCACCGCGGCGACGTGTCCGGCGTCACCTGGCGTGTCGTCGACATCAGGGATCCGCTGCTGCCCGGCCGGCTCTCCGACGTCGACGTGATCGTCAATCTGGACCTCGAACGGTCCCCGGACGCGGACCCGCGCGAGCGCCGGACTCACAACGTCCGCGGCGCCCAGACCGTGGTCACCGCCGCGGCGGCGGCCCGCGTCCGGCGCGTGGTCCTCGTCACGTCCGCGATGGTCTACGGGGCGGGGCCGGACAACGAGGTGCCGCTGAGCGAGGACGCCCCGCTGCTCGCCGAGGCCAGCACCTCCATCGCCGGCGACTACCTGGAGATCGAGGAACTGGCCGCCACGGCGCACCTCACCCACCCGGGGGTCGAGGTCACCGTCGTCCGGCCGGCCGCGCTCGCCGGGCCGGGCGTGGACACCGTCGTCACCCGCCACTTCGAGGCGCCGCGGCTGCTGTCGGTCAAGGGCAGCACGCCCGGCTGGCAGTTCTGCCACATCGACGACCTCGCGTCCGCGCTGGACGTCGTCGTCACCGAGAACGTGCCCGGCCCCCTCGCGGTCGGCTCCGAAGGCTGGCTCGGCCCCGAGGAGGTCGCCGAGATCACCGGCAAGCGCCACTTCGAGCTGCCCGCCGCCCTCACCTTCGGGATGGCGCAGCGCCTGCACCGGCTCGGCATGACCCCGGCGCCCGCCACCGACCTGCACTACGTGGCCTACCCGTGGGTCGTGGACTGCGCGCGGCTGCGCGCCGCCGGCTGGAAACCCCTCCACGACAACGCCGCGGCCCTGCGCGCCGTGATGGAGGAGACCGCCGGACGGCACGCCGTCGTCGGCCGCCGCGTCGGCGGCAAGGAGGCCACCATGGCCACCGCCGCGGGCGCCGCCGCCGCCGCGATCGGCGCGGCCGCCGCCATCCGCCGCGCCCGCAGGCGCCGCCGCTGAGCTCCCGCCCGCCCGCGCCGGAGGGCGGGCGGGCGCCGTCAGCTCGCCGGCGGCGTGGCGCTCGGCGAGGCGGACGGCGACGCCGACGGGCTCGGCGACGGGCTCGGGGAGGTCTTCGGCTCCTCCTTGCCCGCGGCCGACAGCGCGGCCTGCGCGTCCTTGATCCGCTTCCAGGCCTCGCCCATGCCCGGGTAGTCGCCCTTCTTCTGGGCGTTCTCGTAGTCGGCCACGGCGGCCTTCAGATCGTCGATCGCCTTCTGCGCCGACGCGCTCAGCTCCTCGCCCGGCGGGGCCTGCGGCCCCGGCTGGGCCGGCGCCCCGGTGCCGCCGAGCACCTGCTTCAACGCCTCGTCGAGCGTGTCGGCCGCGGCGATGCTCTCCCCGTACCGCACCAGGATCTTGCCGCGGATCGGGTAGGGCTGCTGCTCGGAGCCGCCCGCCGCCTTCGTGTACATCGGCTCCACGTACAGCAGGCCGCCGCCGAACGGGATCGTCAGCAGGTTGCCCGCGACGGTCTTCGTCCCGCCCTGCCGCAACGCGAACAGGTCGGCCTTCACCTTCGGATCGGTCTCGAAGGAGTTCTGCACCTGGCCCGGCCCCGCCGGCTGCGCGTTGCGCGGCATCTGCAGGATCTGGATCTGCCCGTAGTCGCGCCCCGGGTTCGACCCCACCGACATGAACGCGGCGAGCTGGGGGTTGCCGCGCGGGTTGAACACCGTGGTCAGCGAGAAGGACTGGGCGTCCTGGCCCGGCATCCGCAGGCTCTGGTAGTACGGGGGCTGCTGCCTGCCCTTGGCGGACGGGTCCTCGGGCACCTCCCAGAAGCCCTCCCCGTTGTAGAACGCCGACGGGTCCGTCACGTGGTACTTCGTGAGGATCTTCCGCTGGACCTTGAACTGGTCCTGCGGGTAGCGGAAGTGCGACTCCAGCTCCGGCGGGATCGACGACCGCGGCTGCACCGTGCCGTCGAACACCTTCATCCACGTCTTGGTGATGGGGTCGTTCTCGTCCCACTGGTACAGGTGGACGGTGCCGTCGTAGGCGTCCACCGTCGCCTTCACCGAGTTGCGCAGGTAGTTGACGTGGTCGTTGGCCTGCCGCGCCACCGCCGACCGCGTGTCGGTGATCGTGTCGCGGGTGGCCTCCCCGAGGCTCATCTCCTCCGAGTACGGGTAGCTGTCGGACGTCGTGTAGCCGTCCACCACCCACAGGATCCGGCCGTTCACCACCGTCGGGTACGGGTCGCCGTCCAGCGTCAGCCACGGCGCCGCCTTCTGCACCATCTGCCGCGGCGACCGGTCGTAGAGGATCTTCGCGTTCTTGTTGATCGCGCCCGACAGCAGCAGGTTCTTGTCCTGGAACTTCGCCGAGTACAGCAGCCGGTGCGCGAACGAGTCGACCGGCACGCCGCCCTGGCCGTCGTAGGTGCTGCTCTGCTGCCCCGACGGGCTGTTGTCCGGGTAGTTCAGCTCCTGCTGGCCGCGCCCGCCGACCACCGAGTACCGCGGCGAGCGCTCCCCGAAGTAGATCTCCGGCTGCGCCACCTTGATCGGCTGGTTCGGGGACGCCGGCATGTCCGGGGTGATGAAGGCCGGCTCGGTCGAGTCGAAACGGTCGCCGTACGCGGAGACGAACCCGTAGCCGTGCGTGTAGACCATGTGGTCCTTCACCCAGCTGCGCTGCCCCACCGGCGCCCCGGAGAGCTCGCGGAGCGCCACCACCGTGTCGACGAGCTTGCCGTCGACCTGGTAGCGGTCCACATCCAGCGTGTCGGGGAACCGGTAGAACGGCCGGATCCGCTGCAACTGCTGGAACGTCTCGCCCACCACGTTCGGGTCGAGGACGCGCACCCCGCTCTGCCCGAGCTTGGCGGCCTCGTCCTGGAGGGCCTTCTTGTCGGTCACCGGCTGCGACCCGTACGGGACGACCCGCGCCCCGTCCACCCCGTAGGCCTTGCGCGTGAACTCGATGTTGCGCTGGATGTACTGGCGCTCCTTGGCCAGCTCGTCAGGCTTCACCTGGAACTGCTGGATCAGCAGCGGGTACACCCCGCCCAGCAGGATCGCCGACAGCACCAGCAGCGTGAACCCGACGCCCGGCAGCATCATGCCGCGCCGCAGCAGGTTGCCGAAGAACATGGCCGCGCACAGCAGGGCTATCACGGCCAGGATCGTCTTCGCCGGCAGCAGCGCGTTCACGTCCGTGTAGGACGCGCCCGTCGCCACCCCGCGCTCCGAATGCACCAGCCCGTACCGGTCGAACCAGTACGCGACCGCCTTCAGCAGGATGAACAACCCGAACAGCACCGACAGGTGCGCCCGCGCGGGCGGGCTCGCCTTGTCGCCCGGCCCCTGCAGCCGCAGCCCCCCGTACAGGTAGTGCACCATCACCGCGGCCAGGATCGACAAGATCACCGTCGCGAAGACCACCCCGATGACGAGGCGCAGGAACGGGTACGTGAAGACGTAGAACGAGACGTCCTTGTGGAACTGCGGATCCTTCACGCCGAACGGCGTCCGGTTCAGGAACGCCAGCCACACCGGCCACTGGCCCGCCACCGACGACCCCGTCAGCATCCCCAGCACCCCGAGCAGCCCCCACGCGATCAGCCGCCGCCGCGGGTCGATCACCGCCCGGTAGCGCTCCAGGCCCTGCTGCTCCACCGACAGCGGCCGGTACGCCGGGCGCAGCCGGTACGCCACCGCCACGTTCGCGCCCACCACCAGCGCCATCAGCAGCCCCGCCCCGAAGAACAGGACCACCTTCGCCCGCAGCTGCGTCGTGTAGACCGACGAGAAGCCGATCGAGCGGTACCACAGCAGGTCCGTGTACACGGCCGTGAACGTGAGGAACGCCACCAGCAGCGCGGCCAGCGCCACCAGGACCGGCAGCAGCGGCCGCGTCCGTCCGGTACCGAGCCGGCGCCCGAAACCGGGAGTCCGGAAGGTCAAGTGGCCCCTCCGATCGAGATCTCTCCCACCGGCCGCCCGCCGGTGCTGTAGATGCAACTTACCGACTGGGACGGGGGTTCCCGCACTTCCCCGGGCTGAATGGGGGAAAGATGGGCCCGTGAGTCTTCTGGAAGAAGTCGTGCTGGACCTAGAACGTCACTCGGCCCAAGAGGGCTGGGACAGCGCGCCCCGCATCTACGCCCTTGTCCGCAGCTCCGAACTGCGCCGCGCCGAGCCCGAACTCGCCGAGCAGCTCGGCCTGCGGGAAGGCGCCGACACCCTCGCCGCCCTCGAACAGCCCGCCCTGCCCGACCAGGCCGGCGTCGAGGACGCCCTCGCCACCATCGCCTGGCCCGACACCGTCGAAGGCTGCGCCCTCGTCCTCGAACGGATCGTCCTGCCGCCCGAGGTCGAGGAGCAGATCCCCGAGGACGAGGCCCAGGCCGCCGAGTTCGCCGCGTCCCACCCCAAGCGCGAGGACGTACGCATGATCGTCGGCGTGCTGCGCGACGGCGCCCGCCACTCCGCCCTCCGGCTGCGCCGCCACGACGCCGACGACGAGGTCCTCACCGGACCCGACCTCGTCCCCGCCCTCGCCGAAGCCCTCGCCGCCACCCTCGAACCCGACGAGCCCGGCGCACCCGAGTGAACGGCGCCGCCCCGGAGAGGTAGCCTGCGGGACGTGAGCCAAAGCGTTGCCGGCGGAGACGTCATCCGGCTGATCGGCGTGCGCGACACGCCCCTGTCCGTCGACGAGGTGTACGCCGCCGTCGGCGCCTCCGGCGCCGGCGGCACCGCCGTCTTCGCCGGCACCGTCCGCGACACCGACCACGCGCGCGCCGTCACCGCCCTCTCCTACAGCGCCCACCCCACCGCCGAGCGCGAACTCCGCGCCGTCATGGAGAAGGTCGCCGCCGACTTCCCCGTCCTCGGCCTCGCCGCCGTCCACCGCGTCGGCGACCTGCGGGTCGGCGACATCGCCGTCGTCGTCGCCGCGTCCTGCCCCCACCGCGAAGAAGCCTTCGCCGCCTGCCGCCGCCTCATCGACGACCTCAAGGCCACCGTCCCCATCTGGAAGCACCAGACCTTCGCCGACGGAGGCGACGAGTGGGTCGGGGCCTGCTGAGGGCCCGAACCGCATAGAGTTTCCGGCATGTCTCGTCGTGCCGCCACGCTCAGCCTCGCGAGCGTGCTCGTCCTCGTGCTCGCCCTCGTCGGCTCCGTCATGCGCGTCCCCTACGTCGCCCTGATGCCCGGCCCCACGAGCAACACCCTCGGCACGAACGACAAAGGCCAGCCCCTCATCCGGATCGAAGGCCGCCAGACCTACCCCGACCAGGGCCACCTCAACTTCACCACGGTCACCTACCGCGGCGGCCCCGGCGGGCGCATCGACCTGTTCACCGCCCTGCGCGGCTGGTTCGCCGGCGACACCGCCATCGTCCCCGAAGAGACGATCTTCCCGAAGAACGAGTCGCCCAAGCAGGTCGACCAGGAGAACACCCGGGCGATGCAGGACTCCCAGCAGAACGCCGAGGCCGCCGCCCTCCACGAACTCGGCGTCCCCCTCACCACCCGCGTCGTCGTCGACGGCGTCCAGAAGGGGCGCCCCGCCGACGGCGTCCTCAAGCCCGGCGACGAGATCACCACCCTCGACGGCGCCGCCGTCACCAGCGTCTCCCAGGTCACCGGCACCATGGCCAAACGCCCCATCGGCGCCCCCGTCACCCTCACCTACATCCGCGACGGCAAGCAGGCCAAAGCCACCCTCAAAACCGTCGCCGACCCCAGCGGGAAGCGCGCCGTCGTCGGCATCGTCCTCTCCGACCAGTACAAGTTCCCCTTCAAGATCGACATCAGCATCGGCGACATCGGCGGCCCCTCCGCCGGCCTCATGTTCTCCCTCGCCATCGTCGACAAGCTCACCCCCGGCGCCCTCACCCAGGGCAGGTTCGTCGCCGGCACCGGCACCATCACCCCCGACGGCAAGGTCGGCCCCATCGGCGGCATCCAGCAGAAGATGATCGCCGCCCGCCGGGCCGGCGCCACCGTCTTCCTCACCCCCAAGGACAACTGCGCCGACGCCGCCGGCTCCCGCCCCGACGGCCTCCGCCTCGTCCGCGCCGACACCCTCCACGACGCCGTCCAGGCCCTCAACGCCCTCACGAGCGGCAAAGGCGCCGTCCCCGCCTGCACCCGATGAGCGCCCCGTACGAACCACCCCCTCCCATGCCATAGACTTAAGACATCACCGCGGGGTGGAGCAGTTCGGTAGCTCGCTGGGCTCATAACCCAGAGGTCGCAGGTTCAAATCCTGCCCCCGCTACTGGTCTGGGGTCCCCTGGTCGCCGCTTGCGGCTTCCCGGGGACCCTTCGCATTTCGCCCGGGGGACGATCCCCCGGAGCCCCCTGGTGCCTCCGCCATCCCCCACCCGCCCGCCCCTGGGGCTTCGCCCCTAGACCCCCCTCGGGCTTCGCCCATCGATTTCCCCCCGGCTTCGGTCTTCGATTTTCCTCGGGCCTCGGCCTTCGACTCCTCTCGGGTTCGGCTTCCATTTCCCCTCCAGGTTCTGCTCCTCGTCCCCCTTTTCGGGGGTGGTGTGGGGATTGGGGTGGGTGGTTATGATCTGTCCCACTTGCTCTCACCTGCGGCTTTGTGGGGAAGGTGGCGGTTGTGTCGGTCGTTGCTCGGGCTCGGCGGCATTCGGTGGGGGATCTGCTGCATCGGACGGCGCGGCGGGATCCTCGGAAGCTGGCCGTCGTCAGCGGGGAGTTGCGGGTCACCTACGCGGAGTTCGACGCCGCGGTGAACCGGGCCGCGCACGCTCTGGCGGCGCGGGGGCTCCGCAAGGGGGACCGGCTGGCGCTGCTCAGCCACAACTGCTGGCAGTACGCGGTGACGGTGTTCGCCACGGCCAAGCTCGGCGTGGTGCTCGTCCCGGTGAACTTCATGCTGAACGCCGAGGAGATCGCCTACATCCTCGGGCACTCGGGGGCGTCCGGGATCGTCGCGGAGGACGCGCTCGCCGCGACCGCGGAGAAGGCGCTCGCCGCGGCCGGCGTCCAGGACGGGGTGCGCGGGTGGATCCCCCTGTCGGGCGCCGCGCCGGGCGAAGGGTGGGAGGACGTCGACGCCTGGTGGCGCGACGGGCCCGCGACGGCGCCGGACGTCATGGTCGAGGACGACGACCCGCTGCGGATCATGTACACCTCGGGGACCGAGTCGCGGCCCAAGGGCGTGGTGCTGACCAGTCGGTCACTCGTCAGCCAGTACGTGAGCTGCGTGATCGACGGCGAGATGAGCGCCGACGACGTCGAGGCGCACACGCTGCCGATGTACCACTGCGCGCAGCTCGACTGCTTCTTCTCCGTCGACGTCTACCTCGGCGCCACCAGCGTCATCCTGCCGGGGCCCGACCCCGCGGCGCTGCTGGAGACGATCGAGCGGGAGAAGGTCACCAAGCTCTTCTGCCCGCCGACCGTCTGGATCTCGCTGCTGCGCCACCCCGACTTCGAGCGGCGCGACCTGTCCAGCCTGCGGAAGGGCTACTACGGGGCGTCGCCCATGCCCGTCGAGGTGCTCCGGGAGCTGATGCGGCGGCTGCCGGACGTGCGGCTGTGGAACTTCTACGGGCAGACGGAGATGGCGCCGCTCGCCACCATCCTCAAGCCGCACGAGCAGCTCGAACGGGCCGGGAGCGCGGGGCGTGCGGCCGTCAACGTGGAGACCGTCCTCGTCGACGACGCGGGCGAGCCGGTGAGGGCCGGGGAGGTCGGCGAGATCGTCCACCGCAGCCCCCACGCCGCGCTCGGGTACTACCGCGACGAGGAGAAGACCGCCGAGGCGTTCCGGGGCGGATGGTTCCACTCCGGCGACCTCGGGATCATGACCGAGGACGGCTACCTGACCGTCGTCGACCGCAAGAAGGACATGATCAAGACCGGGGGCGAGAACGTCGCCAGCCGGGAGGTCGAGGAGGCCGTCTACGAGCTGGACGGGGTGGCCGAGGTCGCCGTCTTCGGGATCAGCCACCCGCACTGGATCGAGGCCGTCACGGCGGTGGTGGTGCCGAAGCCGGGCGCCGCTCTGACCGTGGACGACGTCCATGCCCATGCTCGTGAGCGTCTCGCCTCCTACAAGCGCCCCAAGTACGTCGTGCTCGCGGACGCCCTGCCCAAGAACCCCAGCGGCAAGATCCTCAAGCGGGATCTGCGGGAACGGCACGCGGGGCTCGCGCAGGACTGAGCCCTCACCCTCACGCCAGGTGGGGGGCCAGTGTCAGGGCCAGGTGGAGGGTCAGGCGGTCTTGGCCGTCGGCGAGGGTCAGGGACGTCAGTTCCTCTATGCGGCGCAGGCGGTGGTAGAGGGTCTGGCGGTGGATGTTCAGGGTCTTCGCCGTTTCCTGGACGTTGCCCGCCAGGTCCAGGTAGGTGCGGGCCGTCGCGGCGAGATCCTTGTGCTGCAGGAGGCGTTCGGTTCCCGGCGTCTGGGTCGTCTGGGCCAGCGCCTCGTCGCCCGCGGTGCGGAGCAGGCGCAGCACGCCCAGGGACGTCCAGTCGCGGGTTTCGCCGGGGGCCGCGGTGCGGGCGGCCACGCGGGCCCTGAGCCAGCCCTCGTGGACGTCGTCCAAGGTGGGGCAGGGCGAGTGCACACCCGTCTGGACCGGGGCGTTGCGCTCTTCCAGAAGGCGGCGTGCGCGGGCGAGGGCCGCCGGGGCGTTGCCCGCGGGGAGGAGCAGGACGTGGTCGCGCTGCCACACCGTCGCCAGGACGGAGTGGGGGAGCAGCCACGGGTTCAGGGGCTCGGGGCTCGGGGTGCGCAGCACCGCCACCGTGAGGGGCGTGTCGACCGCCCCGGCGTCGGTGAGGTCGTCGGCCGCCTGGGTCCGGACGTCGGGATGCGTGGACAGCAGGTCGGCGACCTTCCAGCCGAGGTCGTCGCGCTCGCGGGCCTGGCGGGCCATGAGGAGGCCGGCGCGCTCGCACAGGGGCATGGCCCTGGCCGCCTGGGGGTCGGTGATGCGCTGCCGGTCGTCCAGCAGCCAGAGGTAGCCGTAGGTGACGTTGTTCCAGCGGACGGGCAGGCACAGGCGGGCGAGCTGGCCCAGCGCGGCGTCGGCCGGGATGCGGACCGGGCCCGTGGCGCGGGCGATGCCGTGGCGCTCGAAGCGGGCGCGGACCGCCCCGGTGGCGCGGCGGTGCAGGATCGAGTCCATCCGGACGGGGTCGATCGTGTCGCCGTGCGCGGCGTAGGCGACCAGATGGAAGTCGCGGTCTTCCAGGGTCGCGGGCGCGCCCAGGAGGTCGGCGGCCTGTTCCACGATTTCCTGGAGGTCGAGTGCCATCGCGCTTCCTTCGTACATCTGTATGAGGACTGGCCACCCTGAAAGTGGCGTTTGACTATAGGGGCTGCGCGGCGGTGCTCCTAACGTGCGAGGTGTTCCTTGACGTTGGAGGGTTCCATGCTCAGCCCGCTTCTTCTCGCCGCCGCGCGCAGCGGACGGATGCGCGATGTCATCACCTCCGTGCCGCTGACCAGGGGAGTCGTCGACCGGTTCGTCGCCGGGGACGATCTCGACGCCGCGCTCGAGGCCGTGCGGGAACTGCGGGACGGCGGGCTGGAGGTCACCCTCGACCACCTGGGGGAGGACACCCGCGAGCCCGCCCAGGCGCGGGCCACCCGGGACGCCTACCTGCGCCTGTTCGAGGCGTTCGACGAGCACGGGCTCGCCGGGGGCTCCGACGCCTCGGTGAAGCTGTCCGCGCTCGGGCAGGCGCTGCCCGGCGACCTCGCGCTCGACCACGCGCGGGAGATCTGCTCCGCGGCGGAGCGGGTCGGCATGACCGTCACCCTCGACATGGAGGACCACACGACCGTGGACTCCACGCTGGAGATCCTCGGGAAGCTGCGGGTCGACTTCCCGTGGGCCGGGGTCGCCGTCCAGGCGATGCTGCGGCGCACCGAGGGCGACCTGCGGGACCTCGTGGGCGAGGGGTCGCGCGTGCGGCTGGTCAAGGGCGCCTACGCCGAGCCCGCCTCGGTCGCGTTCCAGAGCAGGCACGAGGTGGACCGGGCGTACGTGCGGGCGCTGCGGCGGCTCATGCGGGGCGACGGGTACCCGATGGTCGCCAGCCACGACCCGCGCATCATCGAGATCGCGCTCACCCTGGCCGCCGAGCGGTCGCCCTCCTCCTACGAGTTCCAGATGCTCTACGGCATCCGGGCCGCCGAGCAGCGGCGGCTCGCCGAGGCCCACCGGATGCGCGTCTACGTCCCCTACGGGGCCGACTGGTACGGCTACTTCATGCGGCGGCTCGCCGAGCGTCCCGCCAACCTCGCCTTCTTCCTCCGTTCGTTCGTCTCCCGCTAAGGAGTTTCCATGGACGCCGTCACCAACGTTCCGACGCCGGTGAACGAGCCGGTACGCGGCTATGCCCCCGGCAGCGCCGAGCGGGCCCGGCTGGAGGCGAAGCTCGCCGAGCTGACCGCCGAGACCCCGATCGACCTGCCGATGACGATCGGGGGCGAGCGGCGCCTCGGCGCGGGCGCCAAGGTCGCCGTCGTCCAGCCGCACCGGCACGCGTCGGTGCTCGGCACCTTCGGCACCGCCACCGAGCAGGACGCGCGGGACGCGATAGACGCGGCGCTCGCGGCCGCGCCCGCGTGGCGGTCGATGGCCTTCGACGACCGCGCCGCGATCTTCCTGCGGGCCGCCGACCTGCTCGCCGGGCCGTGGCGGGAGACGCTGCTGGCCGCGACCATGCTCGGGCAGTCCAAGACCGTCCAGCAGGCGGAGATCGACAGCCCCTGCGAGCTCGTCGACTTCTGGCGCTTCAACGTGCACTTCGCCCGGCGGATCCTCGCCGAGCAGCCGATCAGCAGCCCCGGAGTGTGGAACCGGTCCGACCACCGGCCGCTGGAGGGGTTCGTCTACGCGATCACCCCGTTCAACTTCACCGCGATCGCCGCGAACCTGCCGACCGCGCCCGCCCTGATGGGCAACGTCGTGGTGTGGAAGCCGTCCCCCACGCAGACGTACTCCGCCGTGCTGCTCATGAGGCTGCTGGAGGAGGCCGGGCTCCCGCCGGGCGTGATCAACCTCGTGACCGGCGACGGGCTCGCGGTGTCGGACGTCGCGCTCCAGCACCGCGACCTCGCCGGGATCCACTTCACCGGCTCCACCGCGACGTTCCAGCACCTGTGGAAGACCGTCGGCGCCAACATCGAGAAGTACCGCGGCTACCCGCGGGTCGTGGGGGAGACGGGCGGCAAGGACTTCGTGGTCGCGCACCCGTCCGCCGACCGGGCCGTCCTGAAGACGGCGCTCGTCCGCGGCGCCTTCGAGTACCAGGGCCAGAAGTGCTCCGCCGCGTCTCGCGCCTACATCCCGCGTTCCATCTGGGAGGACGGCTTCAAGGAGGAGCTGGCCGCCGAGGTCGACGAGCTCACCATGGGCGACGTCGCCGACCTGTCCAACTTCATGGGCGCCGTCATCGACGAGCGGGCCTTCGCCAAGAACAAGGCCGCCATCGAGCGCGCCCAGGGCGACCCGGACGTCGAGATCGTGGCCGGCGGGACCTGCGACGACTCCGTCGGGTACTTCGTCCGGCCCACCGTGCTCGTGTCCGGCGACCCGGAGAACGAGATCTTCCGGACCGAGTACTTCGGGCCGGTCCTCGGCGTCCACGTGTACGAGGACGACGCCTACGACGCGATGCTCGCCCAGATGGAGTCGGTCGCCGACTACGCCCTGACCGGCGCCGTCATCGCCACCGACCGGGCCGCGGCGGCGCACACCGCCGAGGTGCTCCGCTACGCCGCCGGCAACTTCTACATCAACGACAAGCCCACCGGCGCCGTCGTCGGGCAGCAGCCGTTCGGCGGCGCCCGGGCCTCCGGCACCAACGACAAGGCCGGCTCGGTGTTCAACCTGCTGCGCTGGACGTCCCCCCGCTCGATCAAGGAGACGTTCGTCCCGCCGACCGACTACCGGTACCCGCACATGGGGTAGGCGGTTCCCCTGGTCCTGGCGGGCCCGCACCCCGGGGGGTGCGGGCCCGCCCGCGTCACGGGGGGCAGGAACCCCTCACCCGTCACAGCTAGTGTCCGATCATTACTTTGAGTAATCTCTGCGGCGTGGGGAACCGTGCGACCAGGGCAGGCCGACCGCGTACGCGGGCGATGCGCGCGTGGGTGCTGGCGGCGATCCCCTTGGTGCTGCTGCTGCACGGGGTGAGCCACTCCAGCGGACATCGCGGCAGCGCCGCGTACATCGCCGACGCCGACCGCTCGGCCGCCGCCGTGTCCTGCGCGACGTCGCCCGCCCATGGCGCGGACGCCCTCCTCCAGCCGTCCTTCGAGCACTGCGAGGCCGGCCACGGCTCCTACTTCGGAGGCGCCGCGCACTTCCCGCCGAGCCGGACCGCCCCCACGGTGACCGCCGTGGCCCGGCGCCCCGTGGCCGGCACCGGCAGGCCACCGGCGGCCGGGGGTCCGGCGGCGCCGCCCCGCAACCGATCGCAGATCCTGCGCTGCTAGAACCGGACGCCCACGCGGATAGGCGCGCGGTCGAGCGCGTGCGAGCTCCGCGTGCCCGCACCCGGCCCCGTCTGGTTCGTCATCGGAACCGAAGGATCTGCTCCCCATGCAACCCCTGATCGACCATGCCCGCCTCGCCCCGCAGCGCCAGGGCGGCCACCGGACCGGCGGCGCGCCGGCCCCGGCGCCCCGCGCGATGTTCATCGCCTGCTCCGACGCCCGGCTCGTGCCGACCGAGCTGACCGGCGCCCGGCCGGGCGAACTGTTCGAACTCCGCACCGCCGGCAACGTCATCCCGCCGCACCGGATCGGCCGGCTCACCGCCGAGGCCGCGACGGTGGAGTACGCCGTCAACGTGCTGCGCGTCACCGACCTGATCCTCTGCGGCCACACCCAGTGCGGCGCCGTCCAGGCGCGGACCCGGTCGCAGGCCCCGCGGACGGCGCCGACGATGTGGCTGTGGCTGCTCCAGACCCACCACTGGCGCCGCCTGCACACCCCCGACGCGGATCCCGGGCACCAGCATCTGCTCGCCCAGGCCGACAAGCTGCGCCGCTACCCGGCGGTGACCAAGAGCCTGCGCGCCAGACGCCTGCGCATGCACCTCTGGTACTACGACGTCGACACCGCGACCGTCTCAGCCTGCCAGGAGAACGGAGCCTTCGCCCCTCTCTGACGGCGGCCGCCCTTCACGACGTCCGCGGCGGCCCCGCGACGCCCGTCGCCGGAAGCGAGACCCAGCCGCGGGTGAAGGGCGACTGGATGCGCACCGCGTTCTCCAGGTCCACCCCGATGTGGGGGTGGGCCTGGAGAAGCTCCTCCAGCGCGACACGGGCCTGAAGCTTCGCCAGATGCGACCCGATGCAGAAGTGGACGCCGCTGGAGAAACCCAGATGGCGCGGAATCTCACGGGTGACGTCGAGCTCGCCGGCCGACGGGCCGAACTCGCGCTCGTCCCGGTTCGCCGACCCGAACAGCATCATCACCTTCTCGCCCTCCGGGATCCGCGTCCCGTGCAGCGTGACCGGGCGCGTGGTCGTCCGGGCCAGCGCCTGCACGGAGCTCTCCAGGCGCAGGAACTCCATCAGCGCGTTCGGTATCAGCGACGGGTCGGCCGCCAGGCGCTCGCGCTGCCCGTGGGCGCCGTCCAGCAGCGCCACGCCGTGCGAGATCAGGTTCCCGGTCGTGTCGTTGCCGCCCGCCACCATGACGAAGCAGAACCCGAGGACGTCCCAGTCGGTGAGGCGCTCCCCGTCCACCTCCGCGGCCGCCAGCGCGCTGACCAGGTCGTCGGACGGATCGGCGCGGCGCGCGGCGATCACGTCGCTGAAGTAGCCGAACATCTCCGCCACCGCGTTCACCGCCCCCTCCCGCGCCGAGTGCGGGCCGAACCCCTCGTCCTGCAGGGTCGTGAGGGCGGACACCCACGGATCGAACCTCGCGCGGTCGGCCTCCGGGACGCCGAGCAGGTGCGCCAGCGCGAACGTCGGCAGCGGCGAGGAGAAGTCCCGGTGCAGGTCGGGCGTCTCGCCGTCGGCCGCCCTGCGTTCCATCACCGCGATCCGGGACCGGACGAATTCCCGGAGCAGGCCTTCGAGCGCGGCCGTCCGGCGCGGCGTGAACCCGTGGCTGATCAGGCGCCGCAGCACCGTGTGCCGCGGCGGATCCAGCATCACGATCGTCGGGGCCAGGCCCAGCGTGCCGATCTCGTCCGGGTGGAACGTCAGACCCTGCGCCGACGAGAACGCCTCCGCGTCCCGCGTCGCCGCCCAGACGTCCTCGAACCGCGACAGCGCCCAGAACGGCGGCTCCCCGTGGCGGTGCACCGGCTCCTCGTCGCGGAGCCGCCGGTAGGCCGGATAGGGATCGGCCTGGAAGCCGGGATCGAAGGGATCGTAGACGTCCGCCATGCCCGCCTCCGGTTATAACAGGCGTCGTTATTAACGCCCCCTGTTAGTATCACCGGCGTGCCGAAAGACGCAAGAGCCACCCGCGACGCCCTCATCCGCGCCGGCGCCCACCTCTTCGCCGCCCACGGCATCGACGCCACCCGCACCCGCGACATCGTCGCCCTCGCCGGACAGGCCAACGACTCCGCCGTCACCTACCACTTCGGCTCCCGCGACGGCCTCCTCCACGCCATCCTCCGCGCCGGCATCACCCGCATGGAACCCGCCCGCGCCACCACCCTCCCCACCCTCCACCCCGACGACCCCCACACCATCGTCGACGCCATCGTCCGCCCCACCGCCGACGAACTCCGCACCCCCCACGGCCGCGACTTCCTCCGCATCACCGCCCAACTCGCCGGACGCGCCGGAATCCGCGACCACCAACCCCCACCCCTCCTCCACGACACCGCCCTCCAACAACAACTCCACCTCCTCGAAACCGCCTGCCGCGCCACCCTCCCCGAACCCATCGCCCTCGAACGCATCTCCCTCTTCATCGCCTTCCTCACCGCCGCCCTATCCGACCGCGCCACCCGCACCCACCACCCCCCCACACCCCCACCCACCCCCGCACACGACACCTTCACCACCGACCTCACCGCCATGCTCACCGCCGCCCTCCAAGCCCCCCACCCCAACCCGTTTGCCTAACCACCCCCCACCCCATACAGTTAAGACATCACCGCGGGGTGGAGCAGTTCGGTAGCTCGCTGGGCTCATAACCCAGAGGTCGCAGGTTCAAATCCTGCCCCCGCTACTGGTCTGGGGTCCCCTGGTCGCCGCTTGCGGC
>NZ_BAABEV010000048.1:0-67090 GCF_039540335.1 Actinomadura verrucosospora | reverse complement strand
TGGGCCGCCCAGTTCGCCGGCGGCATCCTGGGCGCGCTCCTGCTGTGGGCGACCTTCTCCATGGCGGCCTCGCGCCGCCTCGGTGGTGTCGTCGTCATGCCCACAGACGCTAGGCACGCGAAGGCGCGGGCACACTGCGGGCAGCGGGCGGCCGCGGGGTGGGGACAGCCCCAGGACGCGTCCCGCAGACCAAAGTCGACGCGGCGCCGACCTGCGGCCACTGACGGAGGCGGTCGGCATGGCTACCGTGGGGCGGATGGACCTCCTGCGCCGGCCGTGGCGCGACTGGCTCGGCGACCTCGGCGCCGCCGGCGCCGCGATGGCGCTCGGCTGGGTGCTGCTCCAGGGCACGATCGACGACCTGCCCCCCGGGGAGACGATCCTGGTCCGGCGGGACGTGCTGATCGGCGCCGTCGCCTGCGTGTTCCTCGTCCTCTTCCGGCGCCGCCATCCGGTGGCCCTCGCGGTCGTGATGGTGTTCGCGCAGTGGGCGGCGACGACGACGCTCGGCACGGCGGCGATCGCGATGTACTCGCTGGCGATGCTGCGGCCCTGGCGGATCGCGCTGCCGATCGCCGGCGCCAGCCTGGCACTGATCATCGTGTTGTTCCGGTTCGCGTCGCCCGACGGGCAGTTCCTCCAGGGAAGCGTCATCTTCGCGCTGATCTACGCGGTCCTCGTGACGACGGGCATGCTGGTGCGGTCCCGGCGGCAGCTCATCGCCTCGCTGGAGGAGCGGGCCCGCGCCGCCGAGACCGAGCAGCGGCTGCGGGTCGAGGAGGCCCGGCTGCTGGAGCGCGAGCGGCTCGCCCGCGAGATGCACGACGTCCTCGCGCACCGCATCTCGCTGCTGGCGGTGCACGCGGGGGCGCTGGAGTTCGGCCCGGGCACGCCGGACGGGCAGCGCGAGGCCGCCGGGATCATCCGGCGCAGCGCCTACGAGGCGATGGAGGACCTGCGCGAGGTGATCGGCGTCCTGCGCGACGACGCGCCCGGCGCCGATCCCGAGCGCCCGCAGCCGACGCTCGCGGACGTCCCCGCGCTCGTCGAGGAGTCGCGGCGGGCCGGGGGCCGCGTCACGCTGGAGCGGAACGTCCCCGACCCCGGGATGGTCCCCTCCCGCGTGGGGCGGCACGCCTACCGGATCGTCCAGGAGGGGCTGACGAACGCCCGCAAGCACGCGCCGGGCGCGGACGTCCGGGTGTTCCTGGACGCGGGCGCCGAACTGGACGTCGAGATCGTCAACGCGATGCCCGCCGGCCCGCCCGCCCTGCCCCTCCCCGGCTCCGGCACGGGGCTGGTCGGCCTCGCCGAGCGCGTGGCGCTGCTCGGCGGGACCCTGGAGCACGGCCGCACCGGCGACGGGCGGTTCCGGTTGCGCGCCCGCCTTCCGCTGCGGGCCGCGCATGGCGCCGGTACCGGTGGGAAAGGTGATACTCATGGCAGCGAACTCCTCTGACGAGCCCGTCCTCGAAGAACTCGACCGCGCCGAGTGCATGAAGCTCCTCGCCGGCGGCACCATCGGCCGGGTGGCGTTCGACGACGGCGAGGGACCGACGGTCATCCCCGTGAACTACGCGGTCGAGGGAGACTCGGTGATCTTCCGCACATCCGCGGCGGGCCGGCTGACCCGCAACCTGCTGACGGCGGTGACCGGCGGGGAGGTCCGGGCGGCCTTCGAGGTCGACCGGTTCGAGGAGGCCCGCCACGAGGGCTGGAGCGTGCTGCTGCGGGGCGGCGCGCACCTTCTCTCCGAGGCGGAGAAGGCCGAGGTCGCGCAGGTCCGGCCGTGGCCCGGTGGCGATCGGGAGGCGTGGTTCCGGCTGGCGGCGTCGAGCGTCACCGGACGCCGCCTGCGCCGCGACTGAGCCGCCCGTAGGGTGGCGGGATGGACTCCCCTCCCGTCCGCGTCCTGATCGTCGACGACGACGCGCTCGTCCGGGCCGGCCTGTCGATGATGCTGGCGAGCGCCGGCGACCTGGAGGTCATCGCGGACGTCGCCGACGGCGCCGAGGTCGTCGCCGCCGTGAACCAGCACCGGCCCGACGTCGTGCTGATGGACATCCGGATGCCGCGGCTGGACGGGCTCGCGGCGACCGCGCTGCTGCGCGGCCGCCGCGAGCCGCCCGAGATCATCATCCTGACCACGTTCGACAGCGACGACCACATCCTGCGGGCGATGCGCGCCGGCGCGAGCGGCTTCCTGCTGAAGCACACCCCACCGCCGGAGATCATGCGGGCGATCCGCCAGGTCGCGGCGGGCGAGCCGATGATGTCGCCCGCGGTGCTGCGCAGGATGATGGCCTACGTCGCCGAGAGCGGCGCCGATCCGCGCCGGGCCCGCGCCCGCGGCCTGCTGGACCGGCTGAGCGACGGCGAGCGGGCCGTGGCCGCGCTCGTCGGCCGCGGCCTGACCAACAGCGAGATCGGCAAGGAGCTGTCGCTCAGCGTCGCCACCGTGAAGGCGTACGTGTCGCGGCTGCTGGCCAAGCTGGAGCTGAACAACCGCGTCCAGATCGCCCTCCTCGTCCACGACGCCGCGCTCGACGACTAGCGGTTCTCTGGGCCGCGCCGCGCCAGCGGGACGTGGCGGAGCAGCAGCGCCGCCGCCAGGCCCAGCACGGTGACGGGCAGCGCGGTGACGAACAGGGTGGAGAACGCGTCCGCGAAGGCCTCGGCGACGCCGTCGCGCACCGGCGCCGGGAGGGTCTCCAGGACCTCGGGGCGGACGGCGTCGCCGAACGCCGGGACCCGCCCGTCCGGGACCCGTCGCACGATCTCCTCGGCGAACCGGTTCGAGACGACGGCGCCGAAGACGGCCATCCCGGCGGCGGTGCCGAGCATGCGGCTCGCGAAGACGCCCGAGCTCGCCGCGCCGAGGTCGCGGTGCGGCGCGGCCTGCTGCGCGATCAGCATGACGACCTGCTGGGACAGCCCGGCGCCGAAGCCGAGCACCGCCATGTAGCAGCCCGCGGCGACCAGGCCGGTGCCGGCGTCCATGGTCGCCAGCAGCGCGATTCCGGCCGCGCTGACCGCCATGCTCGCGGCCGGGAGCCGGTGGTAGCGGCCGGTGCGGTGGATGTACTTCCCGGCCGCCATGGACGAGGCCAGGAGCGCGAGCATCATCGGCAGCAGGAGCAGGCCCGATCGGGTCGCGCCGACTCCCCCGACGACCTGGAAGAACATCGGCAGGTAGGTGGCGAGGCCGAACCCGGTGGCGCCGCCGACGGCCGCGACGGCGCAGGCCACGCTGAACGACCGGTCGCGGAACAGCCGCGGCGGGATGATCGGCTCGGCGGCCGTCCGTTCGGCGAGCGCCCACGCGGTGAACAGCACGGCCGAGGCCGCCGCCAGCGAGAGGACGACGGGCGAGCCCCACGCGTACCGTGTTCCGGCCCAGCTGGTGAACAGGGTGAAGCAGGTGACGGCGGCGCCGAGCAGGACGATCCCGGCGTAGTCGATCCGGGGCCTGCCCTGCGGCGCCGGCAGCCGGAGGAACAGCACGATCACGGCGGTGGCGGCGATGCCGAGCGGCAGGTTGAGGTAGAACACCCACCGCCACGACGCGTGGTCGGTGAGGACGCCTCCGGCCAGCGGTCCCGCGATGCTGGAGACGGCGAAGACGATCGCCGAGTAGCCCTGGTACCGGGCGCGCTCGCGCGGCTCGAACAGCTCGCCGGTGAGCGCGAACATCGAGCTCATCAGGCAGCCGGCCGCGGCGCCCTGGACGGCGCGGAACACGATCAGCCAGGTCATGGTGGGCGCCGCCCCGCACGCCGCCGATCCGGCGAGGAACCCGAGCAGGCCCGTCAGCAGGACGCGGCGGCGCCCGAACAGGTCGCCGAGCCGTCCCGACAGGGGGACGGTGACGCTGGTGGCCAGCACGTACGCCGTCGACACCCAGGCGAGCCGGTCGAGCCCGCCGAGGTCCCCGACGATCGTCGGCAGCGCGGTGCCGAGCACCGTCGCGTCCAGCGAGGACATGAGCCCGGCGAGCATGAGGCCGCCGAACACCAGCAGCCGGTGCCGGTCGGTCATCGGCGCGGTCGTCTCGATCACGCGCACCTCCCATTTCTATGCGTTAGACATATAGATGCTAAACACAGATAGATGAGTCGCGCAATCCATCTAGACTGGGCGCCATGAGCGACGAGGCGCTGGACGCCGTCGAGCGGAGCATGGTCAGGCTGCGCAGGGGCATGTCGCGGCAGCGGCTGGGCAAGGCGGCGATCCGCGACCACAACCTCCCCGTCGACGTGCAGGTCCTGCACGTCGTGGACATCGTGGACGAGGGTCCCGACCGGCCCGGCGAGGAAATGAGCGTCGGCCTGGTGGCCGCCCGCCTCGGCGTCGACGCCTCGCGCGGCAGCCGCATCGTCGCCGAGGCGGTCAAGTCGGGCTACGTCCGGCGGGTCGCCTCGCAGGAGGACGGCCGCCGCATCCATCTGGAGCTCACCGACGCCGGCAGGGCCGTCGTCGACGCCACCCGCCGCACCCGGCAGGAGCACTTCGCCAAGGCCATGAGCGGCTGGACCGACGAGGAGCGCTCCGCCTTCGCCCGCCTCCTGTCCCGCTTCGTCCACACCTACGAGGACTGACCGCTCGCGCGGCGGCGAGGGGCGCCGCGCGTCCTCCCCCGGTTGCGGGCGGACGGCGCCCGTCTACAACCCCGGTTGCGGGTCCGGCGCGAAGCGCTCGGCCTCGCGGAGGACGGAGCCGCGCCGGACCGGCGTCTAGGCTGACGGGATGATGGGTGGTCGCCTGATCCCGCCGGCAGGGCGCGTGCGGGACGCGGCCCTGGCGGGCGGAGTGCTCGCCGTGGTGGCCGTCAGCAGCCTGAAGTCGCTCGTGGGGCCGCGCGAGGAGCCGTGGGCCGCGACGGCGTTCGACTGGGCGCTGATCCTTTTCGCCTGCGGGGCGCTGTTCTTCGCCCGCCGGCGCCCGGTGGCCGTCGCGGCGCTCGTCCTCGTGGCCACCGGCGTCTACTACGTCGCCAGCCTGCACGACGGCGGGCTGATGATCGCGGTCATCGCGGCGCTGTACGCGGTCGCGGCCGCGGGCCGGCTCCAGGCCGCCGTCGTCCTCGCGGCGCTGACCGTGATCGCCACCGGCGCCGGCACCCTCCTCGGCAACCGCGACGTCAACGGCGTCGCCCTGTTCATGCTGACCGGATGGCTGGTGGCCGTGGTCGCGCTCGGGTGGGTGCGGCACAGCCGGATCGCCTACCTGCGCGAGGCCGAGCGGCGCGCCGCCGGCGAGGAGCGGCTGCGCATCGCCCGCGAGCTGCACGACGTCGTCGGGCACCACCTCTCGCTCATCAACGTCCAGGCCGGAACGTCGCTGCACCGTTTCCACCGGGACCCGGCGCAGGGCGAGGCGGCTCTCGCCGCCATCAAGGCGTCGAGCCGGGAGGCCCTGCGCGACCTGCGCGCGACCCTCGGGGTGCTGCGGCAGGCCGACGAGGAGGCGCCGACCGCGCCCCCGCCCTCCCTGGACGGGATCGGCGGGCTGATCGGGACGGCGCGGGCGGCCGGGCTCACCGTGCACGGCGGCGTCACCGGCGAGGCGGACCCGCCCACCGAGGTCGGCCTGGCCGCGTACCGCATCGTCCAGGAGTCGCTGACCAACGCCCTGCGGAACGCCGTCGCCGCGGAGGTCACCGTCAGCGTCGAGCGCGGGCCGGGCGCGCTGCTCGTCGGGGTCGCCGACGACGGCCGGGGCTCCCCCGCGCCGCCGGCGGGGCCGGGCAGCGGCGTCGACGGCATGCGCGAGCAGGCCCGCGCGCTGGCCGCCGAGCTGACGGCGGGTCCGCGGCCGGGCGGCGGCTTCCTCGTCCGGGCCCGGCTGCCCTACGGGAACGAGGCGCGCAAGCGATGATCAAGGTTCTGCTGGCCGACGACCAGGGCCTCGTGCGGGCCGGGTTCCGCTCCATCCTCGACGACGAGGACGACATCACCGTCGTCGGCGAGGCCGCGGACGGCGCGCGGGCGGTCTCCGCCTGCCGCGGGCTGCGCCCGGACGTGGCGCTGCTGGACGTGCGGATGCCCGGCATGGACGGCCTGGAGGCCGCCCGGCGGATCACCGCCGACCCGCGGCTCGGCGGCGTGCGGGTGGTGATCCTGACGACCTTCGACCTGGACGAGTACGTGTACGGGGCGCTGCGCGCCGGAGCCACCGGCTTCCTGCTCAAGGACACCGAGCCGGCGGAGCTGATCCACGCGGTGCGGGTGGCGGCGCGCGGGGACGCGCTGATCACCCCGTCCGTCACCCGCCGCCTCATCGGAGAGTTCGCCGGGCGCGCCCAGGCGCCCGTCCCCGGCCCGCGGCTCGACTCCCTCACCGTCCGGGAACGGGAGGTGATGCTGCTCGTCGCCGCCGGGCTCAGCAACGACGAGATCGCCGCCCGCCTCGTGCTCAGCCCCGCCACGGCCAAGACCCACGTCAGCCGCATCATGTCCAAGCTGGACGTGCGGGACCGCTCGCAGCTCGTCATCCTCGCCTACGAGTCCGGCATGGTCAGCCCGCGCTGGGTGCGACCACGGCGGTAGGCGCGCCGCCGGCCCGCAACCGGCGGGGTAGGGCGGAAGCCCGCCGCGGGCCGATGCGGCGGGGGCGGCCGCGTCCCGATCATGGGGACCATGAACCACACCGGCGCCATGATCGGGCTCGTGGTCGGCGGGGCCGCGGGCTTCCTGCTGACCGAGACCGTGGGAGCGTTCTTCACCTTCGTCCTGGACCGCACGCTCGACGTCGACGGCACCCCGCTCCTGCTCGCCGCCTTCATCGTCGTGCCGATCCTGTCCGCCCTCGCCGGCGCCTTCGCCGGCTCGCGTTTCCGGACCGGCCGGTGAGCCCGGCCCCGGCGGTCAGGTCAGGCGCGCCCGGAGCAGGCAGAACTCGTTGCCCTCCGGATCGGCCAGGGGGACCCAGCTCTCCTCCCCGGTCTGCCCGATGTCCACCGGCCGCGCGCCGGCGGCGAGGAGCCGCTCCAGTTCGGCGTCCTGGTCCCGGTCCGTCGCGTTCACGTCGAAGTGCAGCCGCAGCTTGCCGTTCTTCGGCTCGTCGCTGCGGCTGAGGATCAGCGTCGGCTGGAGCCCGCCGGACCCCTCCGGCGGGCCGATCTCGATGTCGCCGTCCTCCCGGTCCAGCTCCACGAACCCGAGCACCTCGCACCAGAACTCCGCGAGTCTCTCCGGGTCGCGGCAGTCGAGCACGAGTTCACTGATCCGGCACGCCACGGTCGGCCTCCACCAATCAAGATCGGATATCGGCTCCCACGCTCTCAGAGACCCGTGCGGGGCGTCGAGCGAAATGCCGCCGGCCGGCGGGAACGGTCCCGGGCGCCACCCTAGAGGCGCAGCCGCAGGCGGCCGGAGGCGAAGGCCTCGGCGACCCGGGCCTCGGTCCCGGCGGCGTCCTCGCCCGAGGTGTCGAGCACGTGGCGCTCCAGCTCGCCGAGGTCGGCGAACTGGTCCCACATCGCCAGGACGGGACGCCGATCCACCAGCGCACCGGGCGCCGTCCGGGCCTGCGCACGGGCGAGCGTGACGTCGCGATGCGGGCGAAGCGCCGCGTAGTGGAAGGGCACCGAGGGGTGCCGCGTCGCCTGCCGGCGGAAGTGGCCGAGCATCCAGGGGCCGACGATTCCGTCGACGACCGTGACGAAGCCCCCGCTCGCGTAGGTGAACGCCGCACCGGCGATGACGTCCATCACCGTCTCGTTCTGGGAGTGCGACGCCGGCTCGTACGGCGGGACCGCTCCGGCCACGATGCAGTGCCAGAAGTCGTCGGTGTGCAGGTGGACGGCCTTCTCCTGGCGGCGGGCGATCCGAGCCGCGACCGTCGACTTCCCCGCTCCGGGAGGGCCGGTCAGAACGAGAACGCTGCTGGGCACATGATCACCCTAGCGGCGGGCGGCGGGCGGCGGGCGGCCCGCGCCCATGCCGGATCGCGGAGGGTGACGGTCGCAGGCCAGATGTGGGTCGCGGAGTCGCCAGACAGGCGCAACCTCACGGTAAGTGACCAGAACGTCGCACTCGGGAATGGGGAGCGTGACGTCGATCCCCCGAGAGGAACCGCATATGCCGGCTCAGCGCCTGGTCCAGGGACAGCCCCCCACCCGCGAGCCCGTCCTGCTCGTCCACCAGGTGTCGGGCACCTTCCTGCAGAGCGAGAACCAGTCGACGACGACGCTCAACGACGAGGTGCAGAACGAGAACCACTGGCCGCTGCCGTCCGACAAGACGGCGCAATGGCGGCTGTACGAGATCCGGTTGCGCGGCGGGCGCTCCGTCCACCTTGTGGAGCACCAGGTCAACGAGCACGTCCTGACGTTCCGTCCGGGGCCCGGCCCCGGAAGCATCCCGCAGCTGTCGCCGATCCTGACCGCACGGGAAGGGCGGACGGGCAGCCCGCTCCAGCACTGGAGGTTCATCCCCGTGCCGGGCACCGGCGCCAACTACTGGGGGATCGTGCCTGACCAGTACCCCGCCTACGCCCTCGGTCTCTACAACAACCACGTCGCCGACGACCAGTGGGTGGTGCCGACCCCGACGTGGGGCGGGCCTCCGACGCTCTTCCACGCGTGGTCGGCCGTCCCCACCACCATCCCGGCAGGAGACATCGAGGAGGAGGACGCGTGGCTGGTCGGCGAGGACGAGGGGGCGGCGCCCGAGCCGCGCACGAACATGTGAGCGGCGCGGGTCACGCCGGGGCGAGCACGGCGCAGAGGGCGTCCAGAGCGGCCGGGTAGGCGGCGCCGACCGGGGTGCTGTAGCCGACGACGAAGCCCTGGGGGCGGTCGCCGGGGTCCTGCCAGTGGTCGCGCAGAGGCATGAGGGCGAGGTCATGGAACGCGGCGCGGCGCATGACCTCGCCCTCACCCTGTCCGCCGTCCGGGAGCATGACCAGGGCGTGCAGCCCTGCGGCGACCCCCTGGACCCGGACCCCGGGGGCGCGGTCGCGCAGCGCCGCGACCAGGAGGTCGCGGCGGCGCCGGTAGCGCAGGCGGGCGGCGCGGACGTGCCGGTCGTAGGCGTGGGTGCCGATGAGGTCGGCGAGGACGAGCTGCGCGAGCGACGGGGTGTGGGCGTCGGCGAGGCGCTTGGCCTCCGCGAAGGGCTCGACCAGGTGGGCGGGCAGGACCAGCCAGGCCAGGCGCAGCGCCGGGGCCAGGGTCTTGGACGAGGTGCCGCCGTAGACGACGTGGTCGGGCGCCGTCCCCTGCAGGGCCCCGACCGGCTGGCGGTCGTAGCGGAACTCGCCGTCGTAGTCGTCCTCGACGATCGTGCCGCCGGCCTCGCGGGCCCAGGCGGCGAAGGCGCGGCGGCGGTCCGGGGGGAGGGTAGCGCCGGTCGGGTACTGGTGCGCCGGGGTCAGCACGGCCGCGCCCGCCGGGCCGAGCGGTCCCGGGAGCGCGCCCCGCTCGTCCACGGGCAGCGGGACGACGGCGAGCCCGGCGCGCCGGACGATCGCGCGGTGGAACGGATGCCCCGGCTCCTCCATCGCCATCGAGTGCGTTCCGAGGTCCCGCAGGACGGAGGCGAGGAGGCCGAGGGACTGGGCGTACCCGGACGTCACCACGATCCGGGAGGGGTCGGCGTGCACACCCCTGGCCCGGCCGAGGTATCCGGCCAGCGCCTCGCGCAGCTCGCGGCGGCCGCGCGGGTCGCCGAGCGCGTGCACGTCGGGCGGGGCGGACGCCAGGACGCGGCGCGTCGAGCGCAGCCACGCCGTGGAGGGGAACGTGCTCAGGTCGGGCCGCCCGGGCAGCAGGTCGTGCGCCGGCGCCTCGGCGGACGCCGGCTCCGCGGGCGCCGGCGCCGGCGCGGGCCCGGCCGCGACCCGCGTCCGCCCGCCGGGGACGGCCGTGAGATAGCCCTCGGCCGTCAGCTGGTCGTAGGCGGCGCTGACCGTCCCGCGCGCCAGGCCCAGCTCGGCGGCCAGCGCGCGGGTCGAGGGGACGACGTCGCCGGGGGCCAGGCGCCGGGACCTGACGGCCTCCCGGAGGGCGCGTTCGAGTCCGGCGCGGCGGCCGCCCGAGGGGTCGACGTCCAGATGCAGGTCGACCGAACCGGTCCATTCTCCGCGCATGGAACTGGATCTTAATCCTGGTCCGGTCGGGTTCTAGATTCGCACCATGATTGTTCTCGCGCAGCTCAGCGACACCCATCTGGACGGCGGCGACGGCCGGGCCGAACGCGCGGCCCGGGTCATGGACCACCTGAACGGCGTGCCGGTCGACGCCGTCCTCGTCACCGGGGACATCGCCGACCACGGCGAGCCCGCCGAGTACGAGCAGGCCCGCAAGGTCCTCGCGTCGGGGCATCCGGTGCTGACCTGCCCCGGAAACCACGACAGGCGCGGCCCGTACCTAGAGTTCCTCCTGGACGAGCCGCCGGGCGACGGCCCGGTCAACCGCGTCCACGAGATCGGCGGGGCCACCTTCCTGATGTGCGACTCGACCGTCCCCGGCGAGGCCCACGGGCGCCTCGACGACGAGACGATCGGGTGGCTCGACCGGCGGCTCGCCGAGGCGCCGGACGCGCCCGCGTTCGTCTGCTTCCACCACCCGCCCGTGAGGCTCCAGATCCCGTACGTGGACGGGATCCGGCAGTTCGGCGAGCGGCGCCTGGCCGAGGTGGTCCTGCGGCACCCGCAGGTCGTGGCGATGCTGTGCGGGCATGCCCACACGGCCGCGGCCACGACCTTCGCGGGACGGCCCCTCCTCGTCGCCCCCGGCGTCGTGTCCACCCTCCGGCTGCCGTGGCAGCAGGGCGACATCGCCGACCTGACCGCTCCCCCGGGCGTCGCCTTCCACGTCCTGGACGACGACGGCCGGCTGAGCACGCACTACCGCACCTTCTAGGGCGCGGCCGGGGCGCCGCTTCCCGCCCCGGCCCGGACTAGAGGTGCTCCATCAGGAAGACCGCGACCGTGCCGGGCGCCAGCGCCTCGAAGACGTGCGGGGCGTCGCCGGGGTAGGCGAGGTAGTCGCCGGGTCCGAGCTCCAGCGGCCCCGACGCGGGCCCGGCCACGGCGCGGCCGGCGCTGAGGACGACGTGCTCGGTGGTGCCCGGCGGATGCGGGTCGGAGACCCTCGGCTCGCCCGGCTCCGCAGTGACGCGGTAGAGGTCGCGGCGCGCGTGCGGCGGGGACGACGCCAGCAGCGTCGCCGTGTAGTCGGCCCGGTCGGAGTGCGCGGCCGGCCCCTCCCCCGCCCGGATCACCCGGACGGCCTGGCGCGGCGGGTCCACCAGGCGGCTGAAGGGCACGCCCAGGGCCGTCGCCAGGGCCCACAGCGTCTCCACACTCGGGTTCCCGGCGCCCGACTCCAGCTGGGAGAGCGTCGACTTGGCCAGGCCCGCGCGCCTGGCCAGCTCCGTCTGGGACACCCCGGCGCGCTCGCGCTCCCGCCGGATCGACGCCGCGATCACCGCGATCACATCCACTCGCCCGCTCCCACCCTCCGAAGGTAGTGTTCACTGTACTGGACGATTGTTCGCTACAACGAACGGACTGAGCATGAGGCACCTCGGCATCCTCGCCCACAGCGCGGAAGGCGCCGCGCTGTGCTTCCGGACCTTCTGCCAGGAGGGCTTCCGCGAGCTGGGCCCCGACGACCACCCGGACGTGACGCTCGACCTCATCGCGCTCGCGCGCAGCATGCCCTCGTGGGACGCCGGTGACCACGCCCCGATCAGGGAGATCCTGGCCGAGAGCGCCCGGCGGCTCGCCGCGGCGGGCGCGGACTTCTTCGTCTGCCCCGACAACACCGCGCACCTGGCCCTCGAACACCCCGGCGCCGACCTGGCGCTTCCCGGCCTGCACATCGTCCAGGTCGTCGCCGACCAGGCCGCCCGCGACGGCCGCACGCGCGTCGGCGTGCTCGGCACCCGCTACACCATGGACGGGCCGCTCTACCCGCGCGAGCTGGCCGCGCGCGGCATCGCCGCCGAGGTCCCGGACCCGGCCGACCGGGAGACCGTCGACCGGATCATCTTCGACGAGCTGGTCAACGGGGTCTTCACCGAGGACTCGCGCCGCGAGTACGTCCGGATCATCGAGCGCCTCGCCGCACGCGGGTGCGACGCGGTCGCGCTGGTGTGCACCGAGATCCCGCTCCTGGTCACGCCCGAGGCGTCGCCGCTGCCCACGCTCGACTCCACCCGCCTGCTGGCCCGCGCCGCCTTCGACGTGGCCGCGGACCGGCGCCCCGTCCCGGCCTGGCGCGGCGGACGCTTCGACGCCCGTTGAAACGACCCGCCCCTAGATTGCCGGTCATGGACTTCGGCGAGGAGAAGGCGAGCCGCTTCCGGCGGCTCCACCACGGGGACCGTCCGCTGGTGCTGCCGAACGCTTGGGACTTCGCGAGCGGCGCGGCGCTGGTGGAGGCCGGATTCCCGGCGATCGGCACGACGAGCCTCGGCGTCGCCGCGGCGGCCGGGAAGACCGACGGGGCGGGCGGCACGCGCGCGGAGACGATGGCGCTCGCCCGGACGCTGGCGCGGCTGCCCGTCCCGGTGACCGTCGACGTCGAGGGCGGGTTCTCCGACCGGCCCGGCGACGTGGCCGCGCTCGCCGCCGAGCTCGCCTCGTACGGGATCGCCGGGATCAATCTGGAGGACGGCCGCGCCGGCGGCGCCCTCGCCTCCGCCCGCGACCAGGCGGCCGTCATCGCGGCCGTCAAGGAGGCCGCGCCGGGGGTGTTCCTCAACGCCCGCGTCGACACGTTCTGGCTGGGCGCGCCGGACCTGGAGGAGACGCTGCGGCGGGCGCGGGCGTACGCGCGGGCGGGAGCGGACGGGATCTTCGTCCCGGGGATCGCCGGCGACGCCGACGTCCGGGCGGTCCTGGAGGCCACCGGCCTGCCGCTGAACGTGCTCCACCTGCCGGGCGAGACCGACTACCCGCGGCTCGCCCGGCTCGGCGTGCACCGGGTGAGCACCGGTTCACTCCCGTTCCGCGCGGCACTGCGCGCGGCGGTCGCCGCGGCCCTCGGCGTGACCGGGGAGGGCGACGCCCCTCACGTGCCGTCGTACGGGGACGTCCAGCGGCTCGTCAGTGGCCGGTGATCCGGTCGGCGAGGCGGGCCAGGCCCGAGGTGCGCGCGGACGGCGCGGACGACTCGCGGGCGTCGGCCGCGCGGTAGAGGGCGTACATCGCGTGGACGCCGAGCCAGCGGAGGGGTTCGGGCTCCCAGCGGCGGACGCGGCGGTCCACCCACGGAAGCGCCGTCAGGTCGGTGTCACGGCCCAGGACGAGGTCGCGGAGGGTGCGGCCGGCGAGGTTCGCGGTGGCGACGCCGTGGCCGGTGTAGCCGCCGGCGTGGCCGAGCCCGGTCGCGCGGTCGAGGACGACCGTCGCGCACCAGTCGCGGGGGACGCCGAGGACGCCCGACCAGGCGTGCTCCACCGCCCCCTCATCGGCGACGGCGGGCAGCATCCCGGCGAGCATCGTCCAGAGCGCGTCGACGGTGGACGGCTCGGTCCGGCCGCCGTCGTCCACGCGCGACCCGTACCGGTAGGGGCGGCCCCGGCCGCCGAAGGCGATGCGGTCGTCGGCGGTGCGCTGCGCGTACATGTAGTAGTGCGCCATGTCGCCGAGCAGCTCGCGGCGCTCCCACCCGATCTCCTTCCAGGCGCGGGCGGGCAGCGGCGTCGTGACGATCATCGAGCTGTTCATCGGGAGCCAGTCGCGGCGGTGGCCGGGCAGCGCGGCGGTGAAGCCCTCGGTGGCCCGCAGCACGTACTCGGCGGCGACGGTCCCGAACGGGGTGACGGCGGCGGCCGCCCCGTCCGGCCGGCGTGGGTCGATCCGCACGACCGGCGTCCGCTCGTAGATCTGCACGCCGAGCCGCCGGACCGCCGCGGCGAGCCCCCGGACGAGCGCGGCGGGCTGCACGCGCGCGGCGTGCGGGCTCCACGCGGCGCCGGTCGCGCCCTCGACGCGCAGCCGCTCGTCGCGTTCGGCGGCGGGCAGCGGGACGAGGTCCTCGTCGCTCCAGCCCCACTCGCGCGCCTCCTCCACCAGGGCGGCGAGGCGGGCGCGCTGGGCGGCGTTCCGGGCCACGTGCAGGACGCCGCCCTTGACCAGGCCGGCGTCGACGTCCTCGGCGCCCGCGACGCGGACGACCTCGTCCACCGCCCGGAACATGGCGTGCTGCAGCGCGATCGCGGCGGGACGGCCGTGCCGGGCGGCGTAGCGCTCCCGGGATCCCGCGATCTCCCCCAGCACCCAGCCGCCGTTGCGCCCGGACGCGCCGAACCCCGCGAACTCGCGCTCCAGCACGACGATCCGCAGGTCGGGGCGGGCGCGCTTGAGGTAGTAGGCGGTCCAGAGCCCGGTGTAGCCGGCGCCGACGACGCACACGTCGGCGGTGCGCGGGCCCGGCAGGCGGGGGCCGGGTTCGGGGCGTCCGGCCGCCCGGTACCAGTGGGAGACGCCGCCGTTGGCGAAACCGGGAGCCAGGGGCGCCCGGCCCGGGGAGGAGCTCATGGGCTCATCCTGCTGCATTCCGCAGCAAAATCAACAGGCGGCAACGGATTCTAGGGCACAGCGTCGACTTTTCGACGGGATCCGACCCAACGCGAGCGTTCGGCGGCGTAGTACGCGGCGCCGTCGGGCCCGGCGGGGCCCTCCCGCCACCGGCGCATCCCGAGCTGGAGCGCGATCTGCGACGACGCGGGGTTGGCCGTGTCGATCTCGGCGGTGATCCGGTGCACCCCGACCACTCCGAACGCGTAGTCCAGGACGGCGCGGGACGCCTCGGCGGCCAGCCCCCGCCCCCAGTGGTCGGGCTCCAGGCTGTAGAGGATCTCGACGTCCACGCCGTGGCCGAGCGGACCCTCGTGGTGGCTGAGCCCGGCCACGCCCGCCAGCGGGCCGCCGGGCGCCGCCGCGCCGCCGCCCGGGGACGCGGGGGCGGGGCGCAGCGCCCACAGCCCGTAGCCCTCGGTGGCGAAGTCCCGCTCGCTGGCCTCGATGATCTCGCTGACCTGCACGGGCGTGACCACCCGGTCGTCGAACAGGTGGCGGCGGACGAGGGGCCCCGTCCAGTGCGTCAGCAGGGCTCCGTGGTCGCGCATCGACACCGGGTGCAGCACGAGCCGGACGGTGCGCAGCACCTCACTCATACCCGTCCCCCGCGGCGGGCCACTCGGGCGCGGCCTCCCCGTCGGGGACGCCGACGCGGAACACCCGCAACTGCAGCGCGAGCGCCTGGTAGTAGCCGACGAGCGTGACCAGCTCGACGAGGGCCGTGCGGCCGAGGGTGGCCACCGCCTCGGTGTAGACGGCGTCGGCGAGGTCGCCCTCGGCCACGAGCTGGCGCGCCGCCTCGTACACGACGCGCTCGCGGACGTCGGCGAGCATCGGCGCACGGCCCTCGCGCAACGCGTCCGTCTCCTCGTCGGCGAGCCCCTGCCGGCGCCCGATCCGCTCGTGGGCGTACCACTCGAAGTCGGAGCGCAGGTGCGCCGCCACGACGAGGGTCGCGATCTCGCGCTCGCGCTTAGTGAACCCGGTGCGGAAGCGCAGCGCGGCGCCGAGGTCCTGCAGCGGCAGCCCGACGGGAGGGCTGTAGAGCATCGCGTTGAACGGGCCCTGCAGGCGCCCGATGTCGTCGGCCAGGGCGAAGGGGGGATTGCGGTCGCCGGCGCGGGGCCCGCCCGTCACCGCCTCGTAGACGGCTCGCTGCTCCTCGCTGAGCGAACCGGGGAGGAGCAGCGGGAGCCTCGTCGGGGACGGGCCGCGCCGCGGTCGGTCGTTGACGCGCTCACCGGTCACGGGGTCGATCACTCACCGCACGCTAGGCGCTCGGAGCGGGCGGCTCAACCCCCGTCCGGAATGTGAAACCCCTGGCACACGATGACGTAGCGGCCGCGTAACACGCGTCGGCGACCCTTGTCGGCGACCGCACCGGACACGAACGGGGCACCCGGCCCCCGGAGGGAACCTCCCATGCCGCTGCTGCGCATCCGCACCGAGATCGAGGACCGTCCCGGCCGCCTCGCCTCCCTCACGGCCGCGCTGGCCCAGCGCGGCGCCAACATCCTCGGGCTGTCGGTCCAGCTCGACGCCGACGGGGTGGTCGACGAGTTCATCGTCGACGTCCCGCGCGGCGGCCCGGACGCCCGCGCCCTCGCCGAGGCGCTGGGCGCGGCGGGCGGCACCCGCACCGCCGTCCTCCCCGCGCGCCCCCACGAGCTGGTGGACGAGCCGACCCGCGCCCTCGCCCTGGCGGCCCGGCTCCGGGCCGAGCCGCACGCGGTGCCCGAGATCCTCGGCGAGCTGCTGCGCGCCGACGAGGCACGCTGGGACGCCCCCGGCGACGAGGACCCCGACCACCGCGACCTCCTCGACCCGGTTCGCGGACGCTCGGTCCGGCTCCGGCGCGCCGGGCTGCCGTTCACCGCGACGGAGGCGGCGCGGGCCGACGCGCTGGTGCGGGCCGCGCTCCCGGCGGCGCCGCGCCCGTCGGCGTCCCGGCGGATCGCGCTGCGCGACGGGACGCAGGTGGTCGTCCGGCCGGTCGAGCCGCGCGACGGCGACGCCGTGCGGGCGCTGCACGAGCGCTGCTCGCTGGACAGCCGCCGGATGCGCTACTTCAGCCCCAAGCCGTACCCGCCGCGCCGGTCGTTCGAGGGGTTCTGCGATCCCGCGCGGGGCCTGACGCTGGTCGCCGAGGGCCCGGACGGGTCGCTGCTGGCGCTGGCGCACCTGGTCCTCGTCCGCGACCCGGGCGCGGCGGAGGTCGCGTTCCTGGTCGAGGACGCCTGGCAGGGCCGCGGGCTCGGCCGCGGCCTCGCCGGGCTGCTGCTCGCGCTGGCCCGGGACCGCGGCCTGGTGGAGGTGCGGGCGACCGCGCTGAGCGAGAACGCCCGGATGCGGCGGCTGCTGACCTCGCTCGGCGGGCGGACGCGGCGCACCGGGGACGCCGCGATCGTGGAGATCAGGCTGCGGCTGGACGGCCGTCCCGCCGAGCCGGGGGCGCTGGCAGGATGGGCGGGTGAGCGGCGTATATGACGATCCCTGGGCCTACGAGCTGGCGTGCTCGTTCCGCGACGTGCCGGCCGAGGTGGACGTCCTGCTCGGCTGGTGCGCCGAGCAGGGCCTCGCCCCCGCCACGGCGCTGGAGCTCGCCGCCGGGCCCGCCGAGCACGCCCGCGAGCTCGCCCGCCGCGGGCTGGCGGCGACGGCGCTCGACCTGAACCCGCGCATGTGCGCCTACGCGGCCCGCGAGGCCGAACGCGCCGGCGTCGGGCTGGAGGTCGTCGAGGGCGACATGACGCGGTTCGCGCTGGGCCGCCGGTTCGACCTCGTCGCGACCATGCTGGACTCCACGTCCCACCTCATGACGCTGGACGCGTTCGTGGCGCACCTGCGGTGCGCCGCCGCGCACCTGTCCCCCGGCGGCCTCTACGTCGTCGAGATGTCGCATCCCCGCGACCGGCTGGGCGACGACCCGAGCGTCACCACCGGCTGGACGGTCGAGCGGGACGGCGTCCGGGCGAGCGTGCGCTGGGGCGAGCCGTCCGACCGGCTGGACCCGGTCACCCAGATCGCCGACGACCGCGTCACGATGACCATCACCGGGCAGGGCGCGGAGCCGCGGGTCGTGCGCGACGTCGTGCCCTACCGGTTCTGGACCGCCACCGAGCTGGACGCCGCGATCCGCCTCGCCGGCGGGCTGGAGGCGGTCGCGCAGTACGGCGACTTCGGGGTCGGCGAGGGGGCGGTGCCCCTCGCCGACCCCGGGGCCTGGCGCATGATCACTCTGCTGCGCCCGCGCTGAGCGTCAGGGCGCGGACCGCCAGCCGGGCATCGGGAACGACGCGAGCAGGTCGCGAACCTGCCCGGCGACCCGGTCCAGCACCGCCTCGTCCTGCTTGGCGGCGGCCTGCACGACCTCGTCGATCCATGCGGCGAGCTGCGGCATGTGCTCCTCGCCGATCCCCCGGGTGGTGATCGCGGCGGTGCCGAGCCGCAGCCCGGACGGGTCGAAGGGCTTGCGCGGGTCGAACGGGACGGCGTTGTAGTTCAGCTCGATGCCGGCGCGGTCGAGGGCCTGCGCGGCGGGCTTGCCCGCGACGCCCTTGCCGGTCAGGTCGATGAGGATGAGGTGGTTGTCGGTGCCCCCGGAGATCAGGTCGTAGCCGCGGTCCAGCAGCGCGGCGGCCAGCGCCTTGGCGTTCGCGACCACCTGCCGCGCGTACCCGGCGAAGTCCGGCTGCGCCGCCTCCTTCAGCGCGACGGCGATCGCGGCCGTCGTGTGGTTGTGCGGCCCGCCCTGCAGGCCCGGGAAGACGGCCTTGTCGACCGCCTTCGCGTGCTCCGCCGTCGACAGGATCATGGCGCCGCGGGGGCCGCGCAGCGTCTTGTGCGTGGTGGTGGTGACGACGTCGGCGTGCCCGACCGGGGACGGGTGCGCGCCGCCGGCGACCAGGCCCGCGATGTGCGCGATGTCGGCCGCCAGGACCGCCCCGGCCTCCCGGGCGATCTCGGCGAACGCCGGGAAGTCGATCGTCCGCGGGACCGCGGTGCCGCCGCACCAGATCAGCTTCGGCCGCTCCTTGAGGGCGAGGTCGCGCACCTGGTCCATGTCGACGCGGCCGGTGTCGGCGCGCACGTCGTAGCGGACGGGGCGGAACCACTTGCCGGTGGCCGAAACCGACCAGCCGTGCGTCAGGTGGCCGCCCATCGGCAGCGACAGGCCCATGACCGGGTCGCCGGGCTCCAGGAACGCCATGTAGACGGCGAGGTTGGCGGGCGAGCCCGAGTAGGGCTGGACGTTGGCGTGCTCGGCGCCGAACACGCCCTTCGCCCGCTCGATGGCGAGCAGCTCGATGGGGTCGACGTTCTGCTGGCCCTCGTAGTAGCGCTTGCCCGCGTAGCCCTCGGAGTACTTGTTGGTCAGGACCGTGCCGGCGGCCTCCAGCACCGCCTCCGAGACGTAGTTCTCCGAGGCGATCAGGCGGATCTTCTCGTACTGGCGGCGGGCCTCGGCCTCCACCAGCGCGGCGATCTCGGGGTCCTGGCCCTGCAGATGGGGTACGGCCGGTTCGTGCATCGTGAGCCTCCGCGCTGCTCGCGCCGGGGCTTCGGGCACCCCGGCGAAGGGGACCCGTACACCCAGGCGCGCGGTGTGCGGACTACTTTCGCTCCCCGGTGGTCGTCTCCACCTTGACTGCGCCAGTCGCGTGGGCGCCATCATACCGGGCCGGCCCGCGCCGGCGGGGCGCGCGTGCGGGGACCGAGACCAGGAACAGCCCGCCCAGCAGCAGCAGCGACCCCGCCGCGACCGGCGCCGACATGCGCTCGCCGAGGACGGCCACGGCCAGGCCGGCGGCGACGAGCGGCTCGGCGAGGCTGAGCGTCCCGGCGGTCGCGGCCGTCACCCGGCCGAGGCCGGTGACGAAGAACATGTACGCGGCGGCGGTGGCGGCGATCCCGAGCCAGGCCACCAGGGCCGCCGAGCGCGGCGCGGCGAGGGCGGGCAGTTCCGGCAGCGTCCAGGGAAGCAGGGCCGCTCCCCCGGCCAGGAGCGTCACCGACACCGCTCCGGCCATCCCGGCCCCTCGCATCCCGCCGCCGTGACCCGTGCGCGTCTCGGCCGACACCAGCACCTTGGCCGAGACCGTGTAGACGCCGAAGCACGTGCCGCCGGCCAGGCTCAGCGCGATCCCGGCGGGGTCCGCGTGGACGGCCTCCCCCGGCACCATCAGCAGCGCCACGCCGCCGACCGCGCAGGCCGTCCCGGCCCACCAGCGGCGGCCGAGCCGGGCGCCCAGGACGAGCCGCTCGCAGAGGCCGGTGGAGACGGGCGCGAGCCCGAACACGACGGCGGTCGCGACGGCCGCGCCGGTCCGGTCGACCGCGCTGAAGAACGACGCCTGGAAGACGCCGGTCGCCGCCGAGGCCGCCGCGAGGGGCGGCCAGGTGCGCCTGGTCAGCGCCAGGAACGCGCGGCGGTCCGCCACGAGTACGAGGACGGCCAGGACGAGCCCGCCCGAGAGGATCCGGGCGCCGCCGACCGCGACCGGGTCCGCGGACGGACCCGCCAGCACCTGCGCCGGCCCGACCGTTCCCCAGAGCACGCCGGCGGCGAGCACCAGCAGCACACCGGATGTGTTGTTCCATCGGTCCATGCCGCCGAAGCTAGGCGAACATGCGGAACTCAGACCTTAGGACCGTCATTCGTTCGCTTCAAACGACCGAGGCCGTCATTCCTTCGCCGCTCACGGAGAACTGCATACCTCAGCTGTAGGGCGTTCGGCCTTCAGGCCGGTGGTCCGACGGAAGTTCGGACTGCTCGACCGGCTGCACGTAGTCGTACACGACGATCGTGCGGACGTCCACGTACTCCTTGCGGCGCGCCAGCCGGTCGAGGACGAAGTCGCGCAGGTACGCGGTGCTCGGCACCGCCACGTGGACGAGCAGGTCCTCGTTCCCGGTCACGACGAAGACCCCGATCGTCTCGGGCATCGAGGCCATGCTGTCGCGCGCGGACTCGATCGCCTCGCGCGACTGCGGCCGGATCCTGATCGAGATCAGCGCCTGCACGCCGCGTCCCAGCCGCTCCAGGTCGGCCGCCGCGTGGAACCCGGTGATGACGCCCCGCGAGCGCAGCGCCCGCGTCCGCTCCAGGGCCGTGGACGGCGCGATCCCCACCGCCTCCGCCAGCTCGCGGTTGGTCTGCCGCCCGTCCCGCTGCAGGCGCCGCAGGATCGCCTGGTCGACCGCGTCCATGTGGTCCCTCCCGAACTGCCCGGCGGACGCCGAACTCCCGCGCGGGAATCGCGCCCGGACGTCCCGTCCCCCGAAGATTATTCGCCGCGGGCCGGGCCCGCCACGGGGCCCGCCATGGTGTCCGCCGCGGTGCACGCCACCGCCAGGAGCGCGCAGGCGCCGACGCCGGTGAGGGCCCACGCCGCGCCCGCCGGGCCGAGGTCGAAGAGGCGGCCGATCACCAGGTCGCCCGCGAAGGAGAACATGCCGGCGCAGAACGCCAGTACGCCGTAGTAGGAGCCGAAGCACTCCGGCGGAGCGCGCCGGGCGGTCCGCTGGAAGACCGAGGGCTGGACGAGGCCGTTGGCGACGCCGTTGAGGACGGCCGCGAGCATCAGCGGGCCGGGTCGCGTGCCGTCCAGCGCCGCGAGGACGAAGAACCCGGCCGCGGCGCACAGCAGGCCGGTCCGCAGCACCCACGGCCGCTCGCCGCGGCGCCGGACGGCGACGAGGGGCTGGACCGCCGCCGCGACCATCGCCAGCAGGGAGAAGCTGAGCGTCGCCACCGCGGGCGTGAAGCCGAGGAGGGGCACGGCCGTCATGATGTGGGTGGCGAGCAGCGTTGTGGGCGCGGTCAGCAGCGCGAAGTAAAGGAACGCCCGATCGGCGAGCACCGCCCGCACGCCCGCGAGGACGTCGCGGGGACGCGCGGTCGTGCTTCTCCCGCCGGACCGGGGCACGAGAAGGAAGAGGACGCCGGCGACCACCCAGAGTGCGGCGGCCGCCCCCGTCAGGAGCGCGAACCCGGAGCCCGTGCCCAGAAGGAGGAGCCCCATCGGCGGGCCCGCGACCGTCGCCAGGTGCTGGGCGGCGACGTAGGCGGCGAAGCCGCCCGACCGGCCGGCGGGGCCGACGGACGCCAGCAGGCTGTGGCCTGCGGGGTTGTAGAGCGCCCCGCCGACCGCGATGGCGACGGCCGCGCAGAGCAGCGCCCCCACGCTACCGGCGAACCCGAGGCCCGCGAACCCCAGCGCGCGCACGGCGCAGGAGATCATTCCGGTCCGGCGCGCGCCGAGCAGGTCGGTGACCGCGCCGACCGGCAGGAGCAGCGCGAACTGCAGGCCCACCCGCACGCCGAGGACCAGGCCGACCGTGCCGGCCAGCAGCCCGAGGTCGTGCCGGAGGTGGGCGACGAGGTGCGCCATCACCGCGAAGAAGCCGAGGCTGGCGGCGAGCTGGATCGCCACGACCACCGCGACGACCCTGCGGTCGGACGGGTTCGCGGCGGGGGCGGGCGGTGGGCCGGGGGGCGCGGGGGCGGGCGCGGGGACGGAGACGGCGGTCACAGTCCTGCCCGGGACAGGTCCGAGACGACCAGCGCGGTGGCCTCCGCGATCAGGGCGTTCTTCGGCGGGGTGTCGTAGCCCGGGCGGTCGGACATGACGGCCACCATCAGCGGGGCGCCCCGGGGAGGCCGCACGACGGCGATGTCGTTGGCCCGGCCGTAGTCGCCGGTGCCGGTCTTACTGGCCGCCTTCCATCCCCGGGGCAGACCCGCCCTCACGCGCTGGGCTCCGACGGCCGTGGCGCTGCGTTCGAGCCAGCCGCGGACCAGAGCGCGCTTGCCGGGCTCCAGCGCGTCCCCGAGGACGATCGCGCGGTAGTCGGCGGCGATCGCCCGGGGGCTCGTGGTGTCGCGGGGGTCGTCCGGACGCACCCTGTTCAGCTCGGGCTCGTAGTCGTCCATGCGGCCGACGGTGTCGCCGAGGCCCCGCAGGTAGGCGGTCAGCCCCGAAGGTCCGCCGACGTCGCGCATCAGCAGGTTCCCCGCCGTGCCGTCGCTGAAGCGGATGGCGGCGTCGCACAGCTCCCGTATGGTCATCCCGGTGGCGACGCGGTCCTTGGTGATCGGTGAGATGGAGTTCACGTCGGCCCGGGTGTAGGTGACGCGCTCGTCCAGGTGGCCGAGCGGGTTGCGGTGCAGCACCGCCGCCGCGGCGAGCGTCTTGAAGGTGGAGCAGAACGCGAAGCGCTCGTCGGCGCGGTAGGCGACCTCGGCTCCGGTCCCGGTCGCCAGCGCGTACACGCCGAGGCGGGCGCCGTGCCGGCGTTCGAGCGCCGCGAACCGCGACAGGTCCGGCGGCGCGGCCGAGCGCCGGGCGGGCGGCGAGGACGGCACGGACGACGAACGCTCCTTGTCGCCGCATCCCGCCAGCGGCAGCAGGGCCGCGGCGGCCAGCAGCGCCCGCCGGGAGGAGCCTGACTGCTCGGATGGCATGCGGAGGCACCTGCTTTCCCGGCGGCGGAGGGCGGACGCCGCCCAGCAGACCAGAGCAGCACTCGTGACGTCCAATATGGATATCACTCGTACCGTCATACGCATCTCCATATCAGCGCTGATCAGGCAGGCCGGCCGAGGCGCCTCACGGCGACCGGCGATTCTGCCGAAGCCCGTGCCCCGCGGCGCCGGCGCCCGGCGGCCCAGGATCCGGCGGCCGGAAAAACCGTGTGGCCCGACCCCGGAACGGGATCGGGCCACACGGTGCGGCTTCGGCGGCGTCAGCGGGCCGCGGCCTCCATGGCCTGCTTGACGGCGGCGCGCTTCTGCCGGAGCTTGGCGAGCGCCTCCTCCAGGATGGCCTCGCCGTCCTCGTCGCTGCGCCGCTCCTTCACGTACGCGAGGTGGGTCTTGTACGGCTCCGTCTTCGGCGGGGCCGGGGGGTTCTCGGAGTCCTGGCCGGCGGGGAACCCGCAGCGCGGGCAGTCCCAGGTCTCGGGGACCGCGACGTCCGTCGCGAAGCTGGGGCGGGTCTCGTGCCGGTTGGCGCAGTAGAAGGTCACCCAGACGCGGGGGGCGGCGTCGCCGCGCTCCGCCTCTCCCATCGGACCGGCCCCGACACGGCTGCCCCGAATCGCGTTGCCACTACCCACGGAATACTCCTCGCTTGGTGTGCCGCCGCCGCCCGTGACCTTCGAGGACGGCGCGGCGCTCGCATGTGTTGGACGGGCCGGCTCAGCCGACGCCCTTGTGCTTGAACAGCAGTCCCAGCACGACGATCGAGGCGAACCAGACCACCCCGACGCCGATGGTCAGCCGGTCGAGGTTGCGCTCGACCACCGACGACCCTCCGAGGGAGGACGAGACGCCGCCGCCGAACATGTCGGACAGGCCGCCGCCCTTGCCCTTGTGCATCAGGACGAGGACCACCATCAGCAGGCTCGTGACGATGAGCACGATGGACGTTGCGATGATCACGTTTCTTCAGCGCCTTGTCTGTAGTTCAGGACGGAGGTCGAGCCGGACCGGGCGTTTACCCGTCAGCTACGAAGGGTACGACGAAGTCCCCGCTGGTTCGGCAAGAACCCCCGGTTCACGCGGAATTGATCAGATGTGATCAGACCGGCAGATCCCGGTACCGGCAGATCTTGACGAACTCTCCCGGGTCCAGGCTGGCACCTCCGACCAAGGCGCCGTCCACGTCGGCCTGCGCCATGATCCCGGCGACGTTGCCGCCCTTCACCGAACCGCCATACAGGATACGCGCCTCGTCGGCCACACCGCCGTCGTACAGCTCGGCGAGCCGCGTGCGAATGGCCCCGCAGACCTCCTGCGCGTCCTGCGGCGTGGCGACCTCGCCGGTGCCGATCGCCCAGACGGGCTCGTAGGCGATCACCGTGCGCCGCACCTGGTCGGCGGTGATCTTCTCAAGCCCGCCGTCGACCTGCGCGAGCACGTGCGGGACGTGCCCGCCGGCCTTGCGGACCTCCAGCCCCTCGCCCACGCACAGGATCGGGGTGAGGTCGGCGGCGAGCGCGGCCCTGGCCTTGGCGTTGACGACCGCGTCGTCCTCGGCGTGGTACTGGCGCCGCTCGGAGTGCCCGACGACGGCGTAGGTGCAGCCGAGCTTGGCCAGCATCGCCGCGGAGATCTCGCCGGTGTAGGCGCCGGACGCGTGCTGGGAGACGTCCTGCGCGCCGTACTGGATGCCGTACTTGTCGGCCTCGATCAGGGTCTGCACCGAGCGGAGCGCGGTGAACGGCGGGAGCACCGCGACGTCGACGGCCGCGTAGTCGGCGTCCTTGAGCGCGAACGCCATCTTCTGGACGAGCGCGATCGCCTCGAGGTGGTTGTTGTTCATCTTCCAGTTGCCGGCCATGAGCGGCTTGCGGCCGGTCGGGCCGCCGGAAGGGGTCGCGCGGGCCATCGTCAGTCCTCCAGGGCTTGCAGGCCGGGCAGCGTCTTGCCTTCGAGGTACTCGAGGCTCGCGCCGCCGCCGGTCGAGATGTGGGAGAAGGCCGCCTCGTCGAAGCCGAGCAGCCGGACGGCGGCGGCCGAGTCGCCGCCGCCGACCACGGTGAACGCGCCGGAGTCGATGAGGCCCTGCGCGACGGCGCGGGTGCCGTGCGAGTAGGGCTCCATCTCGAACACGCCCATGGGGCCGTTCCAGAAGACCGTCCTGGCGTCGGCGAGGCGCGCGGCGAACAGCTTGCCGGACTCGGGCCCGATGTCCAGGCCCAGCCGGTCGGCCGGGATCGCGTCGGCGGGCACCACGTCGTGGTCGGCGTCCGCGGCGAACGCGGTGGCCGCGACGATGTCGACCGGCAGCACGAACTCGACCCCGGTCTCCTCGGCGCGGCGCAGGTACTCGCGGACGGTGTCGAGCTGGTCCTCCTCGAGCAGGCTCCGGCCGACCTCGTGGCCCTGCGCCTTGAGGAAGGTGAACACCATGCCGCCGCCGATGAGGATGCGGTCGGCCTTGCCGAGCAGGTTGTCGATGACCCCGAGCTTGTCGGACACCTTGGACCCCCCGAGCGCGACCGCGTAGGGGCGCTCGACGTCCTCGGTGAGCTTCCTGAGCACCGCGACCTCGGCGGCGATCAGCCCGCCCGCGGCGTGCGGCAGCCGCTTCGGCACGTCGTAGACGGACGCGTGCCTGCGGTGCACCGCGCCGAACCCGTCCCCCACGTAGACCTCGGCGAGCGCGGCCAGCCGGTCGGCGAAGGCGCCGCGCTCGGCGTCGTCCTTGCTGGTCTCGCCCGGCTCGAAGCGCAGGTTCTCCAGCAGCGCGACACCGCCGTCGGCGAGGCCGTCGGCCGCGGCGCGGGCGGAGTCGCCCACGACGTCGGTCGCGGACGCCACCGGCGCGCCCAGCAGCTCGCCCAGGCGGGCGGCGACCGGCGCGAGCGACAGCTCGGGCTTGACCTGCCCCTTGGGGCGGCCGAGGTGGGCGCAGACGATGACCCGGGCGCCCCGGGCCCGCAGCGCCTCGATCGTCGGCAGGCTGGCCCGGATCCGCCCGTCGTCGGTGATCCGCCCGTCCTGCAGCGGGACGTTGAGGTCCGCGCGCAGCAGGACGCGCCGTCCGGCGACGTCGAGGTCGTCAATGGTGCGCATCGGGATGCGGTGTCCTTCCGTACACGGCCCCGCCGTGGCCGCGCGTCGCGCGGCCACGGCGGTGACGGGCTTCGGTTACAGCTGCGAGCCGACGAGCTTGACGAGGTCGACGAGGCGGTTGGAGTAGCCCCACTCGTTGTCGTACCAGCCGACGACCTTCACCTGGTCGCCGATGACCTTGGTCAGCCCGGAGTCGAAGATGCAGGACGACGGGTCGGTGACGATGTCGCTGGAGACGATCGGGTCCTCGGTGTAGGTGAGGTAGCCCTTGAGGGGGCCCTCGGCGGCCGCCCGGAACGCCTCGTTGACCTCCTCGACCGTCACGTCGCGGGACAGCTCGACGGTGAGGTCGGTGGCCGAGCCGGTCGGCACCGGGACGCGCAGGGCGTAGCCGTCCAGCTTGCCCTTCAGCTCCGGCAGCACCAGGCCGATCGCCTTCGCGGCGCCGGTGGAGGTCGGGACCACGTTCAGCGCGGCGGCGCGGGCGCGGCGCAGGTCCTTGTGCGGGGCGTCCTGCAGGTTCTGGTCCTGCGTGTAGGCGTGGACCGTCGTCATCAGGCCCTTCTCGATGACGAAGTTGTCGTGCAGCACCTTGGCCAGCGGGGCCAGGCAGTTGGTGGTGCAGGACGCGTTGGAGATCACCGTGTGGTTCGCCGGGTCGTACTTGTCCTCGTTGACGCCGAGGACGACGGTGAGGTCCTCGTTCTTCGCCGGCGCGGAGATGATGACCTTCTTGGCGCCGTTGTCGGCGTGCACCCGGGCCTTGTTCGCGTCGGTGAAGAAACCGGTCGACTCGACGACGATGTCGGCGCCGACGTCGCTCCACTTGAGGTTCGCGGGGTCGCGCTCCTCGAAGGCCCTGATGGCCTTGCCGCCGACGACGATCTCGTTCTCGGTGGCGCGCACGTCCTCGGGGAAGCGGCCGAGGATGCTGTCGTACTTGAGCAACTGGGCGAGCGTGGCGTTGTCGGTCAGGTCGTTGACCGCCACGACCTCGATGTCGGCCCCGGACGCCTTCACCGCGCGGTAGAAGTTGCGGCCGATCCGGCCGAACCCGTTGATGCCTACTCGGATGGTCACGGAACCGCTCTCCTCGTACGTCGTATCGCCCGGTGCCAGCCGGGCTCACCTACGGTCGATCCGGGGTCATCCCCCACCTCAGACCCTATCCAATGACCCACGAGTAGCCCGACACCGGTTTCGTGGGAACCACGGGTGAGCCCGTCTCCCCCGGTAGGGGGACATCCCTCCTTTCACGACATAGCACGATCATCACTACACTCCGGGGCCATGTGGCGCGGGTGGTCGGTTCTGTTGGCGGGGCTCGTGGGGGCCGTGCTGCTCGGCGGACCGGCCGGGGCGGCGCCCGCCCCGGACCGCGCCGGTCCGGCGAACCGCGCGGACGCCATCGCCGCCGCGCTCCGCCGCGACCCCGTGTACGTCACCGACCACGCGCCCCGCGCGCTGCCCCCGGACACCGCCGCGCGGATCAGGGCGTCCGTCGCCCGGCTCCGCGTCCCGGTGTACGTCGCGGTGACGCCGACCTCGGGCCTCGGCCCGCAGAGCGCGACCGAGTCCTTCGCGGCTCTGCTGCGCGACCGGCTCCGCAAGGACGGCGTCTACATCGTGGTCCCCCCGTCCGGCGGCAGCGGCGAGATCCGCCAGTTCGGCGACGTCCGCGGGCTCCCGATCGAGGACGCCTGGTCGGCCGCGAACTCCGAGACCCCCTACGACGCGGGCGCCGCGCGGGTGGTCGCGCTGTTCGTGGACATCGCCCTGTCGGGGCACGCCAGGGAGCGCCGCGACCATCCGCGGCCGCGGCCGAAGTCGAAGGTCCGCGAGGCCCTCGACGCCGACGACGCGGCCGACCGGCGGGCTTCCCGCATCGAGTGGAGCGTGTTCGGCGGCGGCGCGGCGCTGAGCGGGGCCTCGATCCTCGGCCTGCTGGTCGGCCGCCGCGTCCTGGCGGCGCGGCGGGCGCGGCGGCCGGGACGATCGCCGAAGAAGAACACCGGGAAGGCACGCAGATGAGGCGGCTTCCGGCGGTGCTCGCCGCCCTCACACTCGCCCTCGCCGCGCTCGCGGCGCTCCCCGGCGCCGCCGCGGCCGACGAGCCGCCCCCGTACGCCTACCACCGGCTCGACCGGGTGGGCGCCGCGCTGGCCAGGGACCCGCTGTTCGTCGACCCGGACCTCGCGCAGGCGCTCGGCGCGTCCGACCGCGCCCGCCTCCGCGCGGTCCTCGCCGGGACGGCGAAGCGGCTCGGCACGCCGGCGTACGTCGTCGTGATCCCCAACCCGAGCGAGTCGGAGTCGCAGGGCCGCGACGACGCGTTCCTGTTCATGCTGCACGACCGCTCGCGCCGCGACGGCCTCTACGTGATGGCCGACGGGCACGGGAATCTGGAGTCCGAGGCGTTCAACGTCCCGCGCCGGGGCCTGTCCGCGTTGGATGAACTGGACGAGGAGGACGCGCCGGGCGCCGCGAGACCCGCCGACTCCGAGCGCCCGTTCGACGGGCTCGCCGACCGGATCGTCCGGCGGCTCGACGGCTACGCGGCGGCACCCTCGGCGTCCCCCACCATGCCGCGGCTGTACTCCAGTCCGGACCCGTTCGGGCAGGAGAACACCCTGACGCCCGACGAACCGGAGATCAAGGCGCCGCTGCTGACCGGGCTCCTGCTCGCCGGGCCCGCGGCGGCCGCGGTCCTGTACTGGCTGGGTCTCGGCGTCCTGGCCCTGCGCCGGGGCGGGCTGTCGCGCTCCCCGAACCGGCCGAGGACCCGCCGGCACGACCAGGCGCGCACCAGGCCGAGCATCCGCTGGCTGCGCCGGCACGGCGCCAAGGACCTGGAGAGGCTCCGCCGCCTGCTCACCACGGCCGACAGCGAGCGCGGACGCGCCTACGCCGTGTCCGCCTACGACGCCGCGCAGATCCTCTATGACGACGCCAAGGATGACGAGGGCAAGGCGATCGACCTCGTCGGCGCGATCGTGCTGGCCCGCCAGGGATGCGTCGCCCTGACCCGCGACATCGAGTCCCCGCCGTCCCCGTGCCTGGTGAACCCTCTGCACGGCAGCTCGGTCGTGCGCAAGCGCGTCCGGAAGCTGGAGAAGGACCACGGCGGGGCCCTGCCGAGGCAGTGCCCGCTCTGCGCTAACTGCCGGGATCTCGACAAGAGGCAGGCGCTCGACGAGCGGCGCCTCCTGCAGATCCCGGGGCCGGACGGCCACCGCCCGCACACCCTCGTCCCGGGCGTGTGGCGCGACACGGCGTGGGGCGCCCACGGCAAGACCTTCCTCCCCCGCGTGATGAGGTACCTCGGTGTTGACTGAACCGTCCCCCGGCGAGCGGCTGGCCGCCGCCCCTGCACCGCTCCCCCGTCTACGTCGACCCGTCCCTGGCGCCGGCGCTCCCCGCGGCGGCCCGCCGCGAGGTCATCGCCAAGCTCCGCAAGGCCCCCGCGCCGGTCTTCGTCGTGCTGGTCCCCATCGTCAAGGGCGGCACGTGGACGGACGGCGAGCAGCTCGCGACCGTCGTGCACGACCGCCTCGGCCGCGACGGGATCTTCATCACCTTCGACGACGACTCCCAGGACCTGAGGGCGCGCGAGTGGGGCGGCGACCACCGGGCCGACCGCGCCGCCTGGGCCGTCGCCCTGGACCGCGCCATGGACGACGCGCCGCTCGCCGCCCGGCTGTCGCGCGTCGCCGACCTGATCGTCTCCGGGACCGGCCAGCAGGAGTACGACCGGGTCTCCGCCGAGATCGACAAGCGCTACAGGGCCCGGCACGGCACCGCGCCGGGCGAACGCGGCGCGGACGGGAACGAGGCGGACGGGGGCGGCCTCGCGCTGCCCCTCGGCGCCGGCGCGGCGGCCGCGGCCGCGGCCGGGGTCGCCGGGTTCCTGCTGTGGCGGCGGCGCCGGATGGCCTCCGTCCGCCGCGAGGGGGAAGGGCTGCTGATGCCCCGCACCGTGTTCGCCACGGCGCACCGCGCCACCGAGGACCAGCTCCGCGAGCAGGCGTCCCGCGAGGTCATCGCGTTCGGGGAGCTGCTGGACGACAGCACCGTCCCGACCTCCGGCGAGCGGGCCCGCGCCCTGGTGGCCCGCGCCCTCGACGCCTACCAGGCCGCGGGGAAGACCCTAGACGCGGCGCGGGGCGTCCCCGACCTTGCCGGTGTCCTGGTCCTCCTCGACCAGGGCCGCGACGCCCTGGCCTCCGCGCAGGCGGTCGCCAAGGGCCGGTCGGAGATCCCGCCCGTCCCGCTGTGCTTCTTCAACCCGCTCCACGGCGACGCGACCAGCGAACTCGACTGGCGGCCCGTCGGCTCCCGCAGGCGGCTGAGCGTCCGGACCTGCCGCGCGTGCGCCCGCGCGGCCCGCGACAAGCGCGCCCCCGAGGTCCTCACCGACCGCCGCGACGGCCGGGAGGTCCCCTACTACGAGGCCGACCCGTCCGGCAGCGTGTGGGCCGAGACCGGCTACGGCCAGCTCCGCGACGACCTCATCGAGCGCGTGCTGCGGGGCGACAACAAACCGCGCTGACCGCACGCCCCGATTGTTTACCGTCCCTTCACCGGCGGCCGTCCGGCGGCAGCCCACTTCGCGTGTGTGGTGGGACTGTGGCCCATCGATCAGGGAGAGGCGCCCGCGGGGCGGGTTGCGCCGCGCTCCTGCTGTCGCTGTCGTGCGGCTGCCACGGCGGCGTCCCGTCCGCCGCACCCGTGACCGCGCGTGCCGCGGCGCGGGCGGTCTGCCTCGGCTACAACGGCCTGGACAGGGTCAACCCGGCGGCGCAGGTGCGCGCGGGCCGGTTCGCCACTCCGAAGGTCGCCCCCGTCCGCGTCGCCGACGGGACGGACGTGGACTGGGGCCTGGCCCCGGACGGCAACCGGTCGTGGCAGCTCTGGTTCCATTCCCTCGAATGGCTCGGCGGCCTCATCAGGGAGTACGAGCGGACCGGTGACCGCGCCGCGCTGCGAACGGCCGCGGGCGTCGCCCGGGACTGGCTCGCCGACAACGCCCGCCCCGAGCGGTTCTCCGCGCGCCGGCGCGAGGCGATCGACCAGGCCGCCAAGTTCCGCCTCGCCACCCTCGTCTGCCTCCGCAGGCACCTGGCCGGACGGTGGCTGGACGAGGCCATCGCGGCCCACGCGCGGTGGCTGGCCCGCCCGGAGCACTACTCGGGGCCCTGGAACCACGGGACCGACGAGTCGATGACGCTCATGACGGCGGGCTGCGGCATCGGCCGGGCGGACCTCGCGGAGCTCGGCCACCGGCGCCTGCTCGACGCGGTCCTCGCCCCGCCCGGCGGCGCGCGGCCGGCCGTCGACGACGAGGGCGCCGGGAACGAGCAGTCCGCGCGCTACACCGTCTACAACCGGAGCCGGTGGCGGCTCGCCTTCCGGGTGATGCGCGAGTGCGGCCGTCCCGTCCCCGCCGAACTCGTCCGCCGGCACAAGCTGATGGACGAGTTCATCGCCTTCCAGACCACACCCGGTGGCGACCTGCTCCAGATCGGCGAGTCGGACGCGTCCAGAGCCTCCGACATCGACTCGCCCGGAACGGGCCCGCTCAGATACGTCGCGACGCAGGGCGCGGAAGGCGTCCCGCCGAAGGAGAGGGCGCGCGTCTACCGCGCCGGGTACGTGGTGGGCAGGTCCGGCTGGGGCCGGGACGGCCGCTCCTTCGCCGAGGAGACGGCCTACACGGCGCGCTTCGGACCGGGCCGGTACGCGCACGGGCAGAACGACCACATGGCGCTCACCTTCCATGCGCTCGGCCGCGACATCCTCGTTCCGAGCGGCCACATCGGCTACAGCGACACGACCTGGCGCAGGTGGCTGGCCTCGCCGGAGGCGCACAACACGCTCGTGGTGCGGGGCGCGCCGTTCCGCGAGAACGCGGCGACGGCGCTGGTCGCGCACGAGTTCCGGCGCGGCGCCGACACGTTCCGGTTCTCCGACACCGCCTTCGCCGGGACGGCCCGATTCCGCACGGTGCTCGCGGCCTCCGATCCCGACGCCGTCGCCGTGCTGGACGAGGTGCGCTCCGCCGCCCCCCGCTCCGTCGAGCAGCTCTGGCACCTGCCCGCGGCGTTCACCGCCGTTCCGGCCGGGACCGGCGCCGTCGCCACCGCGGGCCCTGTCCGCGTCCACTTCATCCGGTTACCGCTCCCCGGCACCACAGGCGGACCCGCCACGGTCACCCGAGGCGCCCTGGACCCGCCGCAAGGCTGGATCGCCCCCTCCACCCGCAAGAGACTCCCCGCCCCGGTGGTGACGATTCCCGCCCATGGAAGGACCCGGCAACTTCGCATACTGACCCTGATCGCCCCCGTCCGCGGCGAAGGACCGAGAATCCAGACCCGCACACTCCCGGACGGAACACTCCACGTAGAGGCGACCTTCTCCGCCCACAACCTGACCTTCGAGGCCACCCCCGACGGCGCCCTTCACCGCCTCCCCTGACCGGCATCCACATTTCAGCGCTCTCGGACGTGCCACGCCATGACGCTCTTGGAGTAGACCTGAGCGAGGCCGCGGGCCGGGCGGCCGGAAGGCGCTCTAGCGCCTGGAGGTCGCACGACCCGCCGAGCCGGGCGACCGGAGCGCCACGACGGCAACCCGCACGGGCACGGAAACCAGCACCGTGGCGTGAGGATCGCCCGGCTCGCAACGGGGGTTCCAGGGGGTCGCCCCCCTGGGAATCACTGCGCGAGCATGTCGGCGGTGAGGCTGGCCTCCGTGCCGGGGATGCCCTGGTCGCCGGCGCGCTTGTCGGCCATGGCGAGGAGGCGGCGGATGCGGCCGGCGATGGCGTCCTTGGTGAGGGGCGGGTCGGCGAGCTGGCCGAGCTCCTCCAGGGAGGCCTGCTTGTGCTCCAGGCGGAGGCGTCCGGCGTTGACGAGGTGCTCGGGGGCGTCGTCGCCGAGGATCTCCAGGGCGCGGGCGACGCGGGCGCCGGCGGCGACGGCGGCGCGGGCGGAGCGGCGCAGGTTGGCGTCGTCGAAGTTGGCGAGGCGGTTGGCGGTGGCGCGGACCTCGCGGCGCATCCGGCGCTCCTCCCAGGCCAGGACGCTGTCATGGGCGCCGAGCCGGGTGAGCAGGGCGCTGATCGCGTCGCCGTCGCGGACGACGACGCGGTCGACGCCGCGGACCTCGCGGGCCTTGGCGTGGATCTTCAGGCGGCGGGCGGCGCCGACGAGGGCGAGGGCGGCCTCGGGGCCGGGGCAGGTCACCTCCAGCGACATGGAGCGGCCGGGTTCGGTGAGGGAGCCGTGCGCGAGGAACGCGCCGCGCCAGGCCGACTCGGCGTCGCAGGCGGCGCCGGCGACGACGTGCCGGGGCAGTCCGCGGACGGGCCGGCCGTTGTTGTCGATGAGGCCGGTCTGCCGGGCGAGCGACTCGCCGTCGCGGAAGACGCGCACGACGTAGCGGTTGCCCTTGCGCAGGCCGCTCGGGGCGAGCACGACGACCTCGGAGGTGTGCCCGAACACCTCCGAGATGTCCTTGATCAGCCTCCTCGCCGCCACACCGGTGTCGATCTCGGCCTCGATCACGATGCGGCCGCTGACCAGGTGCAGGCCGCCCGCGAACCGCAGCAGCGTCGAGACCTCGGCCTTGCGGCAGCACGGCTTCAGCACCGTGAGCCTGCTCAGCTCGTCCTTGACCACACCGGTCATCGCCATCTGATGAACCCTCCCCCTATCGGACTTCCAGCAGTGTGGCCGATCCCGGCCGCGCCGGTCGTCACTCGGTGAATATCTGTACGAAGGCTTGGGCCAGACGGGCGGGTTCATGACGCGGCGATCCGTCGTCGGCGGCGACGTCGGCCAGCACGAGACGTCCGCCGAGGTCCTTGACGGCCTTGTCGAGGGCGTCAGGGTCGTCCACGACCCCGCGGTCGGCGAGGACGACGTCCACGCGCAGGTCGGGCGCGTGCGCCTGCAGCACCTCCAGATGGGTCTGCGGCGAGAAGTCGTCGGTCTCGCCGGGCTGCTGCGCGAGGTTCAGCGCGACGACGCGGCGGGCGCGGGAGGTGGTGAGGGCGCGGGCCAGCGCGGGCACCTTCAGGTGCGGCAGGACGCTGGTGAACCACGAGCCGGGGCCGAACACGATCCAGTCGGCGTCGTCGACGGCGGCGAGGGTCTCGGGGCAGGCGGGCGGATCGGCGGGCACCAGGGACACGCCGAGCACGCTGCCGGGCGTCCTGGCGCACGCCACCTGGCCCTTGACATGGGTGATCTCGTCGGGCCTCGCGGGGTCGGCGCCGCGCACCTCGGCGACGATGTCCATCGGGACGGCCGCCATCGGCAGCACGCGGCCGTGCGCGCCGAGCAGCCGGCCGACCCAGTCGAGCCCGGCGACGGTGGAACCCGGTGAGGCGCCGTCGCCGCCGAGCAGCTCCCACAGCGCGACGATGAGCAGGTTGCCGACGGCGTGGCCCTGCAGGTCGCCCTCGTTGCGGAAGCGGTGCTGGACGACGTCCCGCCAGGTCTGGCCCCACTCGTCGTCGCCGCAGAGGGCGGCGAGCGCCATCCGCAGGTCGCCGGGCGGCAGCACGCCGAGCTCGCGGCGCAGCCGGCCGCTGGAACCGCCGTCGTCGGCGACGGTGACGATCGCGGTCAGCCGGTCGGTGACGCGGCGCAGCGCCGACAGCGACGCGTAGAGGCCGTGGCCCCCGCCGAGCGCGACGACCTTCGGGCCGAGGGGCTTCACCGTGCCGTTTCTCTCCTCGTCCGGGACTCCCGCCGGGTCCCGGCGCGGTCCGTCATTCGCGGCCGAGGTCACGATGGGCGACCTGCACCTCGATGCCCTCGTCCCGCAGCCGGGCGGCGATCTGTTCCGCCATGGCAACACTACGGTGTTTTCCACCGGTACATCCCACGGCAAGCGTCACGTAGTGCTTGCCCTCGCGTTCATACCCGTCGGCGAGGAGCCGCAGCACCTCGGCGTAGGCGTCCAGGAACTCCTTGGCGCCGCGCTGCCCGAGGACGTAGTCGCGGACGGCGGCGTCGCGGCCCGTCTTCGGCCGCAGCTCCGGCACCCAGTGCGGGTTCGGCAGGAACCGGCAGTCGACGACGAGGTCGGCGTCGACCGGCAGGCCGTACTTGTAGCCGAACGACACCACGGTGGCGCGCAGGCTGGACTCGCCGCTGTCCGTGCCGAAGAAGCCGATGATCTTGTTGCGCAGCTCGTGCACGTTGAGGCCGCTGGTGTCGATCACCAGGTCGGCCTCGGCGCGGACCTCGCGGACCAGGTCGCGCTCGCGGGCGATGCCGTCCACCAGGCGGCCGTCGCCCTGCAGCGGGTGGGGGCGGCGGACGCTCTCGAACCGGCGCACGAGGTCGGCGTCGCCGGCCTCCAGGAACACCACGCGCGGGTGGACGCCGCGGGCCTCCAGCTCGGCGATCGAGGAGTGCAGGTCGTCCGTGAACGCGCGGCTGCGGACGTCCACGACGACGGCGATGCGCGGCACCGCGTCCTTCACCCGGCCGCCGAGGTCGGCCATCGTGGCCAGCAGCCCGGGCGGCAGGTTGTCGACCACGAACCAGTCGAGGTCCTCGAGCGACTTGGCCGCGGTGCTGCGGCCCGCCCCGGACATGCCGGTGACGATCACGATGTCCGGGATCTTGGTCTCGCTGGTCATCCGCTACTCCCCCTGTGCTCCCCGTCGTCCCCGCCGGGTCCCTCGCCCCCGCCGTCCGGCGGCGCGGCGCCGCCGTGCAGCGCCGCCACGATGCTCTCGGCGCTGCGCATGCCGATTCCCGGGACCTCGGCGACCTGCGCGGGCGTCGCGTCCTTCAGCCGCTTCAGCGACCCGAAGTGCTTCAGCAGCGCCGCGCGGCGCGCCGGACCCAGACCAGGAACGTTATCGAGTTCGCTGACCGTCATGGACCTGGACCGCCGCTGCCGGTGGAAGGTGATGGCGAACCGGTGCGCCTCGTCGCGGACCCGCTGGACGAGGAACATGCCCTCGCTGTTGCGCGGCAGGATCACCGGGTCGCTCTCGCCGGGAAGCCAGAGCTCCTCCAGCCGCTTGGCGATCCCGCACACCGCGATGTCGTCGACGCCGAGCTCGTCGAGGGCGCGCTGCGCGGCCGCGACCTGCGGGGGGCCGCCGTCGACGAGGACCAGGTTGGGCGGGTAGGCGAACTTGCGCGGCCTCCCGGTCTCCGGGTCGATCGGCTGGTGCGCGCCCTCCTCCGGGTCGCCGAGGGAGTCGAGCTCGCCGGTCTTCTCGCTCTCGGCCAGGTAGCGCCTGAACCGTCGGGTGATGACCTCGTGGATGGAGCGGACGTCGTCCTGCCCCTGCACGGCCTTGATCGTGAACCGGCGGTACTCGCTCTTGCGGGCGAGGCCGTCCTCGAACACGACCATGGACGCGACCACGTCGGTGCCCTGCAGGTTGGACACGTCGTAGCACTCGATCCGCAGGGGCGCGTCGTCGAGCTCCAAGGCTTCCTGGAGCTCCTGCAGCGCGCGGCTGCGGGTGGTGAGGTCGGAGGCGCGGCGGGTCTTGTGCTGCTTGAGCGCCTCGTGGGCGTTGCGCGCGACCGTCTCCAGCAGGGTCCGCTTGTCGCCGCGCTGCGGGACGCGCAGCCGGACGGGCCCGCCGCGCTGCTCCGACAGCAGCTCGGTCATGGCCTCCACCTCCGGCGGCAGGGCCGGGACGAAGACCTCACGGGGCACCGACTCGCTCTCGCCGTAGATCTGGATGAGGAAGTGCTCGACCAGGTCGGCGGTGGTGACGTCCTCGACCTTGTCGACGACCCAGCCGCGCTGCCCGCGGATGCGGCCGCCGCGCACGTAGAACACCTGGACGGCCGCCTCCAGCTCGTCCTCGGCGAAGGCGACCATGTCGCAGTCGGTTCGGTCGGGGAGCACGACCGCCTGCTTCTCCAGGGCGCGCTCCAGGGCGCGGATGTCGTCGCGGAGCCGGGCGGCGCGCTCGTACTCCTGGGACGCGGCGGCCTCGCGCATGTCGCGTTCGAGGCGCTTGATGAACCGGGTGGTGTTGCCCGCCATGAAGTCGCAGAAGTCCTCGGCGAGCAGCCGGTGCTCCTCCGGCGAGACGCGGCCGACGCACGGCGCCGAGCACTTGCCGATGTAGCCGAGCAGGCAGGGGCGGTCGAGCTGGTGCTGCCGCTTGAACACGCCGGCGCTGCACGTGCGGACGGGGAACACGCGCAGCAGCTGGTCGACCGTCTCCCGGATCGCCCACGCGTGGGAGTACGGCCCGAAGTAGCGCACGCCCTTGCGTTTGGCGCCCCGCATCACCATCACCCTCGGGAAGTCCTCGTTCAGGGTGACGGCGAGATAGGGATAGGACTTGTCGTCGCGGTAGCGGACGTTGAACCGGGGGTCGAACTCCTTGATCCAGGAGTACTCCAGCTGGAGGGCCTCGACCTCGGTGCCGACCACCGTCCAGTCGACGCGCGCGGCGGTCTGCACCATCGTCTGGGTGCGGGGGTGCAGGGCGGAGAAGTCGGCGAAGTAGGAGTTCAGCCGCGAGCGCAGGTTCTTGGCCTTGCCCACGTAGATGACCCGGCCGTGCTCGTCGCGGAACCGGTACACCCCCGGGGATTCCGGGATGGAGCCGGGTGCGGGTCGGTAGGTCGCCGGATCTGCCACGCTCGAAAGCCTAATGGGCGGCACCGACACGCCGTGCCCCGCGCCGCCGGAGGCCCCCGCCGATCCGGAGGGTGACGTAGATCTCTCCCCTCCGCCCGGATGTTCGCAAACCATGCGGAAAGGGAGGGTCAAACGGTTCCGCGGATCCGGAAGGGGGTCGTTGCGCACGTGTCCACGCTCTGGGCTTGGATCGTCCTGGCCGCCGTCGTCGGCACGTCCGTGATCGTCGTGGAGGGGGGCCGCCGGCTCGTCGCGGGCCGGCTGTCGCACCGCTGGCCCGGCGCCGGACGGGTCGCCCGGCGCTGCACCGCGCCCGCCTTCGCGTTCGCGGTGGTGGTGAGCTCCAGCACCGCGATGCCGTACCAGTTCATCGGCGGGCACGCCGAGGACGTGGTCCGGCACGCGATGCGGATCGCGGCGATCGGCGCCTCCACGTGGCTGGTGCTGCGGATCGGGTACGCGCTGAGCGACCCGCCGCTGACGCGGCTGATGCGGATCGAGGGCGAGCGCAACCGGCGGGCGCGGCGGGCCCGCACCCAGATGCTGCTGCTGCGCCGCATCGCCGCCGTCATCATCGTGGTGCTCGCCGTCGGAGCGGCGCTGTTCACCTTCCCCGCCGTGCGGGCGGTCGGGGCGGGGGTGCTGGCCTCGGCGGGCGTCGCCGGCCTGGTGGTCGGCATCGCGGCCCGGCCCACCCTCGGCAACCTGCTCGCCGGGCTGCAGCTGGCGTTCAGCGACGCGCTGCGGCTGGACGACGTCGTCGTCACGCAGGGCATCTGGGGCCGGGTCGAGGAGCTGACGCTGTCCTACGTCGTCCTGCAGCTCTGGGACGACCGGCGCATGATCTTCCCGGTGTCGCACTTCACCGAGCAGCCGTTCGAGAACTGGACGCGGCACTCCAGCCGTCTGCTCGGCTCGGTCGAGCTGCACGTGGACTGGACGGTCCCGGTCGAGGACCTGCGCGCCGAGCTGTACTCGGCGCTGAAGGACAACCCGCTGTGGGACCAGCGGGAGTGGATGCTTCAGGTGGTGGACGTGCTGCCGAGCGGCCTCGTCACGGTGCGCGCGCTGATGAGCGCCGCCGACTCGGCGAGCACCTGGGACCTGCGCTGCGACGTGCGCGAGCACCTGGTCTCCTACATCCGCGACCGCCACCCGGAGGCCCTCCCCCGGCTCCGCATCGGCCCCGAGCCGGTCGCGGACGGCGCCGAGGCGGGGGCCGGCGACCCGCCCCCGGCCACCGAGGAGGAGGTGGCGGAGGGGCGGCACGCCGACGGCGCGCGGGCCGTCCCCCGCGAGGACGGCCCGGCGCGCGCGAAGTCGCTCAGGCGAGCATGATCTTTCCGCCCTGGACGGTGACCTTCTTCGCCGCCAGGGGCTCGTCGGCGGGCGGGCTCGCCACCGAGCCATCCGTGATCTTGAATTTGCTGCCGTGGCAGTGGCAGTTGATCGTGCCCCCGGACACCGATCCGACGCCGCATCCCCGGTGGGTGCAGGTCGCGGAGAACGCCGTGAACTCGCCCTGGCGGGGCTGGCAGACGACGACCTTGGCGTCCTCGAACACCTTGCCGCCGCCGACGGGGATCTCGCCCACCGAGGCCAGAGCCGCGCCCGATCCGCCCTCGGAGCCGGCGCCCCCGGAGCCGGCTCCGCCCCCGTCGTCGCCCGACCCGCCGCACGCCGCCGCCAGCCCGGCCACGCCCGCGAGTCCGGCGCCGATGAGCAGCCCCCTGCGGGTGCCGCCCGCGGCGCCGTCCCCCGGCGCGCCCTCCCCTGGCGCGAGCTCCGTTCCGTCCGCCTGCGTCTCGGACCTGTGTGGCATCCTCGCCCCTCCGGTGACCTCTGTCGGTTCCTGTCCGTCACCGGGAATCACGGATCCGCGAGCGCGCCGGTTCAACGCGGGCCCGACTCGATGATCAGGTGACGACGATGCCGCCGCCCTCGACCCGCACGGGGTACTCCTTGAGGGGCTCCTTCGCCGGACCGCGCTGCACCGAGCCGTCGGCGATCCTGAACTCGCTGCCGTGGCAGTGGCACTTGATCAGCCCGTTCGAGACCCCGCCGACCGTGCAGCCCTGATGGGTGCACACCGCCGTGAACGCCTTGTAGGCGCCCTGGCTCGGCTGGGTCACCACGACCTTCTCGTCGCCGTAGACCTTGCCGCCGCCGACCGGGATGTCGGCGGCCTTCGCGACCTGCTTGCCCTTGAGGTCCGCGGCGGGCGTGGCCCCGCCGCCGGACGCGCAGCCCGCGAGGGCCGCGGCGCCGAGCGCCCCCGTCCCGCACAGCACCGCACGCCGGCCGACTCCCCCGCTCCCGGCGGCCTCGGCGGCCCCGGGCGTCACTTCGTCTTCCATGGCTCCATCCTGGTCGACGGCCTCACCCGTCCCGCACCGGCCCGCCTCCGGGACCTCAGGCGAGGAGCTTCTTGAGGAACTGGCCGGTGTGGCTGGCCTCGACCTCGGCGACCTTCTCGGGGGTGCCGGTCGCGACGACCGTGCCGCCCCGCGAGCCGCCCTCGGGGCCCATGTCGATGATCCAGTCGGCGGTCTTGATGACGTCGAGGTTGTGCTCGATGACCAGGACCGTGTTGCCCTTGTCGACCAGGCCGTTCAGCACGCCGAGGAGCTTGCGGATGTCCTCGAAGTGCAGGCCGGTGGTCGGCTCGTCGAGCACGTAGATGGTGCGGCCGGTGGAGCGCTTCTGCAGCTCGGAGGCCAGCTTGACGCGCTGCGCCTCGCCGCCCGACAGGGTCGGGGCGGGCTGGCCGAGCCGGACGTAGCCGAGGCCGACGTCGTTCAGCGTCTTCAGGTGCCGGTGGATCGCCGTGATCGGCTCGAAGAACTCCGTGGCCTGCTCGATCGGCATGTCGAGCACCTCGGAGATCGTCTTGCCCTTGTAGTGGACCTCCAGGGTCTCCCGGTTGTAGCGGGCGCCGTGGCAGACCTCGCACGGGACGTAGACGTCCGGCAGGAAGTTCATCTCGATCTTGATGGTGCCGTCGCCGGAGCAGTTCTCGCAGCGGCCGCCCTTGACGTTGAAGGAGAACCGGCCGGGCTGGTAGCCGCGCACCTTCGCCTCGGTGGTCTGCGCGAACAGCTTGCGGATGTGGTCGAACACGCCGGTGTAGGTCGCCGGGTTGGACCGCGGGGTGCGGCCGATCGGCGACTGGTCGACGTGCACGACCTTGTCGAGCTGGTCGACGCCGTTGACGCGCTTGTGCTTGCCGGGGACGGTCTTCGCGCCGTTCAGCTTCTTCGCCAGCGAGTTGTAGAGGATGTCGTTGACCAGCGTCGACTTGCCGGACCCCGACACACCGGTGACCGCGGTGAGGACGCCGAGCGGGAACGCGACGTCGACGTCGCGCAGGTTGTTCTGCTGCGCGCCCTTGACGGTGACCTCGCGGCCCCGGGTGCGGGGCCGCCGGATCTGCGGGACGGCGATCTCGCGGCGGCCGTCCAGGTAGGCGCCGGTGAGGGAGCGCTCGGACTTCTTCAGGTCCTCGACCGTGCCGGAGACGACGATCTCGCCGCCGTGCTCGCCCGCGCGCGGGCCGATGTCGACGATCCAGTCGGCGGCGGCGATGGTGTCCTCGTCGTGCTCGACGACGATCAGGGTGTTGCCCATGTCGCGCAGCCGGAGCAGCGTCTCCAGCAGCCGGTGGTTGTCGCGCTGGTGCAGGCCGATCGACGGCTCGTCGAGCACGTACAGGACGCCGACCAGGCCCGAGCCGATCTGCGTCGCCAGCCGGATGCGCTGGGCCTCCCCGCCGGCGAGCGTGGCGGACGCCCGGTCGAGGGTCAGGTAGTCGAGGCCGACGTCCAGCAGGAAGCCGAGCCGGGCGTTGATCTCCTTGAGGACGCGTTCGGCGATGTGCGTCTCGCGCTCGTTCAGTTCGAGCGCGAGCAGGAACTTCGCGGCCTCGCCGATCGGCATCGCGGCGACCTCGGCGATCGACATCCCGCCCATGGTGACGGCCAGCACGACCGGCTTCAGCCGGGCGCCCTCGCACGTCGGGCACGGGATCTCGCGCATGTAGCCCTCGAAGCGCTCCCGGCTGGAGTCGCTCTCGGACTCGGCGTGGCGCCGCTGGATGTAGGGGACGACGCCCTCGTAGGCCGTGTAGTACGACCTCGTGCGGCCGTAGCGGTTCTTGTAACGGACGTGGACCTGCGTCTCGTGCCCGTTGAGGATCGCCTTGCGCGCCTTGGCGGGCAGCCGGTCCCACGGCGTGTTCAGGTCGAAGCCCATCGCGTCGCCCAGCGCCGACAGCAGCCGCAGGAAGTAGTCGCTGACGTGCCCGCCCGACCACGGCTGGATCGCGCCCTCGCCGAGCGAGAGCTCCCCGTCGGGGACGACGAGCTCGGCGTCGACCTCCATGCGCGTCCCGAGGCCGGTGCAGTCGGGGCAGGCGCCGTACGGCGAGTTGAACGAGAACGAGCGCGGCTCCAGCTCCTCGAACGACAGGTCGTCGTAGGGGCAGTAGAGGTGCTCGGAGTACATCCGGGTGCGGTGCTCGTCGTCCTCGGGCAGGTCGACGAAGTCGAGGACGATCGTACCGCCCGCCAGGCCGAGCGCCGTCTCGACCGAGTCGGCGAGCCGCTGCCGGGCGGAGTCCTTCACCGAGAGCCGGTCGACCACGACGGAGATGTCGTGCTTCTCCTGCTTCTTGAGCTGGGGCGGCTCGTCCAGGCGGATCATCTGCCCGTCGACCAGCGCCCGCGAGTAGCCCTTGGACTGGAGTTCGCGGAACAGCTCCAGGTACTCGCCCTTGCGGCCGCGGATCACCGGCGCCAGCACCTGGAACCGGGCGCCCTGCTCCAGTTCCAGCACCCGGTCGACGATCTGCTGCGGCGCCTGCCGGCTGATCGGCCGGCCGCACTCGGGGCAGTGCGGGTGCCCGATCCGGGCGTAGAGCAGCCGCAGGTAGTCGTACACCTCGGTGATCGTCCCGACCGTGGACCGGGGGTTCTTGCTGGTGGACTTCTGGTCGATCGAGACCGCCGGGGAGAGCCCCTCGATGAAGTCGACGTCGGGCTTGTCCATCTGCCCGAGGAACTGCCGGGCGTAGGCCGACAGCGACTCGACGTACCGGCGCTGCCCCTCGGCGAAGATCGTGTCGAAGGCCAGGCTGGACTTCCCGGAACCCGACAGACCGGTGAACACGATCATGGAGTCCCGCGGGAGGTCGAGCGAGACGTCCTTCAGGTTGTGCTCGCGTGCTCCACGCACGATGAGTCGGTCATGCACGTTCTTCCGGTTCCTCTTCTGGGCGCGGCGATCTGCGTATACGGCTCGGTATCAAGGCTAGCCACGGGGAGCGACAGGCTCCCCCGGCTTCTCAACAGCGGCGCTCGCCGCTGCATTTCATGACGCTACCCGGCCGGTCCGAGCGGTCGGGACGGCACCATCGCACCGTACACGTGTTCGAACGCCGCCCGCCACCGGAACGCCGTCAGGGCGCGGCGCCCCCTTCCGACCACCCGGAACGCGCTTCGCGCGCGGTCGCGGCGGGACCGCGGTCACTCGTCGTCGAGGGCGTGGGAGAGGTAGCGCTCGGCGGAGCGGCGGACGGCCTCCTTCCCGCCGCTGTAGACGATCTTCTTCCACCAGGCGCCGTAGACGCGGTCGAAGTCGTAGGGCTCCAGGAGGCGCAGGGCGCGGCGGACCGTGCGGGGGCGCTCGGGGATGTAGTTCGGGTAGGAGTACATGAAGCTCACCCAGTCGCGGTCGTCGACGACCTGCACGATGTCGCCCGAGAAGAGGGCGCGGGCGTCGCGCCAGTGCAGGACCTGGCCGCCCGCGAAGTGGACGCCCGCGTTGATCAGCGTGAGGCCGTCGGCCAGTTCGAGGGTGTCGCCCGACCAGAAGGCGACCGCGTCGTCCGGGCGGGCCACCCAGCTGCGGTCGGCCTCGTGGACGTACACGGGCGCGTCGAACGCCCGCGCCCACTCGATCATGGTGCCGTAGTAGTGCGGATGGCTGATCGCGATCGCGGAGACGCCGCCGAGGTCGTTCACCCGGCGGACCAGCTCGTCGTCGATGTGAGTGACCATGTCCCACAGGACGTTGCCGGACGGGGCGCGCAGGAGGAGGGCGCGCTGGCCGATGGCGATGGACGGCTCGGCGCCGATACCGACGACGCCCGGGCCCTCCTCGGCGACGCGGCCGCGGTGGCCGGCGCGCAGTTCCTCCAGGGTCGTCCACCGCTGGCCCTCCCAGCCGACGTACTGCCGCTCGTCCTCGCAGATCGGGCAGTCGGGGCGGGGCCCGGCGTACTGGACGCCGCAGGTGACGCAGATCGGAAACTCCATGATCACCATTGTCTGGCGCGGGCCGGGCTCGTGCGACAGGATGGAGGGTCCTTTTCGCCGAGGAGGGGTCATGGACTGGCGCGACGTGATCGACGAGCTGGACGCGGGCGTGGAGCGGATCGCCGCCACGCTGGAGGGGCTGTCCCCCGGCGACCTGCGGGGCGCGTCGGGGCTGCCGGGGTGGAGCCGCGGGCACGTGGCGACGCACATCGCGCGCAACGCCGACTCCCTGTGGAACCTGCTCGAAGGGGCGCGCACGGGGACGGAGGTCCCGCAGTACCCGAGCCTGGAGCGGCGCGACGCCGACATCGCCGCGGGCGCCGGCCGCTCCCGCGACGAGCTGGTCGCCGACGTCCGGGCGACGCAGGCGCGGTTCTCCGAGCAGGCCCGGTCGCTGCCCGCGAGCGCGGCGGAGGCTCCGGTGCGGGCGATGGCGGGCTGGCCCCATCCCGCCTGGTACACGGTGTTCCGCCGCTGGAACGAGGTGGAGGCCCACCACGCCGACCTGGCCGCCGGGTACGGCCCGGCCGACTGGCCGGAGCCCTACGTCCGCTGGTCCGCGGCGGCCACGCTGGCGGACCTGGCGGCGCTGCCGGACCGGCTCCTCGGGGAGCCGGCCGGGCTGCGGATCACCGCGACCGACTCCGGCGAGACCGCCGACCTCGGCTGGACGCCCGGCGGCCCGGAGGCGTCCGGCTCCGGGCGGGCGCTGCTGGGCTGGCTGAGCGGACGGTCCGACGGCGCGGGCGTGCACCTCCGCCCGGACGGTCCGCTGCCCGTGCCGCCGCCCTGGCCGTACGAGCCCTCCCGGTTCCGCGAGGAGGCGGGCTTCTGAGCGGGCCGGGGGACTAGGGGAGGTCGTCGCCCGCGAGCCGGTGCAGGGCGTCCGCGGAACGGACGGCGATCGCGCTCCGGGCGACGGTCACGCGGCCGCGCACGGGCTCGGCCGCGAGGATCTGCGCGACCTTGCGGCGGCCCATCCCGGCCCAGCGGCCGAGGTCCTGCTGGGTGACCGGGACCTGGACGACGACGCCCTCCTCGATCACGCCGTCCGGGCGCTCCCGCTTGACCGGGGAGCCGAACCGCGCCGCCAGGCGCAGGAGGCGGCCGGCGAGGCGGCGCTCGGGGTCGTCGGGGAAGTGCGCGACGCGCAGCTCGTTGGCGTCGCGGAGCCGTTCGGCGAGGACGGCGGCGACCGCCCACACCGAGCCGGGCTGGGCGTCCAGGACGCCGCGGAAGCGCGCGGCGGGCAGCACGATGGCCTCGACCCGCGTCAGCGCCTCGGCGTTGGCGTGCCGGACCCCGCCGTCCACCGCCTCCAGCTCCCCCACCAGGTCGCCGGGGCCGAGGACGTCGAGGATGGCGGTCTCGCCGTCCCGGTCGACCCAGACCTTCACCGCCCCGGACCGCAGGACGAAGACCTGGGCCGCGCGGGTGTGCTCGCGCGTCAGGAACGCGCCGGGCCTGATCACCACCGGCGCGCCCGCCCGCCGCAGGGCCTCCTGGGCGCGGGGGGTCAGCGCGTCCCAGAACCGGGGGGTCTGCATCTCGCCTCCTCACCGGACCCGGATCCGGCCGGGCCCCGGCTTCATGATCGCTTGCTCGCGGTCCAGTGAACGCGCCCCGGGGCCGGCCGACCAGGTCGCCGGTCACATCTCGGGCGGTCTTTCCGGGGCGAGCAGGCCGTCCAGGGCGCGGACGCGGCGGGCGCAGTCCGCGGCTGCCGCGTGGTCGCCGAGGGCCAGGCGGGAGTCGCGCAGCCGTTCCAGCGCCCGCCGCAGCCCCCGCTGGTCGTCGGTCTCGCGGCGGATGGCGATCTCGGCGGTGACGTGCTCCACCGCGCGGTCGTGCTCGCCGGTCAGCTGGGACGCGCGGGCCATGCTGTGCAGGGCGTGGGCCTGCTCGCGGGTGGCGCCGAGCTCGGCGGCGAGGTCGAGGGCGCGCCGCCCGGTGGCGAGGGCGTCGCCGGCGCGGCCGAGGTCGAGGTGGATGGCGGCGAGGTGGCCGAGGCCGACGGCCTCGCTGTGCCGGTCGCCGACCTCGCCGAGGATGCGCAGGGCCTCCAGCTCCCGCTCCAGGGCCTCCTCGGGGCGGCCGGCGCGGCGCAGCACGGCGGCGAGGGTGTCCATGCCGACGCCGAGGCCGTACCAGTCGCCGCCCGACTCGCGGATGCCGAGCGCCTGCCGGGCGGCGCGCTCGGCCTCCTCGGGCAGGCCGAGCCGCGCGTAGGTGCGGGCCAGGCTGCCGAGCGTCCCGGCCATGCCGCCCCGCGCGCCGAGCCGGTGCCACAGGTCCAGGGCCTCCAGGCCGAGGACGAACGCCTCCTGGTGGCGGCCGAGGCGCCGCATCACCACCGACAGGTGCTCCAGGTCGTTGGCCTCGCCGTGCTGGTCGCCGATCTCGCGGCGGATCTCCAGCGCGCGCAGGAGGTGCTCGCGCGCCTCGCGGTACCGTCCGAGGCGCCAGTGGACGATCCCGATCTGCGCGAGCGCCTCGGCCTCGCCGTGCCGGTCGCTGGTCTCGCGGTGCAGCCGCAGCGCCTGCCCGCAGTAGGTGAACGCCTCGGCGAACCGCGTCGCCTCGCACATGAGCATGCCGAGCGTGGCCAGCGCGCGCGCCTCCCCGTGGCGGGCGCCGAGGGCGCGGTAGGTGCGCAGCGCCTGCTCGGCGTCCTGCTGCGCCAGGTCGCGCAGGCCGAGCGCGGCGTTCATCCGCGCGAGCTCGGTCAGCGCCTGCGCGGCGCCGTGCATGTCGGCGAGTTCCTGGCGGATGGCGAGCGCTTCCAGAGCGTGCGAGACCGCGCCGTGGACGTTGCCTTGGCGGCGGTGGACCTGGGCCACGGTGAGCAGGGTCTCCGCCACGCCGGGTTGGTCGTGGGTCCGGCGGCGGACGTCGAGCGCCCTGGCGGCGTGGTCCAGAGCCGTCTCGTAGTCGCCGAGGCCCAGGTGCGCCCGGGCCAGGATGTCGTGGCCCTTGGCCGTTCCAGCGTCGTCTCGCAGTTCCCCGTGGACGGCGAGGGAGCGCCGGGCGTGGTCGATCGCCGTCAGGTAGCGGCCCAGCGCCACGTGGACGTCGGCCAGGGTGGCCAGGGTGGCGGCCTGCCCGTAGCGGTCGGGCGGGTCGGCGGCCCGGAACCCGCGCCGCGCGTCCTCGCCGTAGCCGATGGCCTGGACGGAGTCGCCCAGCTCGAAGTGCGCCATCGCCAGGTTGTGGAGCATGACGGCGGCGGCCGCCCAGTCCTCCTCGGTGCGGGCGGCGTGCAGGCCCACCTGGTGGACGGCGATGCTGTCCTCGCTGTAGCGGCGGAACTCCTGGAAGTCGAACAGCGCGTCGGCGAGCTCCCAGCACGTGCGGTGCAGGCCGAGCCGGGCGGCCTGGTGCACCGCGGCGACCAGGTTGCGGCGCTCGGCCTCGAACCAGGCGAGTCCGGCCGCGCGCTCCGCGGCGGTGGACGGACGCCCGTGCGCCTCCCCCGGATGCGTCCGGGGACGGGACCGCGCCGCCATGGCGTGGCCCGCGCGGCGCGCCTCGGCGAGGTAGCCGGCCAGGAGCCGCCGCTGCGCCGCCTGGAGCTCGCCGTCGGAGTCCTCGCGCAGCCCCCGTTCGCGGGCGAAGTCGCGCAGCAGGTCGTGCATCCGGTAGCGGTCGGGCCCCACGTCGTGCACCAGGTAGGCCTGGCGCAGGCCCTCCAGGCATTCGCGCGCGTCGCCGACCGTGCCGTCCAGCAGGGCGGCGAGGGCGGTGGGCGTGAAGTCGGGGCCGGTGACCAGGCCGAGCCTGCGGAACGCCTCGCGCTGCCCGCGGCGCAGGCTCCGGTAGGCGACGTCGAACGTCGGGCTGAGGACGGCCAGCAGCGCCGTCCCGGACGTTCCGGGCGCCGCGCCGTCGCCCAGGCCCGCCCCCGCGAGGCCCGGCCCGTACGGCGCGGCGTCCCGGACGTCCCGGGCCGCCAGTTCCCGGACGGTCCCGGCGATCGACTCGCCGGGGTTCTCGGCGAGCCGCCCGGCCATGACGCCGAGCGCGAGCGGCAGGTGGCCGCATTCGCGGGCGAGCCGCTCGACCGCCTTGTCCTCCTCCCTGAGGCGGGGGTCGCCCGCGCCGAGGACGTTGGAGATGAGGTCCACGGCCTCCTGCGTCGCCATCTCCCGCAGTTCCAGGGTCCGGACGTCGGCGCCTTCGAGCAGGGCCGGCAGCCGCCGCCGGCTCGTCACGACCACCAGCCCCGAGGCCATCGCCGCCAGCAGCGGCCTGATCTGCTCGGGCCGGGCGGCGTTGTCCAGGATCAGCAGCATCCGCCGGTCGCCGAGCAGGGACCGGCACTGCGCCGCCAGCTCCGCCTCCGTCCTCGGGACCTGGTCGCCGGGCACGCCCGCCGCGCGCAGCACCTGCCCCATCGCCTCCGCCGGGGTGACGGAGCTGCGGGACGTGCCGCGCAGGTCGGCGAACAGGACGCCGTCGGGGAAGCGGTCGAGGACCCGGTGCGCCCAGTGGAGCGCCAGCGTGGTCTTGCCGACGCCCGCCATGCCCTGGACCACTACGGCGCGCGGCCACACGGACTGGCCGACCAGCAGGTCGAGCTTGCCGAGGCTGACCGCGCGTCCGGCGAAGTAGGGGTCGTCGGCGGGGAGGCGGACGGCGGGCGGCCGGGCCGGCGCCGCCAGGCGCACCGGTTCGCGCGCCGCGATCCCGGCGCCGCCGTCCGGCTCCCGGGCCCGCTCGGGCGCCCGCTCGGGCTCGGCGGCCGGCCAGTCGTCGCCCCAGGGGCTCGCGGCGCGGCGGAGCCGTTCGACGTCGAGGACGGTCAGCGGGCGGGCCCGCCGGTCGAGGATGCCCTTGGCCCGCCACGTCCGGAACCAGCGCACCAGCGTCTCGCGGGAGATCCCCGCCCAGTTGGCCAGCTCCGCCTGGCTGAGCCGCAGGGGGATCCGCGTGCCCTGGCCGGGAGCGGGCTCGCCGAACCGGTGCGCCAGCTCCAGCAGGTGGTAGGCGAGCCGCTGCGGGTGGTCCGCGGCCCGCACGGCGTGCCGGCGGCCGCCGTAGGTGACGCTCTCGGAGACGGCGTGCATCATCGCCTCGGCGACCTGCGGGCTCGCCGCCAGCAGGCTGCGGAACTTGCCGCGGTCCACGCGCAGCGCCGTGACGTGGTCCAGCGCGGCGACCGTGGCGCGCTGCGGATGCCCCCACGGGCCGAGGACTCCGACCAGGTCGCCCGCCCCGAACAGGTCGATGATCGACTCGTCGCCGTCGCTGGAGTCCACGAACTCCTTGGCGACCGCGTTGCTCGCGGCCCGCGGCGACGCCTTGAACACCACGTAGACGGCCGGCGCGACCGTCCCCTGGTGGCACAGCATGCCGCCGGGCGGGATGTCGGCGCGCCGTCCCATGGCGCGCAGGGCCTGCCGGTCGGTGGGGGCCAGTCGCTCCCAGAAGCTGCCCGGCCGGACGCCCGGCCCGTCGCCGATCATCCGGTCGCCCTCCCGCCGCGGCGCGCCCCCGGCGGCGTCCCGCGCTGCCGCGCGGGACGGAACGCGGTCGTCACCGCCTCACCGCCCTTCCGGGGTCGGACCTGATCTTCCGGTTCCCATGGTGCGGGGAGAAGGCGGGAAAGTCCGTCCGGCGGCGCACGGTTCGGCTGCGTCTGGTGACTCATTCCAGGCGCGCACCCCGAGCGCGGGTGATCGCGGGAGCCGATGATGGAAGATGGTCTTCGAACGAACGACGGGGAGGACGCATGACCTACACCGGTAACGTCGAGGCGGGCGGGCGTCCGGACGTCCGGGAGCTGCCCGGGCTGCGGGTGACGAAGGTGGCGGTCGGCCCGTACGACAACAACGCCTACCTGCTGCGGTGCACCGCGACCGGCGAGCAGCTGCTGATCGACGCGGCCAACGAGGCGCCCCGGCTGCTGGAGCTGATCGGGGACGGCCCCCTCGCGCGGATCGTCACCACGCACCGCCACGAGGACCACTGGATGGCGCTGAGCGAGGTGGCGCGGGCCACCGGCGCGCCGGTCGTCGCCCATCCGCGCGACGCCGGGCCCCTCCCCGAGCCGGTCGCCGAGCCGGTGGAGCACGGCGACACCGTCGCGGTCGGGCAGGCGTCCCTCGACGTCATCCACCTGCGCGGCCACACGCCCGGCTCGATCGCGCTCCTCTACGACGCCGGCGGCGAGCTGGCCGACCGCCCGCACCTGTTCACCGGCGACAGCCTGTTCCCCGGCGGCGTCGGCAACACCTGGGGCGACCCGACGCGCTTCCGGCAGCTGCTCGCGGACGTGGAGGAGCGCGTCTTCGACCGCCTCCCCGACGCCACCTGGTTCTACCCGGGGCACGGCAAGGACTCGACGCTCGGCCGGGAGCGCCCCTCGCTCCCGGAGTGGCGCGCCCGCGGCTGGTGACGCTCGCGGCTCGGCCGGAACAAGTGGCGGGGGACGTTCGTTTGCCCCAACACACTTCCGGCCCGAGACCAGGAGTCGACCATCCCCCCACCTCACGAGGCGGATCCGGGACCCGCGCTGCGCTACCCGGCGGGTTCGCTGGTGCTCGTCGCCGGCCTGCCCGGCTCCGGTAAGAGCACGCTGCTCAACCGCCTGTACGGGCTGCGCGGCGACGAGACGGCCCCGGTGCGCGCCGGGGACGTCCGGGTGATCGACTCGCGCCAGTCGCGCAACTGGTGGGCGCGGTTCCTCGGGCCGCTGCCCGTCCGGCTGCGGACCCCGATCGTCCAGAGCACCCACGTCTGGCGCATCGGCCGCGCGATCGTCGCCGGGCACGGCGTCGTCGCCCACACGCGCGGCACCTGGCCGCACATCCTGCACGGCTTCGCCTGGCTGGCGCGCCGCCGCGGCGGGCGGCTGCACCTGATCCTCATCGACGTCGCGCCGGAGACCGCCCGCGCCGGCCAGTACGCGCGCGGCCGCGTCGTCGCCGCCGCCCTCTGGACGCGCCACTGCCGCCGCTGGCGCCCCCTGATCGCCCGAGCCCGCAGCGGCGCCCCCCTGCCGCCCGCGGCCGGCGTCACCGTCCTCGACCGCGACGCCGCCGACAAGCTGCAGGCCATCCACTTCAGCTGAGCTCGCCGAACCAGCGCACGATCCGGGCGGTGCCCGCGAGGTTGGAGCCGAGGTGGCGGGAGCCGCCGTAGAGCCGGTCGCCCACCTCGACGACGGGCACGGCGGCGCCGCGGTCCCGGAACCGCGCCGCGCAGTGGTCGGTGTTGGCGGTGACCGCCTGCTCGTCCCCGGCCATCGCGTAGAGGCGGACCGGGACGCGCGGGGTCCAGGCCGTGCAGACCTCCGCGTCCACGCGCAGGGCCTCGGCGAACGATCCGGAGGGGTGGTGCAGCAGCGCGAGGCCGCGCGGGGTGAGGATTGCGCCCAGCGTGTCCGGGAGGCCGTCGAGCATGACGCGCCCGGGCGTCGTGCCGTCGAAGTACTTCTCGACGCGTGCGGCATAGGGCTCGCGGAACAGCTCCGAGGGGTCCTCGTAGATGCCTCCGTGGACGCGGTTCCAGGAGGTGAGCAGGTACGACGTGTACGCGACCGCCATCTTCGGAGCGATGTCCCCGCGCAGCAGGGCGGGCAGTTCCGCGCCCCGGAAGTCGTAGGCGCCGCTGATCGGGGCCACCGCGCGCAGGCGGAAGTGCGGGTCGGCGCCGCCCTGCAGCGCCCGGGCGAGGCCGAGCGCGGACGAGGCGCCCTGCGAGAAGCCGGTGACGAAGACCCGGCCGTCGAGGACGCGCCCCGCCCGCGGGGCGAAGTGACGCGCCGCGCGGAGCATGTCGAGGGACGCGCTCGTCTCGGACGGCACGTCCTTCCACGGATGGACTCCGGGTCCGAGACCCAGGCCGAGGTAATCGGGCGCGACCGCCGCGAACCCGGCCGCGGCGTAGGTGACGGCCGCTCCGGGCCCCCAGACGTCGTCCGCCGTCGAGGGGGCGTCGGGCTTGTAGCTCATGGTGCCGTGCGTGTACGAGACCGTCGCGAGGCGGCGGTCGCGGCTGCGCGGCAGCACGACCAGGCCGCTGGCGGTCGTCGCGCGGCCCCGGGCGTCGACCGTCCGGTAGACGAGCCGGTAGGTGTCGACGCCGTGGCGGACGGACGCGGTGTCGAAGTCCTCGGACGCGAGCCAGGCCCGGACCTGGTCGGCCGACATGGCGGCGAGGTGGGTGGCGGAGACCAGACGGCCTCGTGCGGCGTTCGGCTGGGCGACGGGCGCCGCCCGGTGCTCGGCGGTCGGGCGCTCGAACACCCCGGCGGACGCGGCGGAGACGCCGGCGGCCGTGATCGCGGCGGCGGCGAGCGTCCCGGCGGTGAGGCGGGTGAGGGTGCTTGTCATGGCGGCGAGCATCGCGCCCGGCCGCCCGGGTCCGCGTCGCCCCCGCAGGTGATCTCGTGCCCGCTACCTGAGAGGGTCCCCCGGCCGGATGGGGAGGAGGGGGGGCGGGCGGGGGCGTGGGTAGGGTCGGGGGAGGTCGAGACGACGAGAGGCGGCAGTATGGCGCAGCAGGTACGCGGGGTCGTCGCACCCGGCAAGGGTCAGCCGGTGCGGATCGAGACGATCGTCGTCCCGGACCCGGGGCCCGGCGAGGCGGTCGTCGACGTCCAGGCGTGCGGGGTCTGCCACACCGACCTGCACTACCGCGAGGGCGGGATCAACGACGAGTTCCCGTTCCTGCTCGGCCACGAGGCCGCCGGGGTCGTCGAGTCGGTGGGCGAGGGGGTGACCGAGGTCGCGCCCGGCGACTTCGTGATCCTCAACTGGCGCGCGGTGTGCGGGCAGTGCCGCGCCTGCAGGCGCGGACGCCCCTGGTACTGCTTCGACACCCACAACGCCGCCCAGAAGATGACCCTCGAGGACGGGACGGAGCTGTCGCCCGCGCTCGGCATCGGCGCGTTCGCCGACAAGACCCTCGTCGCGGCCGGGCAGTGCACCAAGGTCGACCCCGCGGCGCGGCCCGAGGCCGCCGGGCTGCTCGGGTGCGGGGTGATGGCGGGGCTCGGCGCGGCGATCAACACCGGCGGGGTCGGGCGCGGCGACTCGGTCGCGGTCATCGGCTGCGGCGGCGTCGGCGCGGCGGCCGTGCTCGGCGCCCGGCTGGCCGGGGCCGCCCGGATCATCGCCGTGGACCTGGACGAGCGCAAGCTCGCCACCGCGTCCTCCCTCGGGGCCACGCACACCGTGAACGGCGCGGAGAAGGACGTCGTCGCGACGGTGCGGGAGCTGACCGGCGGGTTCGGCGCGGACGTCGTCATCGACGCGGTCGGCCGCCCCGAGACCTACGAGCAGGCCTTCAACGCCCGCGACCTCGCCGGGACGGTGGTGCTGGTCGGCGTGCCGACCCCGGAGATGAGGCTGGAGCTGCCGCTGCTGGAGGTGTTCGGGCGCGGCGGGTCGCTGAAGTCGTCCTGGTACGGCGACTGCCTGCCGTCCCGCGACTTCCCCATGCTCATCGACCTCTACCTGCAGGGCCGCCTGGACCTCGACGCGTTCGTCTCCGAGACGATCCCGCTGGACGGCGTCGAGGCCGCGTTCGAGAAGATGCACCGCGGCGACGTGCTGCGCTCGGTGGTGGTGCTCTGATGGCCCGCGGATCCGGGGAACTGCGCGTCGACCGCCTCGTCACGTCCGGGACGTTCTCGCTGGACGGCGGGACGTGGGACGTCGACAACAACGTCTGGATCGTCGGCGACGACAGCGAGGCGATCGTCATCGACGCCGCGCACGACGCCGAGGCCATCGCGGCGGCGCTCGGCGACCGCCGGCTGGTGGCGATCGTGTGCACGCACGGGCACGACGACCACATCGACGCGGCGCCCGCCCTGCGGGCCCGCACGGGCGCGCCCGTCCTGCTGCACCCGGACGACCTGATGCTGTGGAAGCAGCGGCACCCGGACGCCTCGCCCGACGGGGAGCTGTCCGACGGCCAGGTCGTCACGGTCGCGGGCACCGGCCTGACGGTCCTGCACACGCCCGGCCACAGCCCCGGCGCGGTGTGCCTCCACGCGCCCGACCTGGCGACGGTGTTCTCCGGCGACACCCTGTTCAGCGGCGGCCCCGGCGCGACGGGCCGGTCGTTCTCCGACTTCCCGACGATCATCGCCTCGATCCGGGAGCGGCTGCTGACGCTTCCGCCGGAGACGACCGTCCGCACCGGGCACGGCGACTCCACCACCGTCGGCGCGGAGGCCCCGCATCTCGAGGAATGGATAGCCCGCGGCCACTGACCGGGATAGTGTCCCCGGTGGCGGACAGCCGTCCACGGCCGGGAGGGTGCGATGCGGCGCAGGGCACCGCTGGCGCTCCTGCTGTGCGGGGCGGTCGCGGGCTGCGGCCAGAGCGCGCGCGGCGCGGACGTGCCGGCGCCGGCCGTGCCGCCGCCGACCGCGCCGCCCGTGTCGGCCTCCGCGCCTCCGGCGAGCCCTCCTCCCCCGGCCGGCGTCCCCGCGACCGGCGAGCCCGTGCCGCTCGGGCGGGTCGCGGGGTGGCGCATCACCACGTACTACACGGCGCTGGAAAGCCTGTACGACGGCGAGCGGAAAGCGGTGCGCGGCTGCGCCCGCTTCCACTGCTCGCGCGGGAAGACCCCGCTCGGCTCCTATCCGAAGGACTTCCTCAAGGTCGTCCAGACCGAGGGCAGCGGGCGCGTCACCGAGGGGCCCGAGCGGGGCCGGTACCTGAACTGGTCGCACAGCGTCGGCTTCTGGCTGGACGACACCACCCGCGACTCGCGGGGGCGCCCGCTACGGGCGTGGGCGTCGGCGGCGGCCGACAGGTCCGTGCTGGCGCGGGGACGGCGGTTCGCGATCCTCGACTGCGGTGAGGACGGCGGCGGCCGCGCCGTCGAGGACGAGGTGTGCGCGGCGTTCCGGAAGGCCCGCTGGACGGTCACCGACCTGTTCCGCCCCGGATACGGCGGCCAGAACCACGCCGACGTCTACATCGGCGAGGAGAAGGGCTCGCGGCTGGCCGGGTCGCCGTTCTACACGACGCTGAGCGGCGCCACGCTCGTGGGGTCCTAGGACGTCCCGGACGCGGCGGCGGCTAGGACGGGACGCGCTCGACCGGGCGCGGTGAGGCGAGGCGGGTCGGCTGCGTCCGGCCCCGCAGGGTGACCTCGTCGCCGAGCGACCAGTGCGCCGCCTCGTCCGGTCCCGCCCCGGCGAGGAGGGAGCCCGCCGCCAGCACGCGCTCGCGGGTGGTCTTGGCCATGTCGGTGAGGCGGGCCGCCTCGTTCACCGGGTCGCCGATCACGGTGTACTCGAACCGCTCCTCGGCGCCGATGTGCCCGGCGACGGCCTCGCCCGCCGAGACGCCCACGGCGGCGCTCAGCGCCGGGACGTCCTCGCGCAGCCGGCGGGCCAGCTCGCGGGACGCGGCGAGCGCGCGGACGGGCGCGCCGTCCAGCGCGAGCGGCGCCCCGAAGATGGCCAGCGCGGCGTCGCCCTCGAACTTGTTGATCCAGCCGCCGTGCGCGCCGATCACCTCGACGACCACGGCGAAGAAGTCGTTCAGCAGCCGGACGACCTCGGCGGGCGGCCGGTCGGCCGCGAGCCGCGTGGAGCCGATGATGTCCACGAAGATCACCGCGACCTCGCGCAGCTCGCCGCCGAGGTCGATGCCGCGCTCCACCGCGACGCGCGCGGCGTCCGCGCCGACCTGGCGGCCGAACAGGTCCCGCAGCCGCTCGTGCTCGCGCAGCCCGGCCGCCATGTGGTTGAACCCGGCCTGCAGCAGCCCGACCTCGCTGGCGTCGTAGACGGGGACCTCGACGTCCAGGTCGCCGCGCTCGATCCGGGCGAGGCCGAGCCGCACCGACTCGACGGGGTCGGCGATGGCGCGGGCGGCGCCGTAGGTGACGCCGAGCCCGACGACCAGCGCGATGCCGCCGAGCGCGAGGACGGCGACGGCGAACTCCCGCACGGTGATCCTGGCGATGACGAAGGACCCGATCGCGAGGGTCATCAGCCCGAGGATCGGGACGGCGGTGCCGAGGCCCCAGGCCAGCACGGAACGGGCGACGACGCCGGGCAGCCCGGTCCGGCGCGGCATCTCGCTGCGCAGCGCGGTCGTCACCGCGCGCCGCAGCAGCCGCTCCGTCAGCAGGTAGACGACCGTGCAGGTGGTGAGGCCGCCGAGCAGGCTCGTCAGGCCCAGCTTGACGGCGAGCAGGCCCGAGAAGGGGGCGTTGATGACGACCCAGCCGACCGTCCCGATCCCCCACAGCGTCAGGTGCAGGGCCATCAGCCGCAGCGGCCCGTACAGCAGCAGGGAGCGCTCGTGCCGGTCGGGTTCGTCGTGCCGTTCGACCATGCGCCGGACGCGGCGGAAGAACCGTTCGCCGAGGACGAGGCCGACCGGCACCGCGGCGGTGACGTAGAGGGTGAAGACGACCAGGTTGACGAGCCGGATCCGCTCGGACACCTCGCCGACGGGGTCGGGGACGACGACCGCGAACGCGAGCACGACCAGGGCGCCGCCGAGGTTCGCCAGCGCGGTGGAGATCCGCACCAGGACCCTGGCCCGGTGGGCGATCTGGGCCCGGGTGTCGTCCGGGCCGCCGTCGATCAGCCGCCACAGGGGGCCGAGCACGCTGCCCGGCCGGAACCGGGCGCGGGGGGCGGTCTCGGCCCTTTCGGTGTTCATGAGCGAGGAGATTATCTGGTCGAATCCCCACAGACCCCACCGCCGGCGAGCGACCTCGGCGAGGGATCGCTCACTCAGGTGCGGATCGGCTCCAGCAGCCGGTGCGGGTTGCGCAGGAGCATGCTGACCGGGTCGGTGCGGCGGCGGACGCCGGGCCCGGCGTGGATCTCCAGCTCGTCCGGGGCGACGTGCCGCCCGCACGCGGCGCATCCCCCGTCCGGGCCGATCTCGGTCCCGCAGGCGAGGTGGACGAAGACGCGGCACGGCTCGGCGGACAGGTGGTCCTCCGCCCAGCGGGCGAGGGTGTGGACGACGGGCCACAGCTCCTTGCCCATCTCCGTCAGCACGTAGTCGTGGCCGTCCTTGACGAGGACGCCGGCGTCGACCAGCGACTGCAGCCGCGCCGACAGCACGGCGCGGGGGATGTCCAGGTGGACGAGGAAGTCGCTGAAGCGGCGGACGCCGTAGAAGGCGTCCCGGACGATCAGCAGCGTCCAGCGCTCCCCGACGACCTCCAGCGCGCGGGCCAGCGAGCAGTCCTGCGCCGCGTAGTCCTTGCCGAGTGCCATGCCACCACAGTACCCGCCCGGGGGTTCATTGATTGAACTCTGCCGTGCTACCGTCACCCCATTCAGTTCGTTCAATGAACTTGGAGACCGCATGACGACCCTGGCGACCCCCCGCGCCGCGCGCAGCGCGCCCGGCACCGCCGCCGCGCTGACGCTGCCGGCCGCCGCCACCCTCCTGGCCCTGATGAACTACTGCGCCCCCGCGGCGACGCTGGCCGACACCGCCCGCGGGCTTCACGCCGGGGCGACCGCGCAGATCTGGCTGATGAGCTCGATCAGCCTCGGCCTCGCGGCGGCGCTGCTGGCCGCGGGCAGCCTCGCCGACGACCACGGGCGCAGGCGCGTGTTCGTGATCGGCGCGGTGGCGCTCGCCGTCTCCAGCGTCGCGTGCGCGCTCGCGCCCAACGCCGCGGTGTTCATCGCGGGCCGCGTCGCGCAGGGCGCGGCCAGCGCCGCCCTGCTGGTGACCGGACTCGGCATCGTCGGCGCCTCGTTCCCGCCGGGTCCCCGGCGGGCGCGGGCCACCGGCCTGTGGGGCGCGATGGTCGGCCTCGGCATCGCGCTCGGCCCCATCGCCGCGGCCGGGCTGACCTCCGCCGGCGGCTGGCGGCTGTGGTACTGGGCCACGGTGGCCGCGTCCGCGGCGCTCGCCGCGGCGGCCTCCCGCGCGCTCACCGAGTCGCGGGCCGAGCGTCCGCGCGGCGTGGACGTGCCGGGACTGGCCACGATGAGCCTCGGCGTGGCGGCGCTGGTGGCCGCGATCACCTGGGGCCGCACCGGCTGGACGTCCCCGGGCGTCCTCGCGCTGTTCGCCGCCGCGGCCGTCCTGCTGTCCGCGTTCGTCCTCGTCGAGGCGCGGCGGCGGGAGCCGATGGTCGAGCTCGCCCTGTTCCGGCGGCCGGCGTTCCTGCTGTCGGTGACGGGGGCGCTCGTCACCGGGCTCGCCGTGATCGGGGTCATGACCTACCTGGCGACGATGATGAGCCTGGTGATGGGCCTGTCCGCGATCGCGGCGGCGCTGGTGCTGGCGATCTGGTCCGGGCTGTCGTTCGTCGTCGCCCTGCAGGCCCACCGCCTCCCGGCGCGGCTGCCCGTCCGGCGCCTGCTCGCCGCCGGGTTCGCGCTCGCCGGCGTCAGCGAGCTCGCGCTGGCGGCCCTGGCCCCGGACGCGCACTGGTGGCGGCTCGTGCCGGGCCTCGCCGCCGCCGGCGTCGCGAGCGGCCTGACCAACGCGATGCTCGCCCGGCTCGCCGTGGAGAGCGTCCCCGCCGACCGCGCCAGCATGGGGGCGGGCGCCAACAACACCGCCCGCTACATCGGGGCGTCGCTGGGCGTGGCGATCGTCGGGGCCGTCGCGACGGGGTTCGGGCACGACGCGGCCTCGCTGGCGCACGGCACGAACGTCGCGATGGTCGTCTCGGCCGTCGCCGCGCTCGCCTACGCCGTCCTCGCCCTGGTCATCCGCGACCGGGCCTCCTGAACCCGGCTAGGCGAGCTCCTCGATGAAGGCGGCCAGCTGGGTCAGGTTCCGGCACTCGTACATCGGGACCAGCTCGCCGTAGCGGGACGCGGCCGAGTCGCCGGTGTCCCACTGGGAGCGCGGCTCCGGGTTGAGCCAGTACGCGTGCCGGGCCCGGTCCGCCATCGACCGCACGATCGGCAGGGACAGCTCCCCGTAGTTGGACCGGGCGTCGCCGAGGATCAGCAAGGACGTCCTCGGAGTGACGGCGTCGCGGTACTTGTCGTCGAACACCTTGAAGGCGTGGCCGTAGTTGGACCGGCCCGTGATCCACACGAGGTCGGCCTCGGCGGCGAGGCGGGTCATCGCGCCGGTGACGTCCGCGCCCGGCGCGAAGTACTTGGTGATCTCGTCGGTGGCGTCGATGAAGGCGAACGCGCGGACCTTGGTGAACTGCTCCCGCAGCGCGAACGTCAGCAGCAGCGTGAAGTGCGCGAACGCCGACACCGAGTCGCTGGCGTCGCACAGCACCACCAGCTCGGGCCGGTGCGGGCGCCGCGGCCGGTGGTGGGTGGCGAGCGGCACTCCCCCGCTGGACAGGGACGCGCGGACCGTCCGGCGGAAGTCGAGCCGGCCCCGCCGCCCGTGCCGCTGCTTCTGGACGAGCCGGGTCGCCAGCCTGCGCGCCAGCGGGTAGACCTCGCGGCGCAGCGCCTCCATCTCGGCGCGGGTCGCGCCGGCGAAGTCGAGCCGTTCCAGCGGGGGGCGCACGGCGATGCGGGCGGTCCGCTCGACCCCGGTGTCCTCGGCGATGCGGCGCCGCACCTCGCCCGCGACGAGGCCGGAGAACCGGGAGATGCGGTCGCGGAACGTCCGGCGCGCGACGCGCTCGGCCATGCCGCCGCGCTCCCGCCCGGCCAGGACCGACTCCAGCAGCCGCGCCATCAGGGTCTCCGGCGACAGCGCGCTCATCACGCCGGAGGAGAACCACGACTCCTGCCCGGGCGTCCGGCCGTACTCGGCGACGGCCAGCCGGGCGAACCGGCGCAACCCGGCGTCGTCCCCGGACAGGAGCAGGTCGGCGAGCTCCTCCCGGCGCCGCTGCACCCGCGGGTCGAGCGCAGCGGGGACGGGCCTGCCGTCGTCGTCGACCGTCCTCGCCGGGCGCCCGGGGTCGGGCGCCGCTCCCGCGCCGTCCCCGACGGCCGCCGGGAACCACAGGTCGAAGAGCGTGTCGAACGTCGCGCGGTGCTGGGGCCGCTTGACGACCGTCGCGGCGTACGCGGCGCGCAGCGACTCCCGGTCGAGCAGGTCGACGGCCCGCACGGCGCGCACCGCGTCCAGCCCCTCGGCGACCGACACCGGCAGCCCGGCCCGCCGCAGCTCCGCGACGAACCCGGTGTGCCGGTCGACGAGTGAGGCCATGTCAGCCGCTCAACCCGAGTTCCTTGGCGGCGCGCTCCTGGTCGGAGGCGTGCTTGAGGACGACGCCGAGGGTGCGGCCCACGGCGGCCTCGTCCAGGTCGTCCAGGCCGAGGGCCAGCAGGGTGCGGGCCCAGTCGACGGTCTCCGCGATCGACGGCGCCTTCTTGATCTCCAGGTCGCGCAGCGTGCCGACGGTGCGGACGAGCTGCTCGGCCAGCTCCGCCTCGATGCCCGGCACCTGCGCGAGGACGATGTCGCGCTCCCGGTCGGGCGCCGGATAGTCCAGGTGCAGGTAGAGGCAGCGGCGCTTGAGCGCCTCCGACAGCTCCCGCGCCGCGTTCGAGGTGATCAGCACGAACGGGCGGCGGACCGCCGCCACCGTCCCGAGCTCGGGGATCGTCACCTGGAAGTCCGACAGCACCTCCAGCAGCATGCCCTCGACCTCGACGTCGGCCTTGTCCGCCTCGTCGATGAGCAGGACCGTCGGGTCGCTGCGGCGGATCGCCGCCAGCAGCGGCCGCTCCAGCAGGAACTCCTCGGAGAAGATGTCGTCGTGGGTCTCCTGCCAGGCCCGGTCGGCCGGAGCGGCCTGGATCGCGAGGAGCTGCTTCTTGTAGTTGAACTCGTAGAGCGCGCGGGCCTCGTCCAGGCCCTCGTAGCACTGCAGGCGGATCAGCTCCGCGCCGGTCGCCGCCGCCACCGCCTTCGCCAGCTCCGTCTTGCCGACCCCCGCCGGCCCCTCCACCAGCAGCGGCTTGCCGAGCGCCTGCGCCAGGAACACCGTCGTGGCGATCTCGTCGTCGGCGAGGTAGCGGACGCCGGCGAGCCTGCGCCCGGCGTCGGCGGGTGAGGCGAACATCGCGTCGGTCATTCCTTGCCCTTCCGCGCGGCGGCCTTCTTGTAGGTCTGGTTGGTCCCGGCGAACACGAGCGACGCCTTGTCCTCGCTGAGCGCGACGCCCCAGTAGGACGCGGTCTTCGGGTCGCCGCCGTTCCACGAGAAGCGGTACCTGCCGCCGCCCTCGGGGATGGCCGAACCGCTCCACAGCTTCTGCCGGCCCCGCACCCACACGCCGCTGCCGTCGGCCTTGAACTGGAAGTAGTCCTTGGCCGCGCCGACCCAGCGTCCCACCAGCGGCTTGACGTCGGCGGCCCGCACCGCCGGCAGCGGCGCCAGCGTGGTGGGCGGAGCGGACGGCGCGGCGTCCGCGGCCTGCTTCTCACCGCCGCCGCATCCCGCGAGGGCCAGCCCGGCCGCGGCGGCGCAGGCGGCGAGGGCGGTCGAACGGGCCCGCACTGTCACGGGGACCTCCGGATTTCCTGGGACAAGAGCGGAATCCTACCTGCGCGTCCGCTCACACCTGAGGGGTAGCCGCCACATGGCACCGGGGAGTGACGCGGCAGCCCTCCCCGCCCGCCTATAACGGTGTCATGACGACCCCACGACTGCCGCGCGACGACCTCACGGCGGCCATGGCGGCCCGGCGCGAGCTGGGGCCCGACTATGACGACGCCTTCATCGAGACGGTCGTCGACCGCATCGAGGAGACCCTCGACGCCCGCGCCGCCGCGCCGCGCTCCCGCCGCCGCGCCCCGGCGCCCGAGCCGCGGCACGGCGACCGCGACCACAGCCTGGCCATGGCGGTGCTGTCGCTGCTCGCCGCGATCCCGCTCAGCGCGATCGCCGTCGTCAACGCGGGCCTTCCCGGCCTCCTCATCGCCCTGGCCGGCATCGTCATCGTCAACTTCACCTACACCTTCCGGCCGCGCTGACCCAGGGGGGCGACCCCCTGGAACCCCCGTCACGAGCCGGGCGATCCTCACGCCACTGTGCGGCTCGTCGTGCCCGTGCGGGTGGGTCGGTGTCGCTCCGGTCGCCCGGCTCGACGGGCAGGCGCGTTGCGCTCGCTGCGCTCGCTCCACGCGCCTGCCCGTGGCCGGGGGCTGGGGTTCCTGCCCGTGGCCGGGGCTGGGGTCGTGGGGTTACTTGCCTGGTTCGGGGTCGCGGGGGAGGCCGAGGATGCGTTCGCCGATGATGTTGAGCTGCACCTCGGTGGTGCCGCCGTAGATCGTCATCGCGCGGCTGAACAGCATGGCGCGGCCCACGATGCCGCTCTCGGCCATCGGGACCTCGGTGGCCGCGGCCGCGCCCTGCGCCGCCCAGCAGTGGTCGGCGACGTCCTGGTTGAACTGGACGCCGAGCAGCTTGCGGACGCTGGCCTCCGCGCCCGGCTCCACGCCGTTCAGCTGCTTGAGCGTGGTGCGCAGGCCGAGCAGGTCGATCGACTGGCCCTGGGCGACGAGCCTGCCGACCTCGGCGGCCGCGACCGCGTCCAGCTCCCGGTTCGCGAAGAACCGCAGCAGCTCGGGGACGCCCATGCCGAGGCCGCCGCCGGTCGACAGCGACACCCGCTCGTTGGACAGGGTGTTGCGCGCGACCTGCCAGCCCTGGTTGACCTCGCCCACCACCCGGTCGTCGGGGACGAAGACGCCGTCCAGGAAGACCTCGTTGAACAGCGCGTCGCCGGTCAGCTCCCGCAGCGGGCGGACGTCCACGCCCTCGGACGCCATGTCGACGAGGAAGTAGGTGATGCCGTCGTGCTTGGCCGCGGCGGGGTCGGTGCGGGCGATGCAGAAGCCCCACTGGGCGTGCTGGGCGAGCGACGTCCAGATCTTCTGGCCGGTGAGCCTCCAGCCGCCCTCGACCCGCTCGGCCTTCATCGACAGGGACGCCAGGTCCGAGCCGGCGCCCGGCTCGGAGAACAGCTGGCACCACACGATCTTCCCGCGCAGCGTCGGCCGCAGGAACCGCTCCTTCTGCTCGTCGGTCCCGTAGCGGACGAGCGAGGGCACCAGCCAGGCGCCGATCCCGAGATTCGGCGTCTTGACCTTGGCGGCCCGCAGCTCCTGCTGGATCAGGATCTGCTCGACCGGCCCGGCCTCGCGCCCCCACGGCCTGGGGAAGTGCGGGACGGTCCAGCCCTCGTCGCCGAGGCGCTCGGCCAGCGCGTCCTTGTCCTCGATCGCGGCCAGCTCGGCGATCTCGGCGCGGATCCGCTCGCGCAGCGGCTGGGCGTCCTCGTCCAGCTCCAGCACGACCTCGCGGCGCCCGCCGTCCAGCGCGAGCGCGGCGACCTTGGCGGCCCAGCCCTTGGACGGGCCGAGCAGCGCCCGCAGCGTCAGGGCGCGGCGCAGGTAGACGTGGGCGTCGTGCTCCCACGTGAAGCCGATGCCGCCGAGGATCTGGATGGCGTCGCGGGCGGTCTGCACCCCGGCGTCCACCGCGATGACGGCTGCCACGGCGGCGGCGAACCCGGCCTCCTCCGTGCCCTCGTCCAGGGCGCGGGCGGCGTCCCAGGCGGCGGCGCGGGCCTGCTCCAGGGCGATCAGGCTGCGGGCGGCCTTGTGCTTGACGCCCTGGAACTGCCCGATCGGGCGGCCGAACTGCTCGCGGACCTTCGCGTACTCGGCGGCGGTCGTCACCAGCCACCCCGCCAGGCCCGCGGCCTCGGCGCCGAACAGCGCGGCGGCCAGGTCCCGGACCCGGCCGGCGGTGAGGCCGTCCAGGACGCGGTCGGCGGCGACGGAGGCGCCGGAGACCTCGACGGAGGCGACGCGCCGGACCCGGTCCAGGCTCGGCACCGGGGTGACGGCGAGGTCGGCCGCGTCCAGCGCGACCCACTGCTCGCCGTCGTCCACGGCGACGGGCAGCACGAGCACGTCGGCGAGCGCGGCGCCGAGCACCGTGGCCGCCGTCCCCGACACCACGAGCGCGTCGCCCTCGCGGCGGCCGGTCAGCTCGCCGTCCAGCGCGACGGCGGCCGTCCGCGACCCGTCGGCGAGGCCCGGGAGCAGCTCCGCTCGCAGCTTGGCGTTGCTGGAGGCGTCGATGACCGTGCTGGCGAGCACGGTCGGCAGGAACGGGCCGGGCGCGGCCGCGCGGCCCAGCTCCTCCAGCACGACCGACAGCTCCAGCAGGCCGAAGCCCTGCCCGCCGTGCTCCTCGTCCAGGTGCAGGCCCAGCAGGCCCTGCTCGGCGAGGGCCGGCCAGAACCCGGGCCTCGTCTCCTCCTCCGCGTCCAGCGCGGCCCGGACGGCCGTCGCCGGAATGTTGCGCTCGGCGAAGCCGCGCACCGAATCGGCGAGCGCCTCATGCTCCTCGGTCAGCCCGATGGCCATGCGTCAACCCTCTCTCGACCCTTTTGACCGAGATTCTAGAACAGCATTCGGATGATGGGGGGACGCGGTCCGCTCTCAGCTCTCGCGTGTCGCGCCGGTCTCCGCCCCGGCGGCGGGCTCGGCCTCCGGGAGCGGCTCGCGGGACGGCCTGCGGCCCGCGGCGAGGCTCGCCACCGCGGTGGCGGCCAGCGTCCCGGCGATCACGGCGAGCGACAGCCAGATCGGGATCTCGGGGGCCCAGCCGGCGCCGTACTCGTGCAGCGCGTGCAGGATCAGCTTGACGCCGATGAACCCGAGGATGAACGCCAGGCCGTGCCCGAGGTAGACGAGGCGGTCGGCGAGGCCGCCGAGCAGGAAGTACAGCTGGACGAGGCCCATGAGCGCGAACGCGTTGGCGGTGAAGACCAGGTACGGCTCGGTCGTGAGCCCGAAGATCGCGGGGATGGAGTCCAGCGCGAACAGCACGTCGGTCGAGCCGATAGCGATCATCACGATGGCCATCGGGGTGACCAGCCGGCGCCCGCCCCGCCGGGTGAGGAACCGGCTGCCGTCGTACTCGTCCGACGTCGGGATGACGCGCTTGGCCCAGCGCAGCAGCGCGTTCTCCTTGAACTCGTCCTCGTCGCCGCCGCGGACCAGGCCGATCGCCGTCCAGATGAGGAACGCGCCGAACAGGAAGAACACCCAGGTGAAGGTCGCGATGGCTGCGGCGCCGACCGCGATGAACGCGCCGCGCAGCACCAGCGCGATCACGATGCCCGCCATCAGCACCGTGTGCTGGGCGTGCTTGGGCACGGCGAACCTGGCGAGGATCACCATGAACACGAAGAGGTTGTCGACGCTGAGGCTCTTCTCCATGACGAAGCCGCCGAAGTACTGCGCGGCGTGCTCACCGCCGGAGAAGAGCCAGACGCCGAGGCCGAAGAGCACGGCGAGACCGATGTAGACCACCGACCAGAAGGCGGCGCGGCGGGTGGTGAACTCCCGCGTGTCATTGCGGTGGATCAGGAACAGGTCGGCGGCGATGATCGCAAGGATCGCCGCGATGGTGAGGCCCCAGACAAGGGGTGAGACCGACAACGTGAACACCTCCGGCGGACATGAGACGAGCGCCGGAGGTCTCTCCCGCCCTGCGATCGGGTACGGGCCGCGGAACCCGGGCCGGCATGGGCCGACCGTACTGACGAGAACCGCGCGCGGGGATACTCCCCTCCGCTTACCTGCTTCAACGCGGGCCGCTCCGGGGCGGTTCCCCTCCCCCGCGATTTTTCGGCGCCGCCTTCGAACCCGAGCGCGGGAAACCGCGTCTAAGGTCCGGTCAGCTCCAGGTACAGCCCCGCCAGCTGGTCAACGGCGTCGTCCTCGCCGGGCATCAGCGCCGACCGCCGGGCGGCGGCCGAGCCCAGCCGCGCCGCGAGCGCCGGATCGTCCAGGACGCGGCTCACCGCGCGCCCGAGCGCCTCCGCGTCGTTCGGCGGCACCAGCAGCGCCGCGTCGGACTCGGGCCCCTGCAGCAGCGCGGCGTCCTCGCCCCGCTCCCCGGCGCCCACCATCCCCGGGATCCCGCCGACGCGGGTCGCGACCAGAGGCCGGCCCGCCCGCAGGATCTCCTGGACGACCAGCGGCTGCCCCTCCCACACGCTCGGCACGACCGCCACATCGCAGGCGGCCAGCAGTCCGGCGACGTCGGAGCGGCGGCCGAGCAGCAGGACCGGCAGGTCCTCGGCCTCGATCCGGGCGCGCAGCTCGCCCTCCAGCGGCCCGTCGCCCGCGATCGCGACGAGCGGCGGCGGGGTCCGTCCCGCCCACGCCGCCGCGGCGTCCAGCAGCGTCGGCAGGCCCTTCTGCTCGGCGAGCCGGGCGACGGTGACGACCAGCGGCCGCTCCCCCACGCCGAGCTCGGCCCGCACGTCGGCGCGGACGGCGGGACCGGGCGGCGCCTGCGGCGCGGGCGCCGGGACGACGGCGTGCCCGACCGACCGGGCGCCGAGCGCCCGCATCCGCTCCTCCAGATCGGGCGAGACGCCGAGGACGCGGGTGGCGCCGCGCGCGACCACGCGTTCCAGCAGCCCGTAGACCGCGGCCGTCCGGCCACCGGCGATGACGGCGTTGTGGAGCGTGACGACCAGCGGCGGGCCGCCGCGGCCGGGGCGCAGCGGGCCCGGCACGACGCGCGCGCACGCCGCCACCGCGAGGGCCCCGGCGCGCAGGCCGTGGGCGTGGACGACGTCGGCGTCGCGCAGCAGCCGCCGCAGCCGGGCGACGGCTCTGGCGTCGCTCGCCGGACGGGGCCGGTCGGCAAGGTCGACCTCGGCGAACCGCGCGCCCCCGGCACCGAACCCGAACAGCTCGTCGGTGGCGGCGGGCCCGCACACCACGACGCGGGCACCGCGCTCGACCAGGCCGTCGGCGACGGAACGGACGTGCCGGCCGACGCCGCCGGCGGCGGTGCCGAGGACGAGCGCGACGCGCAGCCCGTCCAGATCCTGCCTGTCAGACATTGCGGGTGACCTTCCGGGTGAGGACGGCCCGCAGGTCCCGGCCGTCGATCACGAATGCGATGATCAGGAAGACGGCGCCGGCGGCCAGCGCGGCGAGCGCCCCGGTCCCGACGTTGCGCAGTTCCCCGGCCGGGCCCGTCCCGCCGAGGCCGAGCAGCGCCGCCGTCGCGTACCCGGCGGCGTCGAGCGCGGCGGCGCCGAGCAGCCCGGCGGCCAGGGCCCGCGGCACGCCGCGCAC
>NZ_BAABEV010000047.1:0-69167 GCF_039540335.1 Actinomadura verrucosospora | reverse complement strand
TCGGCTCGGCCCGGCGCGCCCGGTTCGGCCCGCCGCTCGGCCCGGCGCTCGGCGGCCTCGGCGGCGCGGGCCATCCTGCGGCGGCGGGCGCGGTCGGCGACGTCGACGGGGCGCTGGAGCAGTTCGGGCGGGATGAGGTCGTGCCGGCCCGCGATGAACTCCTGCACCCAGATCTTGGCGCGGATGAGCGGCCGCCGGAGCCGCGTCTCGCGCCGGACGGCCCGGTGGTACCGGCGCGAGCCGGGGTCGTAGCGCCAGCGCGACCAGGGCGAGCCGGGCCGCGCCACCCGGATCGCGCCGACGATCAGCAGCGCGGGCATGAACAGCCCGATGAGCCCCGTCCAAATCTTGCCCTTCAGCAGCGTGACCACGGCGAGGACGAGGTTGACGGCGAGGGAGGCGACGTAGACCCGGGTGATCAGCCCGGTGCCGTGGTCGGGCGCGATGCCCTCGTAGCCGAGCGGTCGGATGCCGAGCAGCAGCAGCCCGGTCACCGCCATCGCGACGAACACCGCGTCGACGGACGCGCGGCCCTTCTCCGTCCAGTAGACGTCGCTGAGGTGCAGGATCAGCGCGAACTCGTCCAGGACGAGGGCCGAGCCCATCCCGAACACCACCGCCGCCGCGAGGTCGAGGCCGACGTAGGCGTCCGGGACGGCGAGGCTCGCCACCCCGCCCAACAGCATCAGCACCACGCCGAACACGACGTGGTGGATGTGCACGTCGCCGGCCTTCACGTTCCGGAACCACCAGCGCACGTCCGCGCGGATCAGCCGCACGTTCACCCGCGTCAGCACGAAAGTGACCATGAACGCCACGAAGAAACCGAACAGCGGCAGCCGGCCGGTCGCCACGATGCGTTCGTCGAACATCTCGATCATCTGCCCCCCGCCTCCTCAATGATGCACCGTGACATGCGCCGATATCGTGTGACCCTGCCGACGATCAGGGGGAGAACCGCCATGAGCCGCATCGTGGACCGCTGCGATCCCGGGTACCGGGCATGGATCGCCGAGGCGATCCGGCTCGTGGACGCCGACGCCAACCGCAGCGCCGACACGCACCTGCACGTGTTCCCGCTGCCCCCGGAGTGGGGCATCGACCTCTACCTGAAGGACGAGTCCGTCCACCCCACGGGTTCGCTGAAGCACCGGCTCGCCCGGTCGCTGTTCCTGTACGGGCTGGCCAACGGGTGGATCCGCCAGGACACGACGATCATCGAGGCGTCCAGCGGGTCGACGGCGGTGTCGGAGGCGTACTTCGCGCGGCTGCTCGGCCTGCCGTTCGTCGCGGTCATGCCGGCCACCACCAGCCCGGAGAAGATCCAGCTCATCGAGTTCCACGGCGGCCGCTGCCACCTGGTGGCCGACCCGTCGGCGATCTACGAGGAGTCGCGGCGCCTCGCGGCCGAGTGCGGCGGCCACTTCATGGACCAGTTCACCTTCGCCGAGCGGGCGACGGACTGGCGCGGCAACAACAACATCGCCGAGTCGATCTTCGAGCAGATGCGGCTGGAGCGGTTCCCCGAGCCGTCCTGGATCGTGGTCGGCGCGGGCACCGGCGGGACGTCCGCGACGATCGGCCGGTACGCCCGCTACCGGATGTTCCAGACGCGGCTCGCGGTGGTCGACCCGGAGGGGTCGGCGTTCCACGGCTCGTTCGCCGACGGGGACCCCGAGCGCACCGCGGCGGGCTCGCGGATCGAGGGCATCGGCCGCCCCCGCGTCGAGCCGTCGTTCCTGCCCACGGTGATCGACCGGATGATCCGGGTGCCGGACGCGGCGTCGATCGCGGCGATGCGCTGGACGAGCGAGGTCAGCGGCCGGAGCGTGGGCGGCTCGACCGGCACGAACATGTGGGGCGCGGCCGAGCTGATCGCGCAGATGCGGGCCCGCGGGGAGCGCGGCAGCGTCGTCACGCTCATCTGCGACGGCGCCGAGCGCTACGCGGGCACCTACGGGTCGGACGCGTGGCTGGCGGAGCAGGGCCTCGACGTCGCCCCCTACCGGGCCGCGCTGGACGCCTTCCTGAAGACCGGCACGATGCCGGACGTCACCCCGTGACGCGGATCGGGTTGAACAGGTCGGCGTAGATCAGCAGGCCGCCCATGACGATCAGGATGACGGCCATCACGTACGTCACCGGCAGCGCCTTGGCCACGTCCACGTAGCCGGGGTCGGGCCTGCGGAAGATCCGGGCGAAGGCCTTCTTGACCGCCTCCAGGAGCGCGCCCGCGATGTGCCCGCCGTCCAGCGGCAGCAGCGGGATGAGGTTGAACAGCCCGACCGCGAGGTTCAGCGAGCCGAGCAGCATCACGAAGAAGGAGACCTTCTGCGTCCCGGTGAAGTCGTCGGACGCGGCGACCTCGCCGCCGATCCTGCTGACGCCGACGACGCCGATCGGCCCGTTCGGGTCGCGCTTCTCGCCGCCGAAGGCCGCGTTCCACACGCCGACCATCTTCTGCGGCATCCGCACCAGGGCGCCGACGGTGCGCGCGGTCAGGTCGCCCATCGTGCTCGCGACCGCGCCCGGCCCCTGCCGCTCGATCCCGCTGGACGGCGTGATGCCGAGGAACCCGACGTTGACGACCTTGTCCTCGTCCTTGAGGTCGTACATCTGGTTGCGGGTGATCGGGACGTTCAGCCGCACGTCCCTGCCGTCCCGCCGGACGGTCATCGGGACGGTCTTGCCGCCGTCCTTGCGGATCAGCCGCTGGAGCTGCGGATAGTCGTCGATCTTCTTGCCGTCGAACGCGACGATCCGGTCGCCGGCCTGGAGCCCGACCTGCCGCGCGGGCGTCGGCGTCGCGCCCGCCGGGCACGCGGCGACCTTGGCGCTGGCCGGCACCATGCACTCGGCGACCTCCTTGATCACCGGCTGCGGCTGGTTGACGCCGATGCCCATCAGCAGGATCGCGAAGAACATCACCGACAGGAGCAGGTTCATCGCGGGCCCGCCGAACATGATGAGCAGCTTCTGCCACCACTTCTTGGCGTAGAACACGCGGTCCCCGTCGCCGGGCCCGACCTCCTCCAGCGAGGCCCCGCGCGCGGACTCGATCAGCCCCTGCCACGGCCCGGTGCTGATCCGCCGCACCTGCCCGGGCGCGTCGCCCTTGCGCGGCGGCAGCATGCCGATCATGCGGATGTAGCCGCCGAGCGGGATCCACTTGACCCCGTACTCCGTCTCGCCCTTGTGCCTCGACCACATGGTGGGCCCGAACCCGACCATGAACTGCGTGGTCCGCACCCCGAACAGCTTGGCGAAGGAGAAGTGCCCGAGCTCGTGCAGCGCGATGGAGACCAGCAGGCCGAAGAAGAGGATCAACGCTCCAGCCAGGTAGTAGACCATGCGGCGTGCCCTCCGGGTCCGTCCACCCCGCGCACCCGGGGGTGATCTCCGACAACCAGTTCAGAGTACGTTACGGCCCGCGATCCGGTTGAGGCGAACGAAGAAGCGGTCCGTGCCGGAGGCCACTTTGATGCACGGTGCTAACCCGGCCGCGCATCATTGGCACGAGAGCGCGTATCCGCGAGCAGGGCCGACCGCCCATCATGGGCGGCCCACCCCGGCCACGGAGGTTCCCCCTTGAAGCGCGGTCATGTAGCGGTCCTGGCCCTGACGCTGGCCCTGGCCGGCTGCGGCGGCAACGACGACGGCGGCACAACGGCGGGCGCGTCGTCCCCAGCCCCGACCGCCAGGACGCAGGCCCCCTCCGCCCCCGGCACGGGCGCCGAGACGACGCCCCTCCCCCCGGCCCAGTCGAAGGCGGTCAAGGCCTTCAACGACTGCATGCACGCCCAGGGCGTCCAGATGCCCACCCCCAACCCCACGAGATCCCCCGCCCCCGACGAGCTGAAGAAGATCAGGGCCGCCCTGCAGACCTGCGTGAAGTCCATGTCGCCCCCCGCCACCCCACCCCCACGCTGACGACCACCGCCCACCGCGCTCCCATCACCAAGAAGCGCAACGGTCGAACGACCCGCACAGAGGGACACCGAAACGGAAGCACCAGCAGCAACCGTCTAACGAGACGACCTAAGCCGCCACCTCAGCCGACGACGACCCCAACACTCGCGATCGCGTCCGAAGGCAGGTTCGAGCTTGCGAGAACCTGATCGCGCAGCGAGCCGCAAGGCGAGACGGAGCGATGCAGCGATCGCACGTGTTTTTTGAGGTCGGGGCCCCCAGGGCCCCGACCTCAAAAAACACAATGAACACTGCTAGCCTTCTTCGACAGCTGATGATCCCGTGCGGGAGAGTCCCTCGCAGCCGGTGGGGGACGCCGAAGGAGCAAATCCTCCCCGGAACCTCTCAGGCCCACGGACCGCACGGGCCAGGCGACCTCTGGAAAGCGGGGACTCCGGTCCCCCGCCGAAGGTGAAAGCCCGCCGTGCGCGGCGGGTGAAGCTCTCAGGCGCCGATGACAGAGGGGGAGGCACCGATACGCCCGGTGCGCGAGTGGGACGATGGACCACGCGCGCCCGTGACGAAGGAGCCGAGCCCATGTCCGCCGATCCGACCGCGAAGAAGACGCCGCTGCACGACGTCCATGAGGACCTCGGCGCGAACCTCGTCGACTTCGCCGGCCATCTCATGCCGCTGCGCTACGCGAGCGAGACCGCCGAGCACCAGGCCGTCCGCACGGGGGCGGGGCTGTTCGACCTGTCGCACATGGGGGAGATCTTCCTGTCGGGTCCGGGCGCGGGGGCCGCGCTGGACTTCGCGCTGGTCGGCAACCTGTCGCCGATGCCGGTGGGCAAGGCCCGCTACACGATGATCTGCGGGCACGACGGCGGCGTCCTGGACGACCTGATCGTCTACCGGCTCGCGGACGAGACGTGGATGGTGGTGGCGAACGCGGCGAACGCCGCCGTCGTCCGGGAGGCGTTGGTCGAGCGGGCCGCGGGGTTCGAGGCGGCGGTGGACGACCGGTCCGACTCGTACGCGCTGATCGCCCTGCAGGGGCCGCGTTCCCAGGGGATTCTCGAGGGGTTCACGGACGCGCCGCTGGGGGACCTGAAGTACTACGCGATCCTGGCGGGGCGGGTCGCGGGCGTGGACGCGCTGGTCGCCCGCACCGGGTACACGGGCGAGGACGGGTTCGAGCTGTTCGTGGACGCGTCCGACGCGGTCGGGCTGTGGAGGGCGCTCGCCGCGGTGGAGGGGGTCGTCCCGGCGGGGCTTTCGGCCCGCGACACGCTGCGCCTGGAGGCGGGGATGCCGCTGTACGGGAACGAGCTGACGGCCGAGACGACGCCGTTCGAGGCGGGCCTCGGCCGGGTGGTGAAGCTGGACAAGCCAGGCGATTTCGTGGGCAAGGCCGCCCTGGCGGCGCAGGCGCAGACCCCGCCGGGCCGTAGGCTCGTGGGACTGGTCGCGCGGGGGCGTCGCGCGCCTCGCAAGGGGTACCAGGTCGTCACGTCCGGCGGCGCGCCGTGCGGCATCGTGACGAGCGGCGCCCCGTCGCCCACACTGGGCACGCCGATCGCCATGGCGTACCTCGACAGCGGCGTCGAGGAGGCGGGCCTCGCCGTGGACGTCCGCGGCCGGCACGAGCCGGTGGACGTGGTGGCCCTGCCGTTCTACAAGCGTTCCTGAACAAGTTGTCCGGCGGTGTGGGGCGCGCCCCCACAGTGGAAAGAGAGAAGTGATCGTGAGCGTTCCGGAGGAGCTCCGCTACAGCGAGGAGCACGAGTGGGTGTCGGGCCTCGGTGGCGAGGACGGCATCGTCACGGTCGGCATCACCGCGCACGCCGCCGACGCCCTCGGTGAGATCGTCTACATCGAGCTGCAGCCGTCGGAGGGCGACACCGTCGAGGCGGGCGAGCCGTGCGGCGAGGTGGAGTCGACCAAGTCGGTGAGCGACGTCTACTCCCCCGTCAGCGGCGAGATCACCGCGATCAACAGCGCGGTGGTGGACGAGCCGAAGGTCATCAACGACGACCCGTACGGCGAGGGCTGGATCTTCAAGGTGCGGATCTCGGAGGAGCCGGGCGACCTGCTCGACTCCGCCGCCTACGACAAGCTGATCGAGGAATCATGAGTCTGAACGACTCCCTCGCGACGGCCGATCCGGAGGTCGCCGAGGCCGTCGCCGCGGAGCTGCGCCGCCAGCAGGGCACCCTGGAGATGATCGCGTCGGAGAACTTCGCGCCGGTCTCGGTGCTGGAGGCTCAGGGGTCGGTCCTGACGAACAAGTACGCCGAGGGGTACCCGGGCCGCCGGTACTACGGCGGCTGCGAGTTCGTCGACGTCACCGAGCAGCTCGCGATCGACAGGGCCAAGGCGCTGTTCGGCGCCGAGCACGCGAACGTCCAGCCGCACAGCGGGGCGCAGGCGAACACGGCGGTGTACTTCGCGCTGCTCCAGCACGGCGACACGATCCTCGGCCTCGACCTCGCGCACGGCGGGCATCTCACGCACGGGATGCGGCTGAACTACTCCGGCAAGGTGCTGAACGTGGTGCCGTACCACGTCCGCGCCGAGGACGGCCTGGTCGACATGGACGAGGTGGCCTCGCTCGCGGCCGAGCACCGGCCGAAGATGATCGTGGCGGGCTGGTCGGCGTACCCGCGGCGGCTCGACTTCGCCGCGTTCCGGCGGATCGCCGACTCGGTCGGGGCGCTGCTCATGGTCGACATGGCGCACTTCGCGGGCCTGGTGGCGGCGGGGCTGCACCCCTCGCCCGTCCCGCACGCCGACATCGTGACGACGACGACGCACAAGACGCTCGGCGGTCCCCGCGGCGGGCTGATCCTCGCCCGCGAGGAGTACGGCAAGAAGATCAACTCCGCGGTGTTCCCCGGCATGCAGGGCGGCCCGCTGGAGCACGTGATCGCCGCCAAGGCCGTCGCCCTGAAGATCGCCGCGTCGGAGGAGTTCCGGGCCCGGCAGGCGGCGACGGTGGAGGGCGCGAAGCTGCTCGCCGAGCGCCTGCTCGCCGAGGACTGCGCCAAGGCCGGCGTCAAGGTGCTGACCGGCGGGACGGACGTCCACCTCGTGCTGGTCGACCTGGTGGACTCCGAGCTCACCGGGCGCGACGCCGAGGACCGCCTGCACGACATCGGCATCACGGTCAACCGCAACGCGGTGCCGAACGACCCGCGCCCGCCGATGGTGACGTCCGGTCTGCGGATCGGCACCCCGGCCCTCGCGACCCGCGGCTTCACCGCCGAGGACTTCGCCGAGGTCGCGGACGTGATCGCGCTGGCGCTGCAGCCGTCCTTCGACCGGGACGCGCTCGCCGCGCGGGTGAAGGCGCTGGCGGACGAGCACCCCCTGTACCCGAACCTGTGACGTTCCGGCGCCCTCTCCCCCTGCGGGACCCCCGTCAAGGGGGAGGGGGCGCGGCTACAACGAGGTAGCTATGGCCATCAGCGTTTTCGACCTGTTCAAGATCGGCATCGGTCCGTCGTCCTCCCACACGGGGGGCCCGATGGCCGCGGCGCACCGGTTCGCCCGGGGGCTCCAGCGCGACGGGCTGCTGGAGAAGACGGCGTCCGTCGCCGTCACCCTCTACGGGTCGCTCGGCCTCACCGGCAAGGGCCACGGCTCCGACAAGGCCGTCATCCTCGGTCTTGAGGGCGACAAGCCCGAGCTCGTCGACGTCGACCGGGTGGACGAGCGGCTCGCCGCGATCCGCGAGCGCGGGGCGCTGCGGCTGTTCGGCGACCACGAGATCCCGTTCGTGGTCAACGAGCACCTGGTCTTCGAGCGCAAGGAGTCGCTGCCCGGCCACCCCAACGGGATGCGCTTCACGGCTCTGGACGCCTCCGGCGGGGAGCTGCGCGCGAAGGTGTACTACTCCGTCGGCGGCGGGTTCATCCTGGACGAGAACGCCACCGGCGCCGACCGCATCAAGCCCGACGACACCGTCCTGCCGCACCCCTTCGACACGGCCGCCGAGCTGCTGGAGCGGTGCCGGGAGACGGGCCTGTCGATCTCGGCGCTGATGCTGGAGAACGAGAAGGCGTTCGGCCGCGACGCCGCCGAGATCCACGACGGCCTGCTCGAACTCTGGCAGGTCATGCGGGCCTGCGTGACCCGCGGCTGCACCCGGGAGGGCCTCCTGCCGGGCGGGCTCAAGGTGCGCCGCCGCGCTCCCCAGCTGCACCGGCAGCTGTCCGCGGAGGAGGCGTCCGACCCGCTCCACGCGATGGACTGGATCACCCTGTTCGCGCTGGCGGTCAACGAGGAGAACGCGGCGGGCGGGCGCATCGTCACGGCGCCGACCAACGGCGCCGCGGGCATCATCCCGGCCGTCCTGCACTACTACGACCGGTTCATCCCGGGCCACGACGACGAGGGCGTGGTGCGGTTCCTGCTGACCGCCGGGGCGATCGGCGTGCTGTTCAAGCAGAACGCCTCCATCTCCGGGGCCGAGGTCGGCTGCCAGGGCGAGGTCGGGTCGGCCTGCTCGATGGCCGCCGCCGGGCTCACGGAGGTCCTCGGCGGCACCCCCGAGCAGGTGGAGAACGCCGCCGAGATCGGCATCGAGCACAACCTCGGCCTGACCTGCGATCCCGTCGGCGGCCTGGTCCAGGTCCCCTGCATCGAGCGCAACGCCGTCGGCGCCGTCAAGGCCATCAGCGCCGCCCGGATCTCCCTGCGCGGCGACGGCCGCCACTTCGTCTCCCTCGACAAGGCCATCAAGACCATGCGCGACACGGGCCGCGACATGCTCGACAAGTACAAGGAGACCTCGCGCGGCGGCCTCGCCGTCAACGTCATCGAGTGCTGACCGCGGCCCGCTACCGGAGCGGGATGTCGAGGTCGTGCTCGTCGGCGGGGCGCGGGCCGCGGATGCGGCGGTCGGCCTCGCCGATCGCGACGTCGTTGATGCTCGCCTCCCGCCGCCGCATCAGGCCGCGCTCGTCGAACTCCCACAGTTCGTTGCCGTAGCTGCGCCACCACTGCCCGCCGGCGTCGTGCCATTCGTACTGGAACCGGACGGCCATGCGGTTCTCGCGGAACCCCCACAGGCTCTTGCGCAGCGCGTAGTCGAGCTCCCGCTCCCACTTCGCGGTCAGGAAGGCGATGATCTCCTCCCGTCCGGTGACGAACCGGTCGCGGTTCCGCCAGACCGAGTCGGGCGTGTAGGCGAGCGCCACCCGCTGCGGGTCGCGGGTGTTCCACGCGTCCTCGGCCGCCTGGACCTTCTGCTTCGCGGTCTCCAGGGTGAACGGCGGGTAGGGCGGACGGTCCTCGGTCACGGCGGCCTCCTCGGGTTGAGAACGAGCGTTCTCCATCTCTGCCGCTAAGGTAGGGAACGATCGTTCTCAACGTCAAGTCAGGAGCGCCCATGCCGGCCGCGATCACCGAGGAGCAGCAGGACCGGGACCGCCAGGCCCTGCTGGACGTCGCCGAGCGCCTCTTCTACCGGCAGGGCGTCCAGGCGGTGGGCATGGACGAGCTGCGGACCGTGTCCGGGCTGCCGCTCAAGCGCATCTACCGGCTCTTCCCCACGAAGGAGGCCCTCGTCGTCGCGATGCTGGACCGCCGCGACCGCCGCTGGCGCGCGAGCCTGGCCGCCCATCTGGACGCGGAGCCCGACCCCCGGCGGCGCGTCCTCGCCCTGTTCGACTGGCTCGGCGCGTGGTTCGCCGAGCCGGGCTTCCGCGGCTGCGCCTGGGTCAACGCCCACGGGGAGCTCGGCTCGTCCTCCCCGGCGGTCGCGGACGCGGCGCGAGCCCACAAGCGGGCCTTCCACGACCAGGTCGTGGCCCTGGTCTCCCCCGTCGACGCGTCCGCCGCCGAACCCGTCTACCTGCTCGCCGAGGGCGCCATCGTCGTCGCCGGAATCCAGGGCGACCCCACCGCCGCCGCCCGCGCCCGAACCGGCGCCCGCCTTCTCCTGGAAAGGGCAGGCCGGGCTTGACCCTGCCGTTGGCGGCAGGGTTCCAGGCTCGGGACATGGAGACGAATTCGGAGAACAGGGTCGTCCTGGTCACCGGCGCGGGAACCGGGATCGGACGCGCCACGGCACGCATGTTCGCGGCCGAGGGCGCCCGCGTGGTGGCCGTCGGACGGCGGCCCGGCCCGCTGGCCGAGACCGCGGACGGGCATCCCGGCATCGAGCCGCTCGCCGCCGACATCACCGGCGACGGCGCCGCCGCCGAGATCGTGCGCAGGGTGACGGACGCGCACGGACGGCTGGACGTGCTGGTCAACAACGCGGCGATCGTCCAGAGCGGGACCCTGGAGAGCCTCGCCCCGGAGACGCTCGCGCCGCAGCTCGCGACGAACCTGGTGGCGCCCGTCCTGCTGACCCGGGCGGCGCTGCCCGCGCTCGACGGCGGCGGGGTCGTCGTCAACGTCAGCACGTCCGTCGGGCAGCGGGGCTGGCCCGGCAACGCGTTCTACGCCGCCACGAAGTCGGCGCTGGAGACGCTCACGCGCGGCTGGGCCCTGGAGCTCGCGCCGCGCGGCATCCGCGTGGCCGCCGTGGCGCCCGGAGCGATCGCCACCCCGATGGGCGAGCACCAGGGCCTCTCCGCCGAGCGCCTCGCGGCGCTCCGGCAGTGGCAGATCGACCACACCCCGCTCGGCCGCGTCGGGCGCCCGGAGGAGGTCGCGTGGGCGATCACGCGCCTGGCCTCGCCCGACGCCTCGTTCGTCACCGGAGCCGTCCTCGCGGTGGACGGAGGCGCGGTGGTCGCCTGAGCGCCGGCGGGCCCGCCGCCTGGTAGAACGAGGGGCGGAGGTGGTGGCGGTGCGGATCGGCGAGCTGGCGCGGATCACCGGGACGACGCCGCGGGCGCTGCGGCACTACGAGGAGGCGGGCCTGATCGCGTCCCGCCGGGCGGGCAACGGGTACCGGATCTACGACGAGGGCGCGGCCGTGCGGGTCCGCAACATCCGGGAGCTGCTCGCCGTCGGCCTCACCCTCGACGACGTGCGCGCGTTCTCGGTCTGCCTGGACGGCGACGTGGCGGCCTCGCCCCCGTCGGAGAAGGGGCTCCGGATCGCCCTGGACCGCCTCGCCGTCCTCGACGCGCGCATCACCGCCCAGACCGAGGCCCGCGACCGCCTCGCCACCGCCCTGACCCGCGCGGCCGAGAGACGCCCCGCATCGGCCCGCTGACCGCGGGGACGTGGAGGCGGAACCGGCCGGGGTCTCGGGACGGCGGGCCTATCTCAACGGACTGCTGACCAACCTTCTCAACCCGAAGATGGTCACCTTCACCATTGGACGGGACGGTCGGCGTCCTCGCGGGCCGCATCGGCGACTGGCTGCGCCGCCGTCGCGGGTGGATCAGGGGCGGGCGCCCCGGCCGGTGGGGGAATGGGCGCCCTGGCGGGCCTCGTTGCCGCAGTGGCGGCACACGACCTGGGGGCTGACGGTCTCGCCGCAGGAGTGCCGCCACCGGACGGGCGGGTCGTCCGGGTGCAGGTGCCGGTCTCCCCAGGCCATCAGCACGAGCAGGACGTCGCACAGCTCCACGCCGGCGGGCGTCAGGCGGTACTCGTGGCGCACCGGGTGGTCGCTGTAGCGCTCGCGGCGGATGACGCCGCCCGCCTCCAGCTTGCGGAGGCGGGCGGTGAGGATGTCGCGGGACGCGCCGGTGTTGCGGACGATCTGGTCGAAGCGCCGCACCCCGTAGCTCAGCTCCCGGATCGCCAGCAGGCTCCAGCGCTCGCCGACCAGGTCCAGCGTGTCGGCGATCGAGCACTCGCGCGGATCGGCGTCCTTCGGCATACCGGGAAGCCTAGCCGCCGGACCTGGCCGGACCGTCCGTCAGAGCCGCTCCACGACGGTGGCGTTGGCCAGTCCGCCCGCCTCGCACATGGTCTGGAGGCCGAACCTGCCGCCGCGGTCCTCCAGGGCGTGCAGCAGGGTCGTCATGAGGCGGGCGCCGCTCGCGCCGAGCGGGTGGCCGATCGCGATCGCGCCGCCGCGCACGTTGACGCGCGCGAGGTCGGCGCCGGTCTCGCGCGCCCACGCGAGGACGACCGGGGCGAACGCCTCGTTCACCTCGAACAGATCGACGTCGTCCAGGGTGAGGCCGCCGCGCTCCAGCACCTTCGCGGTCGCGGGGATGATCGCGGTGAGCATCAGCAGCGGGTCGTCGCCGGTCACGGCGAAGGCGTGGAAGCGGGCGCGCGGGCGCAGGCCGAGCCGCGCGGCGACGTCGGCGCCCATGACCAGGACGGCGGCGGCGCCGTCGTTGACCGGGGAGGCGTTGCCCGCGGTGATCTTCCAGCCGATCTCGGGGAACCGCTCGGCCATCCGCTCGTCGCGGTAGGCGGGCCTCAGGCCGGCGAGGATCTCCGGCGACGTCGCCGGGCGGACGGTCTCGTCCCGCTGCCCCGTCCAGGCGACCTCCCGGTCGAACTCGCCGTTCTTCCACGCCTCGGCGGCGCGGCGGTGGGACTCGGCGGCGTAGGCGTCGAGCTCCTCCCGCGACAGGTCCCAGCGCGCGGCGATCAGCTCGGCGCTGATGCCCTGGCCGACGAGCCCGCCCGGGTAGCGCTCGGGGAGCAGCGTCCCGAACGGGTCGCTGCCCGGCAGGACGCTCGACCCCATCGGCACCCGCGACATCGACTCGACCCCGCACGCGATGGCGATGTCGTAGGCGCCGCTCTGCACACCCTGCGCCGCGATGTGCAGGGCCTGCTGGGACGAGCCGCACTGCCGGTCGACCGTCATGGCGGGAACGCTCTCGGGGAACCCCGCGGCGAGGACGGCCGTGCGGGTGATGTTGAGCGCCTGGTCGCCGGCCTGGGTGACCACGCCGCCGATCACGTCGTCCACGGTCCCCGGGTCGATGCCCGCCCGCTCGACGAGGGACGCGAGCGTCCGCGCGAGCAGGTCGGCCGGGTGGTCGCCGTGCAGGAACCCGCCGGCCCTGCCCTTGCCCAGCGGCGTGCGCACCGCCTCCACGATCACCGCGTCCCGCATGGACCCCACCTCCGTTGTGTTTTCCAACTCACTTCGGCAGTATCCGCTCGGCGGGCCGGAGAGCACAATCGGCTCCGCCGGTGAGTTGGATAACACAACTCGGCAGACGAAGACCCGGAGGCCGTCACCGATCGCTGTCGAAGCCGATCGCTACCGCCCCCGGGTCTTCGGGCCGCTCAGCGGGAGGGGCCCGTGCCGTGGTCCGTCTCTACCCTCCATGCGTCGAAGAGCCCCTCGGTGGAGCCGCCCGAGTGTCGTCGGTCGGACAAGCACGCCTCCTCGTTCTCCTCGACGTCGCGTTCCCTTTGGACGTTAGCCCCATAAGCCGACATAGACCCAAAATGGGAGCCCAAGCCGCCGTCAAGCATCGGGACCGCCCCGCCCGACGCGACCGTCTAGCCCTTGTACATCTCCCGCATCTTGCGCGCGGCGTCGCCCGGTTTGCGCTTCGGCCCCTTGCCCGTGGCCTCCTCGCCGCGGCGCGGCCGCTTCTCGCGCTCCGGTTCGGACTCCGCCTTGCCCGTGGGCTTCCCGGGCTTGCCAGGCTTGTCGTTCACGACAACTCCCCCGATGTCGTTCCAACTGTCGGTCCATAGGTACCCCGTCTAACGGGGGTAGAAGCGCACCTCGGGACGGCCGACCTGGCCGTAGTGGGGGCGGCGGTCGGCCAGCCCGTTCTCCGCCAGATACTCCAGATAGCGGCGCGCGGTGACCCGGGAGACGCCGGTGAGATCGGCGGCAGCGGCGGCGGACAGGCCGTCGGCCGCGGACTCCAGCACGCCGGTCACGGCCTGGAGCGTCTCCCCGCTCATCCCCTTGGGCAGCGCGTGGTGGTCGGGGGTCCGGAGCGTGGCGAGCATCCCGTCCACGTCCGCCTGCCCGCTGACCTCCCCCGAGCCGACCGCCTGCTCCCGGAACCGCGCGTACCGGACGAGCTTGTCGCGCAGCGACGCGAAGGTGAACGGTTTCAGCAGGTACTGGACGATGCCGACCGCCACGGCGGTGCGGATCACCGCGAGGTCCCGCGCGGACGTCACGGCGATGACGTCCACGTCCCGTCCCCCGGCGCGCAGCGCGCGGCAGACGGTGAGGCCGTGCGTGTCCGGAAGGTAGAAGTCCAGCAGGACGACGTCGACCTGCGTCCGCTCGCAGAACCGGAGCGCGTCCGCCCCCGAGTGCACGACCCCGGCGACCGTGAACCCGGCGACCCGCTCGACGTAGGTCCGGTGCGCCTCCGCCGCCACCGGGTCGTCCTCGACCACCAGCACCCTGATCACGGCTCGCCGCCCCCGCGCCGGGCCCCGGCGGCCCGCCTCGGCAGGGGCAGCCGGACGGTGAACACGGCGCCGTGGCCGGGGCCGGCCGCGCCCACCCGCACCTCACCGCCGTTGCGGCGGACGGCCTGGCCGACCAGGGCGAGGCCGAGGCCGTGCCCGACCGCGCCGCCGGACGTCTTCGTCGTCCAGCCGCGCCGGAACATCGCGGGCACGGCGGCGGGGTCCACGCCCCGCCCGCTGTCGGACACCTCCAGCACGAGCGCCCCGTCCTCCACGCGGGCGCCGACGCCGACGCGCGGCGGCCGGGCGGCGGCGCCCTCGATGGCGGCGTCGACCGCGTTGTCGATGAGGTTCCCGAGGATCGTGACCAGGTCGCGCGGCTCGATCGCGCCCTCGATCACGGTGTCCTCGCCGATCACGAGCTCCACGCCGCGCTCCCCCGCCTCGGCGGACTTGCCGAGCAGCAGCGCGGCCAGCACCGGCTCGCCGACCGAGCCGACGACCCGGTCGGTGAGCCGCTGCGCGCTCGCCAGCTCGGCGGTCGCGAACTCCACGGCCTGCCCGGGACGGCCCAGCTCCACCAGCGACACCACCGTGTGCAGGCGGTTCGCGGCCTCGTGCGCCTGCGAGCGCAGCGACTCGGCGAACCCGCGCACCGTGTCCAGCTCGCCCGTCAGCGCCTGCAGCTCGGTGTGGTCCCGCAGGGTGACGACGTTGCCCATCACCCGGTCCCCCGACCGGACGGGCGAGGTGTTCACCACGAGCACCCGCGTGTCCCCCACATGGATCTCGTCCGACCGAGGCTCCGCGGACACCAGCGTCGCCACCAGCTCCTCCGGCAACCCCAGCTCCGCGACGTCCCGCCCCTGCGGCTCCCCCCGCGCCCGCCCGGGGATCGCGGCGGACGGGAAGGGGCCGTGGGGGGCGTCCAGGTCGAGGAGGTGTCTCGCGGCGTCGTTGCAGAGGACGACGCGGCCGGTGCGGTCGAGGATGAGGAGCCCTTCGCGGACGGCGTGCAGGATCGCCTCGTAGTACTCGAACATGCCGCGCAGCTCGTCGGGGGCGACGCCGCGGGTCTGGCGGCGCAGGCGGGCGGAGACGAGGTAGCTGCCGGCCATCCCGACGGCGAGGACGGCCCCGGCGACGGCGCCGAGGGCCAGCAGGCGCTGGCGGAGCTCCGCCGAGATCGCCTTGACCGTGATGCCGACTGCGACCAGGGCCACCACGCGGCGGTCGTCGCCGAAGACGGGCGCGACGGTGCGCACGGACGGCCCGAGCGTGCCGGTGTAGGTCTCGGTGAACGTCCGTCCGGCGAGCGCGGGGGCGGTGTTGCCGACGAACGTCCCGCCGATGCGCGCGGGGTTCGGGTGCGTGTAGCGGATCCCGGCCGGGCTCATGATCGTGATGAAGTCGACGCCGGTGTCGTGCCGGACGCGTTCGGCGTAGGGCTGCAGGAGGCGGGTCGGGGCCGGGTCGGCCAGCGCGGCCCGGACGGTCGGGGCGTCGGCGATGCTCGCCGCGACCGCCGAGACGGTCTGGGCGGCGCTGTCGTCCACGGCCCGGCCGGAGTCGAGGAAGGCCAGCGCCGCGCCGGCCGCCACGAGGAGCCCGACGATCGCCGCCTGGAGCACGAGCAGCTGCCGGGCCAGGCTCCAGCGGCCCGGCGCCGCCCATCGAGGACGCACTCCCGCCCCTCCCCCTCGCATCTCGCCGCCACCCCGTCGCACCTTGCCGTGAACGAAATGTACACAAGGGTGACCCCGGTCACAGAACCGCGCATAGTCACGTGGGGACAGACCCCCAGCCCCCGCCCGACCTGCGAGCTCACCTCCAGAGCGGCGCCCACGGTGTGCATGCTCCGGCTCCGGCCGGAGGATGGGCGCCGCCGCGGGGCGGCGGCCCGCCCGCGGATCCGACCGGACCGGGCGGGCGCCGCCCCTCGCACCGATGCCGGGGTCCTGAGCCGAGGAGGTCCCCCGTGGCCCCGTCCGCCTCCCAGCCGGCGCGCGACCGCGTCCACTACCTGTACCTCGCCGTCGTCGCCGCCGTGGTGGCGGGGGCCGTGGTCGGCCTGGCCGCGCCGGACTTCGCGCAGGAACTGAAGCCGATCGGCACCGCCTTCGTCAACCTGATCAAGATGATGATCTCGCCGATCATCTTCTGCACCATCGTCCTCGGCATCGGCTCGGTCGCGAAGGCGGCCGAGGTCGGCCGGATCGGCCTGGTCACCATCGCCTACTTCCTGGTGATGTCGACGCTGGCCCTGGCCATCGGGCTGGTGGTGGGGAACCTGCTGCACCCGGGCTCCGGGCTGCACCTGGACCCGTCGTCCGTCGCCGAGGCGAAGTCGCAGGCCGAGGGCGGCGAGGGCACCACCGACTTCCTGCTCGGGATCATCCCGGACACGCTGGTGTCGGCGCTGACGGAGGGGCAGGTGCTGCAGGCGCTGCTCGTCGCGCTGCTCACCGGGTTCGCGCTCCAGGGGATCGGCCCGGCGGGCGCGCCGATCCTGCGGGGCGTCGAGCACCTGCAGCGGCTGGTGTTCCGGATCCTCTGGATGATCATGTGGGCGGCGCCGGTGGGGGCGTTCGGCGCGATCGCGGCGGTGGTCGGGTCGAGCGGCTGGGACGCGCTGAAGAGCCTCGCCGTGATCATGCTGGGCTTCTACGCGACGTGCGCGGTGTTCGTGTTCGCGGTGCTCGGCGCGGTGCTGTGGGCGGTCAGCCGGATCAGCGTGTTCGCCCTGCTGCGCTACCTCGCCCGCGAGTTCCTGCTGATCCTGTCGACGTCCTCGTCGGAGTCGGCGCTGCCCCGGCTGATCGCGAAGATGGAGCACCTCGGGGTGAGCCGCCCGGTCGTCGGCATCACCGTGCCGACCGGGTACTCCTTCAACCTGGACGGCACCGCGATCTACCTGACGATGGCGACGCTGTTCATCGCGTCCGCGCAGGACCAGCCGATGTCGGTCGGCGCGCAGATCCCGCTGCTGCTCTTCATGATCGTCGCGTCGAAGGGCGCGGCGGGCGTCACCGGCGCCGGGCTCGCCACCCTCGCGGGCGGCCTCCAGTCGCACAAGCCCGCGCTCGTCGACGGGGTGGGGTTCATCGTCGGCATCGACCGGTTCATGTCCGAGGCCCGCGCGCTGACGAACTTCGCGGGAAACGCCGTCGCCACCGTGGTCATCGGCACGTGGACGAAGGAGTTCGACGCCGAGCGGGCCCGCGGCGTCCTGTCCGGCGAGGACCCGTTCAACGAGGACACCCTGCTGGACGACCACGGTCCGGCCGCCGAGCCCTCCGGTTCGCGGAAGGAACCGCTCCCCGCACCCGGCGGCGCACCCGCCTGAGAGGCCCGGCCGCCCGGCGTCGCGCGTCCCCGCTCCGGCGCCGGGCGGCCGGCTCAGGCGGACTCGGGCTGCGGACGGCGCCCGCGCGGGCGCCTGCGGGGCCGCTCGGCCTCGGGCCAGAAGCGGATCACCACCGGGAGGTCGGGCATGCCGACCGCGCGGCGGTACCGCTCGACCGGGCCCGCGCCCAGTTCCCCGTACACCTCGCTCACGAGGGCGTCGCCCGCGCAGGCCACGTTCAGCCGCAGGCGCGGCCGGTCGGCCGTCCCGGTGAGGCGGGCGCGGGCGTCCTGGACGCCGGGCAGCCCGCGCGCGTCCCGGTGCAGGACGTCGGCGGCGGCGCGGGCCCGGGCGCGGGTCTCGGGGTCGAGGTCGGGCCACCGCTGGTGGACGACGGCCCGCACCTGCATGACCAGCCACAGCTGCCCGGCGAGCGCGAGCACCTCCGCGGCGCCCGCCGCGGAGGGCAGGAACCAGCCGGTCTCGCGGGCGAAGCGCGCCAGCGCGGGGTCGAGCAGCGGCCGCCCCGACAGGGCGCCGAACGCGTCGAAGGCGCCGAGGCCGAGGGCGAGGCCGGCCGCGCCGGCCAGCAGCAGCACGGCCCCGGTCACCGCGATCGCGATCCTCATCGTCAGTCCTTCCGTCGGCACCGTCGGTCGTTGCGCAGCACTGCCGGACCTCCCGCGTGCGTGGGCGGCCCTCCCGCCGGCACCTCAGTCCTTCCGCCAGCCGAGGCGGACGTCGACCGGCGGCCGGCGCATCGGCTCGATCCGGTCCAGGCGCGCGTCGACCGCGTCGTGGACGAGGTCGGCGAGGTTCGCCGGGTTGCGGTAGTGGGTGGCGGCCCGCACGAGCAGGCCCCGGCGGAAGAACCCGAGGCCCCGGACGCGGGCGCGCTCGATGCCGGGCACCTCCATCGCCGCGGCCGCGAGCGTGCGGCGCAGCGCGGCGCGGCCGATGACGCCCGCCAGCCGCGGATCGGCGCCCGCCAGCGGCACCCCGCGCAGCTGCCCGGGCAGCGCGGACCAGATGAAGGCCGCCCCGAGAGCGGCCACCGCGCCCGACGCCGCCAGCACGTCCGGATGGTTCCACGCGTGCCGCCGCAGTGCCTCCACCACCGGGGCGACGCCCGGCACCGGGTGGACGGCCGAGCCGAGCGCCCCGGCGAGCAGCTCGATCGCGGCCGTCCCGCCGAACGCGGTCACCAGCAGCGCCGCGGCGAGCCCGGCGAGCGCGCGGCGGGGCCGCAGCTCGCGGACGGCGAGCCGGCGCGCCAGCCGCCTGCCCTGCGCCTCCTCGATCAGCTCCTTGACCAGCGTCTCGGCCATGGCCACCCCCCGTGAGCCTCGGCACCTACGGCTTCGTCACCCATGGTGCGCGAAAGTCACGCGGAGTGAAACACGCCATGCCGACATCTCACGCGTTCATCGGCCGGGAACCCGCAGGTCAGCGGAAGACGACCGTCCGGTCTCCGTTGAGCAGCACGCGGTGCTCGGCGTGCCAGCGGACGGCGCGGGCGAGCGCGAGGCACTCCACGTCGCGTCCCACGGCCACCAGCTCCTCCGGGCTGTGGGTGTGGTCGACGCGCGCGACCTCCTGCTCGATGATCGGCCCCTCGTCCAGGTCGGCGGTGACGTAGTGCGCGGTCGCGCCGATCAGCTTGACGCCGCGCGCGTGCGCCTGGTGGTAGGGGCGGGCGCCCTTGAAGCTCGGCAGGAACGAGTGGTGGATGTTGATGATCGCGCCGGGCAGCTTGGCGCAGAAGTCGTCGGACAGGATCTGCATGTACCGGGCGAGGACGACGAGGTCGGCGCGGTAGTGCTCGACCAGCGTCAGGATCTCGGCCTCCTGCGCGGCCTTTCCTCCCGGCCCGACCGGCAGGTGGTGGTAGTCGATCCCGTACGACTGGGTGAGCGGCCGCAGGTCGGGATGGTTGGACGCCACCGCGACGATGTCGATGTCGAGCAGCCCGGACCGCGTCCGGTACAGCAGGTCGTTGAGGCAGTGCCCGCCCTTCGACACCATGATCAGCACGCGCGGGCGCTCGGCCAGCGGGTGCAGCCGCCACTCCAGCCCGAGCTCGGGCACCAGGGACGCGAAGGCGCCGCGCAGCTCGTCGGGGTCGGTGTCGGCGAGCGCCGCGAACTGCACCCGCATGAAGAAGGTGCCGGTCTCGCCGTCGCCGAACTGCTGGCTCTCGACGATGTTGCACCCGCGCTCGGCCAGCAGCCCCGAGACGGCGGCCACGATGCCGGGCCGGTCGGGGCAGGACAGGGTCAGCACGTACTCGTTCACGGGTTCGCTCACGGGTCTCATTCTTGCCTCGGCGCGGGAAGCGCCAGCTCACGACGGGTCCCTCCCGAGCTTACGCGGCGGCGTCCCCGTCCCGCCGCCGTACCGGCCGGTCGGCCCGGCCGGACGCCGCCGGCCTTGTCTACCCGTGAGTAGTTTGAAGCCCCGCCTTGGGGTTACCTTTGCCCGCATGCGGCGAATCGCGCTCGTGGCGCTGGCGGTCACCCTGGCCCTGGCGGGCTGCACCGACAAGACCGGCGGGAAGGGCGGCGAGGGCGGGAAGGGCGGTCGTCGCCCCGCGACCGTCGACGGCGTCCCCACCTCGGAGGGGACGCACAAGCAGAAGCTCGACGTGGGGACGGTCGGGCACCGCGAGTACCTGCTGCACGTCCCGTCCAAGGTCGCGGACGGGAAATGGAAGGACGGCAGGCCGGCCGACAGGCCCGCGCTGGTCATCGCCCTGCACGGCGGCCTGGCGACCATGGCGAAGATGCGGGACCTGACCGGCTTCGACAAGCTGTCGGACGAGCACGGCTTCCTCGTCGCCTACCCCGACGGGTTCATGACCACGTGGAACGCGGGCGACTGCTGCGGCGCGGCGAAGATCGGGAAGGTCGACGACGTCGGGTTCCTCGGCAAGCTCATCGACAAGCTCACCGGCGCCGGGCTGGCCGACCCGAAGCGCGTCTACGTCACCGGCTTCTCCAACGGCGCCGGGATGGCGTACCGGATGGCCTGCGAGAAGCCGGGCAAGGTCGCGGCGATCGGGGTGGTCGAGGGCGCGCTGGTGACCAGGTGCGACCCGGGCCGCCCGGTGTCGGCGATGATCTTCCACGGGACGGCGGACGGGAACGTCCCCTTCAACGGGGGCGGCGACCGCGACTTCAACGACAAGCGCCCGTTCCCGCCCGTCTCGGACGCGGTGGACTTCTGGCGCAAGGTCGGAGGGCTGCCCCAGCCGCGCGAGCGGGTGAAGGCGCTCAGCGGCGACACCCGGTGCGAGAGCACGGGCAAGGGCGAGCGCGGCGTCGCCGTGACGTTCTGCAGGATCGAGGGCGGGCGGCACCAGTGGCCGAAGGAGGCGAGCCCGATGCTGTGGAGCTTCTTCGCCGCCCATCCGCGCACCGGGACGTGAGATCTTTTCACATTCCCCCGGTAGTGTGGCATCGTGACGAGCATGAACCTCCGGGACCGCTATGACGCCGCGACCGCCGGGCTGGAGGCGCCGTTCGCCGTCGTCGACCTCGCGGCCTTCCGCGCCAACGCCGCCGACCTCGTGCGCCGCGCCGCCGGCAAGCCCATCCGCGTCGCCAGCAAGTCGGTGCGCTGCCGGGCCCTCCTGGAGGACGTCCTCGCGATGGAGGGCTTCGCCGGGGTCATGGCGTTCACCCTCCCCGAGGCGCTCTGGCTGGCCGCCGAGGGCGTCAGCGACGACATCCTCGTCGCCTACCCCACGGCCGACCGCACCGCGATCGCCGCGCTCGCCGCCGACCCCCGCGCGGCCCGCGCCGTCACGCTGATGGTCGACTCCCCCGAGCACCTCGAGCTGATCGAGTCCGCCGCGGGCGACCAGCGCGTGCGGGTCTGCGTCGACATCGACGCCTCGTACCGCACGCTCGGCGGCCGGGTGCGGATCGGCGCGCTGCGCTCCCCGCTGCACACCGCCGCCGACGTCCGGGCCTTCGCCGAACTGGTCCTCAAGCGGCCCTCGCTCGACCTCGTCGGGCTGATGGCCTACGAGTCGCAGATCGCGGGCGTCGGGGACGTGCCGCCCGGCCGGCCCGCGCGGGGCCGCGTCATCCGCGCCATGCAGCGGCAGTCCCGGGCGGAGCTGGCCCGGCGCCGCGCGGCGATCGTCCGGGCCGTCCGGGAGCTGACCGACCTGGAGTTCGTCAACGGCGGCGGCACCGGCAGCGTCGAGACGACGGCGGCCGAGCGCGCCGTCACCGAGGTCGCGGCCGGCTCCGGCCTCTACCAGCCGCACCTGTTCGACCAGTACTCCAACTTCGCCGGACGGCCCGCCGCGCTGTTCGCGCTGCCCGTCGTCCGGCGCCCCGCGCCCGGCGTCGTCACGTGCCTCGGCGGCGGCTACCTGGCGTCCGGGCCGGCCGACGCCGTCCGCCTCCCCCAGCCCTACCTGCCGACGGGCCTGTCCTACAGCGGCGAGGAGGGCGCGGGCGAGGTGCAGACGCCGCTGCTCGGACGCGCCGCCGACCTGCTGTCGGTGGGCGACCGCGTCTGGTTCCGCCACACCAAGGCCGGGGAGCTGTGCGAACGGTTCGACGCGCTGCACCTCATCGAGGACGGCCGGCACGTCCGCACCGTCCCCACCTACCGGGGCGAGGGCCGCACGTTCCTGTGAGCGCCGCCCCCCGACCGTCTAGGTTGGGGGCATGAGCGACGCTCCCATGATCAGTGTCCGCGGCGAGGCGGTGCTGGAGGCCGAGCCGGAGATCGCGCGCCTGTCGGTGCACGTCGAGTCGCAGGAGTCCGACCGGCGCGCGGCCCTCGACCGGCTCACCGAGCGGAACCAGCAGTGCCTCGACCTGGTCAAGTCCTACGGCGAGGCCGTGGAGAAGCTGGAGACGGGCGGCCTGTCGATCACGCCGCTGCTGAAGTACCGGCGGCGCGAGGGCGACATCCGCGCCTACCGCGGCACCGTCTGGATCAAGATCACGGTCAGCGACTTCGCGGTGCTGGGCGAGCTGGTCGCCCGGCTCGGCGACCTGGAGCGCACCTACGTCACCGGGCCGCAGTGGGAGCTGCGGCACGACAGCGAGGTGTACCGGCGGGCCGCGCGGCAGGCGGCGAACGAGGCCGTCGAGCGCGCCCGCGGCTACGCCGAGGCGCTCGGGGCCCGGCTCACCGGGCTGGTGGAGCTGTCGGACGAGGGGCTCGGCCGCGACGGCGGCTCCGGCGGGCCCGTCGCGCTCGCCGCGGCCTACGGGCGCGCGCCGGGCGGCGCGGCCGAGGAGCCCGAGCCGATCGACCTGGAGCCGGAGACGCAGATCGTCCGCGCCACCGTCGAGGCCAGGTTCACCGCGACGGCCCCCGACCTCGGCTGACCCGGCCCCCGCTGAACGGCCGGGCCGCCGCGCCCGTACTCCGGGACGTGGGAGGAACGGAATGCGGGGCGTACCGGACCGGGCTCGGCGTCTACGCCATCGGACGGCTCGCCGGCGCCGAGGCGGACGCGCTGTCGGCGCACCTGGGCGGCTGCCCGCAGTGCCGGGACGAGCTCGACCGGCTGCGCGGCGTCGCCGAGCTGCTCGCCCGCTCCGCCCGGCAGTGGAACGCAGCCGCCCCGCAGCATTCCGGCGGCGCCCCGCCGCGCCCGGGCCCCGCCCGGAAACGCGGAAGCGCCGGCCGCGGACCGCGGACCGGCGCCTCGGGGACGGGGCTCAGCGCCTCCTGCGCCTGCGGCGCCGCAGGACGAGGGCGGTCACGATGACCGCCGCGCCGACTCCGGCGAACACCAGCCGCCGGTCGATCTGAGGACCCTCGCCGTCGTCGTCCTCGGAGGGGCGCACCATCGCGCCGAGGGCCTTGGCGACCTGGTCGGCCTCCTCCTTCAGCCGCTCCGCGCCCCGGTGCGCGACGTTCCTCGGGCTGACCCGGTCGGCGAGCTCGTCGATGGTGCGGGCCAGTTGCCGCCGGCTGCGCTCTATCTCCCGTTCCAGCGCCTCCGGGTCGCGGCTCTTGTCAGCCATGCCGTGTCCTTATCGTGTCGGGCGTACTCGCGCGGGCCGGAACCGTGACGAGCCGAGCGTGATCCGCACAGTCTTGCAGGTCTTCCCGCCGGATGCCCGCCGCACCCCAGCCGGTACCGTTGGACCCACCATCCGAGCGAAAGGCGGGACAGGGTGTCCGAGCGGCTGCAGCCGGGCGACGTCGCCCCCGATTTCGAGCTACCCGACGCCGACGAGACCGCGGTGTCGCTGGCCTCGCTGCGCGGCAAGCGCGTGATCCTCTACTTCTACCCGGCGGCCATGACCCCCGGCTGCACCAAGGAGTCGGTCGACTTCGAGGGAAGCCTGCCCGAGCTGGAGGCCGCGGGCGTCGCCGTCGTCGGCGTCTCCCCCGACAAGCCGGCCAAGCTCGCCAAGTTCCGGGACAAGGAGGGGCTCACGTTCCCGCTCCTGTCCGACCCGGACGCGGAGGTCCTGCAGGCCTACGGCGCCTACGGGGAGAAGAAGCTGTACGGCAAGGCCGTCGTCGGGGTCATCCGGTCGACGTTCGTCATCGACGCCGACGGCCGGATCGAGAAGGCGTACTACAACGTGAAGGCGACGGGGCACGTGGAGCGCCTGCGCCGCGACCTCGGCCTGTAGGCACCGCGCCGGCCCGCGCTCGGCGCGGGCCGGGGTGGGCCGGGGTGAGACCGGTGCGGGCGGGGGGATTCGAACCCCCACGGTGTCACCACCAACAGGACCTAAACCTGCCGCGTATACCTGATTTCGCCACGCCCGCCCGCGCCCTCGTCCGGGCTCCCGTTCGGGCTTCCCTCTGAGGGCGCGTTCAGCTTAGCGTCCTGATCGGCGGGCGCGGGGACGGATTCCGCCGCCTCCCGGCGGGGCGTGCGGTACAGGGCGGCGACGACGACCGCGGTGACGGCGAGCGCGACCGACGCGGTGAGGAACGCCGTCTGGAGGCCGTCGCTGAAGGCCGTCCGCGCGTGCTCGGCGGCCTGCGGGCCGAGCCGCACCGCCGCCGCGACCGACGTCCTCGCCTGCTCGGCGGCCGGGCCCGGCAGGTTCCCGAGGTCGAGGTTCGCGCGGTAGGCCGACTGCAGGAGGCTGCCGAGGACGGCGATGCCGAGCGCGCCGCCGAGCTCCCGGGCCAGGTCGTTCATCGCCGACCCCACGCCCTGCTTCTCGGCGGGCAGCGCGTCGGTGATCGCGGCCGTGGACGGGGTCATGGCGAGGCCCATGCCGGCGCCGAACGGGACGAGGCCCGCGAGCAGCAGCCAGTAGGTGCTGTCCTCGTCCAGCAGCGAGAAGACCAGCATCCCGACGCCGACCAGGAGCAGGCCGGCCGTGATGACGCGGCGCGGGCCGAGCCTCGCGGCCAGCTTCGGCGCGGCGACCCGCGCGGACGGCATCATCGCGAGCGCCATGGGCACGAGGCTGAGCGCGCCCACGAGGGCGCTGTCGCCCTTCACCAGCTGCAGGTACTGCAGGATGATGAAGACGAAGCCGAAGAAGGCGAAGAACTGCACGGTGACGGTGAGGGAGCCGGCCGAGAACGCCCGGATGCGGAACAGCCGCGGGTCGAGCAGCGGGTTCGGCCGCTTCAGCTCCCACCCCACGAACCCGGCGAGGACGACGAGGGCGGCGGCGAGGCCGAGCAGCGTCCGCGCGGAGGCCCAGCCGTGCGTCGGCGCCTCGATGATCGAGTAGACGCCGGCGCCGAGACCGGCCACGGTGATCAGCGCGCCGGTCACGTCGAGGCGCGGCGCGTCCGGCTCGGCCGACTCGGGGACGAACGCGAGCGTCGTGACCAGGGCGACCGCGGCGAGCACCACGTTCATCCAGAACACCGAACGCCAGGTCCAGAACTCCAGCAGGGTCCCCGACACCAGGAGGCCGAAGATGGCGCTGGCCCCGGCGACGCCCGCCCAGGCGCCGACCGCGCGGGTGCGCTCGGCGGCCGGGAACGTCGAGGTGATCGTGGACAGCGTCGCCGGCATGACCAGGGCCGCGCCGACGCCGAGCACGCCGCGCATCGCGATCAGCCATTCCGGGTCGCCGCCCAGCGCCGCCGCGGCCGAGCCCGCGCCGAACACGAGGAGCCCGGCGGTGAGCGCGCGGCGCCGCCCGTAGCGGTCGCCGACGGCGCCGCCGAGCAGCAGCAGGGCCGCGAAGACCAGCGCGTAGGCGTCGATGATCCACGACAGCTCGGTGAGGCCGGCGCGGGTGTCGCGGGCGATGGAGGGCACCGCCGTGTTGAGGGAGGCCACGGCCGACACCACCGTGGCGAGGGACAGCATCACGGCCGGCAGCACCGCTCGGTGGACGGCGCCCGGCCCCTGCTTCGTGGTGTTCATACCTCGACGGTGGCCCCGGCACGCACTATATTTCAACCTTGATGAATAAATCCGGGGGCGGGCGGGGGCGGCGGCGCGGCGGCCCCGACACCCGCGAGGAGATCCTCGCGGTCGCCCGCAGGCGGTTCCTGGCCGACGGGTACGGGCCGGTCACGATGCGGTCCCTCGCCGCCGAGGCGGGCGTGGACGCCGCGCTGATCAGCTACTTCTTCGGCTCGAAGAAGGGCCTGTTCGGCGCGGTGCTCGGGCTGGTCGCCAACCCGCCCGAGGTGCTGGCGGGCGCGCTGCCCGGCGACCCCGCCGAGCTGCCCGAACGCGTCCTGCGCGCGCTGGTCACCGCGTGGGACGACCCGGAGAACGGCAAGCAGCTGCTGCTCATGGTGCGCGCCGCCGTCCAGGACCCGGACCTGAGCCGGCTGGTGCGCGACCTGGTCGAACGCGAGATCGTCGGCCGCATCGCCGACCATCTGGGCGGCCCCGACGCGACCGCGCGGGCCGGGGCGCTGGGCGTCCAGCTCTCCGGGCTGATCTTCGCCCGCTACGTCCTCGCGGTGGAACCCGTCGCCTCGATGCCGCCCGATGAATTAATCCGGTACCTCTCCCCGGGCTTCCGCGCCGCCGTCCACGGTCCTCCCCGCCGCCCCCGGACGCGCTGACCCCGGTAGCGGACATGCCCGCGGCGGGGTTGCGGACGACACTTCGGACGAATCGGGCAGAGAATCCCGGCGCCGCGGGGGCGGGCGTCCTAGGCTGGCCGCGTCCTTTCGCCACGCGCAGCCGGTGACATCATGACCACACGTCTGGCGGTCCCCTCGTGAGCGCCGCCCCCGGGAGCCCCGGCTCCCCGGGCGCCGGATTCACGCACCGCCTGCTGCCCTTCTCCGGGGCGGAGGAGTTCCTCGGCGGCGCGGTGCCGTTCCTGCGCGCCGGCCTCGACGCGGGCGACCGCGTCCTCGCGGTCTGCGGGCCCGGCCGCGAGGCGCTGCTGCGCGACGCCCTCGGACCCGCCGCGGCGGGCGTCGAGTTCACCGAGGCCGCCGCCTGGTACGCGCACCCGTCCCGCACGCTGGCGGACTGCGTGGGCGACGCCTTCGAGACCGCGCGGCGCGGACGCCGGCTGCGCGTCCTCGGCGAGCCCGTCTGGGCGACGCGGCCGCCGCTGGAGGTCGTCGAGTGGCAGCGGACCGAGGCCGTGCTGAACGAGGCGTTCCGCGGCACCGGCGCCGCGATCATGTGCCCCTACGCGGCGTCGCTCCCCGCGTCCGTCGTCGCGGCCGGGCGCAGGACGCACCCCGAGACCGTGCGCGGCGCGCGGGCCCTCCCCAACCCCGGCTTCCTGAGCCCCGCGGCGTACTGCGCCCGGTGCGACGGCGAGGCGCTGCCCCCGCCGCCGGACGGCGCCGAGACCCTGGAGATCGAGCGCCCCGACCTGTACTGGCTCCGCGTGTGGGTCACCGACTTCGCGCGGCGCACACCGCTGCCGGACGGCGAGAGGCAGCGGCTCCTGGTCGCGGTCACCGAGGTGGTCACGAACGCGTTCCGGCACGGCGAGCCGCCCGTCGTCCTGCGCATGTGGACCGACGCCTCGCCTGGCGCCGCCGCCCTGGTCTGCGAGGTCACCGACGGGGGGCGGTGGGAGCCGGGCGGCGGGTTCGGCCTCGTCCCGCCGAAGCCGGACGGCGGTCCGCCCGGCGACGGGTTCGGGCTGTGGGCGGTGCGCCTGCTGTGCTCCTTCGTCCAGATCCGGACGGGCCGGAACGGGACCGCCGTGCGGCTGCTCATCGCCCTGCCGGGCGCGACCACGGCGAACCGGCGAGGCGGCCGCGGCGGCTCGGACGGAGCGTGAGGAACTCCATGCGTTGGGCTTCCAAAGGCACCGGACCGGCGTACGCTGAACAGATCCGCCTCACACCGATGGGCAGGCCATGGACACATCCTGGTTCGCCGAACGCCCCGTAAGCGAACTCCGTCCCGGAGATCACGGCTGGCTGGCCTACAGCAGTCAGGAGGAGCGCGACCGCGTCATCGGGCCCTTCGTCCGGGAGGGTCTGGAGACCACCGAGAAGGTCGTGTACGTCACCGACGTCCCGGTCGAGCGGCTGCCCGGCCTCGGCCCGGGGCGGCCGATCGACGTGGACGCCCTCGTCAGGTCGGGCCAGCTGCGGGTCATCCCGCCGCGGGAGGCGTGCCTCGACCGCCGCGGCTCGTTCGAACCGGCCCGGATGGCCGACACCGTCGCCCGCGAGCTCGGCGCCGCGTTCGGGCAGGGCTTCCGCGCCGTGCGCCTCACCACCGACCACAGCTGGCTGCTGAACGGGCCCGGCGGGCCCGACCTCGGCCCGATGCTCGGCTGCGAGCACCGCGTCGGCGACACCGTCTCGCCGAGCACCATGGCGATGGCCATCTGCCAGGTCGACCGGCGCTCGTGTCCGCCCGCCGCGCTCGCCGCCCTCCGCGACACACACGAGGTCCTCGTGGAAGTGAACCCCGAATTCGACGACGGGATACTGAAGATCGTGCGCACGTTCGAGCCCGACGGGCTCCGCGTCGAGGGCGAGCTGGACGCCGCGCGGCACTCGGTGTTCGCCGAGCAGCTCCGCCGGCTGCGGCCCGGACGCAGCGTCCACCTCGACCTGTCCCGGCTCGGGTTCATCGACCTCGGCGGGCTGCACCTGCTGGCCAAGCACGCCACCCGGCTGCCCGCCGACGCCGCGCTGATCCTCGACCACCTGTCGCCCGACGTCGAGAGCGTCATCGACATGGTCGGCTGGCACCGGCTGCCCGGCCTCGCCCGCGGGCGGCGGCTCGCGGAGACGGAGGGCATCGCCTGATGGCACTGGAGCACAAGGCGTTCATGTACCGGGGCACCGAGGACTTCCTGTCCGTCACCGTGCCCTACCTCGAATCGGGCGTCCAGCGCGGCCAGGTCGTGATCGCCGTCGCCTGCGAGCCCAACCTGACCGCCCTGCGGGACGTCCTCGCCCCGCACGGCGACGCGGTCACCTACTTCGACTCCGCCGGCTTCTACAAGCACCCCGTCCACACGCTGCGCGACTACCAGACCATCGTGAAGCAGAGCGCCCCGCGCACCGTCTGCGCGCTCGCCGAGCCGCTCTGGCACGGGTGGGACGAGCGCCAGACGCTCGAATGGGTCCGGTACGAGTCCCTCATCAACGTGGTCTTCGGCGACTCGGGAGCGCGGGCCCTGTGCCCCTACGACGCCGAGGAGCTGCCGCCCCGCATCCTCGACGAGGCGCGCCGCACCCATCCCCTGCTGCTCGCCCCGGACCACGACGGCGAGAACGGCGACTACATCGACCCGGTGAGGTTCGGGTCCAGTTGCGACGGCCGGCTCCGCTCCGACCGCCCGGCCGGCGCCGAGTACTTCTCCATCGACGGCGACGACCTGCACGCGCTGCGCAGGTTCGTCGGCGAGCGCGCCCTCAGGCACGGCCTGGCCAAGCAGAAGGCGCAGAACCTCGTCACCGCCGCCAACGAGGTCGCCGCGAACGCGCTCCAGCACGGCACTCCGCCGATCGGGCTCTGGACGTGGCAGGACGGCGCCGACCTCGTCTGCGAGATCGGCGACCACGGCTTCTGGCGCCCCGGGCCCGACCCGCTGACCGGCTTCATCCCGCCCGACTCCGCCCTCCAGCGCGGCTTCGGCCTGTGGACCGTCCGCCTCCTGGTCGACCTGATGGAGCTGCGCGCCGGCTGGGACGGCACCTTCGTCCGCCTGCGCTGCGGCTGACCGCCCCCGCGGGCGGGGGTCAGGCCAGGCCGGCGGCCCGGAGGGCGTCGGGGACGATCTCGGCGAGCGCGCGGAAGGCGCGGCCGCGATGGCTGATCGCGTCCTTCTCGGCGGGCGCCAGCTCCGCGGTCGTGCGGGTCCCGCCCTCCGGAAGGAAGATCGGGTCGTAGCCGAAGCCGCCGGCGCCGCGCGGCTCCCGGATGACGGTGCCGTGCATCCGGCCCTCGACGCAGTGCTCGGCGCCGCCCGGGACGACCAGTGCGGCCGCGCACACGAACGAGCCGCCGCGCCGGTCGTCGGCCACGTCGGCGAGCTGGTCGAGGACGAGCCGCAGGTTGGCGGCGTCCTGGTCGCCGGCGCCGAACCGTCCCGACCAGCGGGCCGACAGCACGCCGGGCATGCCGTTCAGCGCGTCCACGCACAGGCCGGAGTCGTCGGCGACGGCGGGCAGCCCGGTGAACGCGGCGATCGCGCGGGCCTTCAGCAGCGCGTTGCCCTCGAAGGTCAGCTCGGTCTCGGGCACGTCGGGGGCGCCGGGGAAGGCGTCGAGGCCGACGACGTCGAGGTCGCCGAGGATCCGGTGCAGCTCGGCGACCTTGCCCTGGTTGCGGGTGGCGAGGACGATCCGGCTCATCGGCCGAGGGCCTCGTTCTGGATGCGGGTCAGCTCGGCGCAGCCGGCGGCGCCGAGGTCGAGCAGCTCGTCCAGCTCCGCCCGGTCGAACGGGGCGCCCTCGGCGGTGCCCTGCACCTCGACGAACCGGCCGTCGCCGGTGCAGACGACGTTCATGTCGGTCCCGGCGGCCGAGTCCTCTTCGTAGCAGAGATCGAGGCGGGGCTCGCCGTCCACGACGCCGACGCTGACCGCCGAGACCGAGGTGATGAGCGGGTCCCCCCGGAGCAGGCGGCGCTCGCGCATCCAGCTCACCGCGTCGGCCAGCGCGACGTAGGCGCCGGTGATCGCGGCGGTGCGGGTGCCGCCGTCGGCCTGCAGGACGTCGCAGTCGAGCTGGACGGTGTTCTCGCCGAGCGCCTTGAGGTCCAGGCACGCCCGGATCGACCGGCCGATCAGCCGGGAGATCTCGTGGGTGCGCCCGCCGATCCGGCCCTTGACGGACTCGCGGTCGTTGCGGGTGTTCGTCGCGCGCGGCAGCATCGCGTACTCGGCGGTGACCCAGCCGAGGCCGCTGTCGCGCCGCCAGCGGGGCACCGAGTCCTGCACGGACGCGGCGCACAGCACCCGGGTCGCGCCGAACTCGACGAGCACCGACCCTTCCGCGTGGTCGAGCCATCCGCGCTGGATGCGGACGGGACGGAGCCGGTCGGGTGCACGATCATCGGGGCGAGCCATGCGCCCACCCTAGCGGGCGGGCCCCCGCCGGACCCGGCCTACCGCCGGTGACGCCGCACTCACCGCGGCGGGCCCCGGAAGCGGACGGCCCCCGGAAGCGGCGGCCCCTCAGAACTCGTAGACGGCGCCGACCTCGGCCAGCTCGACCGGGCCGCGGAACCCGCTGGCCTTCGCCTCGGAGAGCGTCTCGGACGGGTCGTTCCACGGCAGCAGGTGCGTCAGGACCAGCCGCCCGACCCCGGCCCGCTCGGCGTGCTCGCCGGCCTCCCGTCCCGTCAGGTGCATGTCCGGCGGCAGGTCCGGGCGGTCGGCGAACCCCGCCTCGCACAGGAACAGGTCGGAGTCGCGGGCCAGCCGGACCAGGTCGTCGCTGTGGCCGGTGTCGCCGGAGTAGGTCATGACGCTGCCGCCGTGCTCGATCCGCAGGCCGTACGCCTCGACCGGGTGGTTCATCAGCGCGGTGGTGACCGTGAACGGGCCGATGGGCACCGGCCCCGGCTCCAGCGGACGGAAGTCGAAGGTGGCGGTCATCTCCGGGTTCGGTTCCAGCTCGTACGCCTTGATCATGTGGTCCGCGGTGTCGCGGGGGCCGTACACCGGGATGCGCGGCGCCGGGCCGTCCGGGCAGTACGTCCGCGCGATCCAGTAGACGGTGAGGTCGAGGCAGTGGTCGGGATGCAGGTGCGAGATGCAGATGGCGTCGATGTCCAGCAGGCCGTGGAAGCGCTGGAGGCTCCCGATCGCGCCGTTGCCGATGTCGACGAGCATGGAGAAGCCGTCCGCCTCGACCAGATAGCTGGACGCGGGGCTGTCCGGCCCTGGGAAACTGCCGGAACAGCCGATCACAGTGACCCGCACGCTCACTCCTCCTCCGCGGTCCGAGGAATCAGGTCGTCAAAGCCTTGCTCAACGTGCTCTCCACCGAACCGATCTCCGGCCCGAGGAAGCGTCGGCCGAGCTCGGCGAACACGGCGGGGTCGCCGGTGGCGCGGAACCGGTGCCGCGGCCGGGGCGTCGCCTCGGCGCGGGCCAGTCCCCGATCGTGCAGCACTCGGTACACGTCCTTGGCGGTCTCGTCGGCGCTTGAGACCAGTGTGACCCCGTCTCCGACCACATACGAGATGACGCCGGTCAGAAGCGGGTAGTGCGTGCAGCCGAGGATCAGGGTGTCGCAGCCCGCGTCCACGATCGGGCCCAGGTACTCGCGGGCGGCGTCGAGGAGGTCGTCGCCCATCGTCACGCCCGCCTCGACGAAGTCGACGAAGCGGGGGCAGGCGGCGCTGACCAGCTCGATGTGCGGCGCGGCGGCGAACGCGTCCTCGTAGGCGCGGCTGTTCACGGTGGCCTCGGTGGCGATGAGGCCGACCCGCCCGTTGGAGGTGGCGCGCGCCGCGCGCCTGGTCGCGGGGTTGATGACCTCCACGACCGGGACGTCGTAGCGTTCGCGGGCGTCGCGCAACATCGCCGAGCTGGCGCTGTTGCAGGCGATCACCAGCATCTTCACGCCCTCGTCGACCAGCTCGTCCAGCATCTCCAGCGCGAACGCGCGGACCTGGGCGATCGGGCGCGGGCCGTACGGCTGGCGGCCCGAGTCGCCGAGGTAGACGATCGGCTCGTTCGGCAGCTGGTCGAGGATGGCGCGAGCCACCGTGAGGCCCCCGAAACCGCTGTCGAAGATCCCGATGGGCGCGTCGGGGAGGCCGTCCCCCCGGGATGGATCTGACATGGTGCACAAGGCTAGGCGACATGGCCCCGCCCGGGTGTGTCATGCGTTGGACATCACACCGTCACACGCTGGAAAACCGTCCAGCTCACGCCGCCGGCGCATGATCCGGTGGTTCGGCGGTCCGAAACGCCGGTGCGCCGCGCCGGCTAGGAGCGGGCGAGGGGGACGCGGGCGATCTGCCGGCTCTGTGCCACGAGGCGCCCGGCGGCGTCCCACACCTCGACCTCCTCGTCGAACCAGCCGCCGGCGAGGAGCCGTCCGGTGCCGTGCACGGCGAGCCACCCGGGCGCCGGGACGGCCCGCATGTGCCAGGTCAGCTCGACGGTCGGGGCCCAGCCCTGCGCGCCGAGGTTGAGCGCCACGGGCGGCAGCGCGTCCACGGCGAGGGCCAGGGAGTAGCCGTCGGGCTCCTGGCCGCAGCCGTGCCGGAACCAGGCGCGGATGTCCGGGCGCCCGCTCGGCCGCCCGTCCAGCCAGCCCATCGTCTCGGGGTCGAAGCGCATGTCGACCTGGTCGGCGAACCCGCCGCCGGTGGCGGCGGGCGGCCGGAACCCCGTGCACTCCTCCAGCGGCGGCAGCGCGGCGGGCGGCCCCGCGGCGAAGTCGGGCTCGGCGGACGGGTCGAGCGTGCCGGTGGTGATCAGGGCGTCCACGACGGGACGGCCGTCCTGGACGAGGGTGACGAACGACGAGGCGGCCGTGCGCCCCACCTTGCGGGAGTCGACGACCAGCTCGGCGGGGCCGGCCTTGGCGACGCGGTGGAAGTTCGCCGCGGTCGAGACCGGGTGCTCGTGCGGGGAGGCGTCCACGGCGGCGCGGGCGAGCACGGCCATCAGGTAGCCGCCGTTCAGCGCCTGGGCGATGCCGTAGCCCCCGTCCAGGACGGCCTCGTACCGGCCCTCACCGACGGGCTTCACCGCGGTGGAGTCCCCGAACCCGCTCATCCGCACTCTCCCGGGACGATTCTAGAATCACGTTCGAGTACGCACTCTACCCCGGCCGCCTGGGGCGTGCGTGAACCTGGCCGTCCTCGCCGGGCAGAGTCCGAACCTCGTGCAGCGCAGTAAAACGGTATCGCGGCCCGGCGCCGGCGATTACCGGCCGCGAACTGGCGCGCCTTATCAGTCGGCGTTCAGTTTCCGCAGGGCCCGGTTTCGTTCTGTCGCCCCTGCGCCTGTCGACGCTCCACCCTCATGTGAAGCTTGGTGGGCACAAGGGTCGCCGAAGGACGCACCGCCGTCTCGCCCGCCGGGAGAAGGCGATAGCGTTCAGCGATCGTCTGGACGACCGCGACCATTTCGGTAGTGGCGAATCTGGCGCCGATACAGTTGTGCGGTCCTGCGCCGAACGTGAGAAACGCGTACGGAGAGGGTGCCGGAGACGCCCCGGGTTCCCACCGTTCAGGACGGAAAGCATCAGCTGATTCATAGATCTCCGGAGAACGATGAAGCAGGTACGGGCTGAAGAACACGAGGGATCCGACGGGAAGTTCACAAGGCCCCAGGTTGAGAGCCTTCACGACGCGACGCGGAATGAGCCACGCCGGTGGGTAGATTCTCAGCGCCTCCTTGATCACCCACCCGAGGTACTCGCCGTCTCCTTCGGTGGCCGCGAGGTGGACCCTGGCTTCGACCTGCGGGTGCCCGGCGAGCAGGTGCCAGACCCAGCACAGAGCGTTGCCGGTGGTCTCGGTGCCGGCGAGCAGTAGATTGATCGCATCGTCACAGACCCGCGCCTGTGCCTCCGCATCGTCGCCGTAGGCGCGAATGAGAAGGTGGATCAGGTCGTCGCCAGATCGATCCTGGCGCGAGCGCTTCGCCACCAGTTCGGCGATGCCCGTGCGCAGCCGACGGGTCGCACGACCGAACTCCTGGTTCGCGGGAAGCGGTATTCGCTCCAGTACGGGAAACGGGTTCAAGGCTCGCCACGTCAGGCCGTTGAGAATCCGTGGCAGATCCTGCTGAACCGTCAGGGTGGTCCGTTCTCCTGGAACTGTCGAACAGAGGGTTCGTGCGGCGACGTTCAGGGAGATGCTGCGCATGGCATCATCGACGGCGACGATCTCGCCGTCTTTCCAGCCATCGATGGCTTCCAACGTCGCCGCTCGCATCAAAGTGGTGTACGAGTCCACCCGGTCGTGATGGAAGACGGGCTGAAGCAGACGGCGACGATCTCTGTGCGCCGGGCCTCTGGCGAGGGAGACGGCATCGCCCAGCAACGGTCGGAGCCTGTCATATTGGGCGCCCTTGTCGAAATGCGCGACATCACGGATCAGTATGCGGCGGATCAGTTCCACATCGTTGACCACGAACACCGAGGGCCCGGGCAGGTTGATCCGGCTGACCGGAGCGCCGGCCGACTCACGGGAAAGATATGCCAGAGGATCTCGAACGAAGGAGGCGAGGTTGGCGAGCTGGCGCAGCTTTCCCGGCAGTGCGGCCACGGCCTTCATGATTGCTCCGCAGCGACCTGAGCGCCTGCGTCCTGCCGTTTCAGGCCAAGGCTCGCGAGCGCATTCGGTTGAATGCTGTCCGCGCCAAAGCGTGCCTGTGCATAGCGTTCGTTGTCGGTGGACCAGGCGAAGCTGCCGCTGATCCAGTCATGCATTCCCTGGATGAAGTTGCGAAGATCAAGGGCCTTCTCATCGGAGATGCCGCGGTGAGTTCGCCACTGGTCGAGGCCGGAACGGTATCTTTCGAAGTCGGCCACCCGCACGGCAACCATGTCGATAACCTCGTTCCGGCAGGCGTCCATTGTGCCGCCGCGCTCGGCATGGAGCACGACGATGAGGTTCGGCGTGCGTTCCTGCACGTCCACCTCGAAGGAGAAGACGTCGTTTCCCCAAAGAGCGATGTCACCCAGTGCATCCATCAGTCGGACCACGTAGGGGTCTTCGTGAAGCGTGACCGGCAGTTCGAAGTCTCGGCTCACCTCCACCAGCGCCATCGCCTCCTTGATTCCGCCGTACGCCCTACGGCGTTCGATGAAGGTCGCGACGTCGGGCGGCCTCTCGGCCTGGCGCATGGCCGCCTCCCAACGGCAGCCGTCCAGGTAGTCGGCCACCGTGGACACGTACCGCCGCCGCCAGTCGATGGACCGCGCAGCGGCCATCTGGTGCCAGACTTCAAGGAATGCGGCGCCGAACGGCTGCAAATGAGCAACCGCCTGCGTCGCGGCGGCCGAATCCGTCGACAGTGTCGAGAGCAGCGCCGCACTGGCGTTTTCGAAGGCGGCCGGGTTCTCCAGGGGCAGTTGTTCCAGCTGATCGTCGAAGATCGCCCAGGTGAGGAGCCATTCGGCCAGCAGTGTGAGCGTGGTGCGACTCGAGTGCGGATAGACGCGGGCGGCGAGATCGCCGAAGTTCGACCGATCGTAATGGCGCATCGCCGCCGGCGTGCTCAGAAGGCCGTGACGGCGCGCGAAGCTGCGCACCTCCCGCTCAGCATCGGGTCCGTAGGGGCTGGGCTGTGAAGGGAATCGCTGGGCGATTGCTGCGAGGGCGGAATGCATGATGGCCCCTCGAAAGAATGTGACACAAAAACGATCGTGATGTTTCCGATTCCGAACGTCGAAACCCAGGAGTCGAGGCGCATTCGACTGACCGCACGGTGCAACGCACCTGCGATCCAGGCGATGATCTCGTTACAGGAAGCCTGCGGTTACCCAATTAAGCTGTTGACTAGGAAGGCCAGTGCGTCGCGGTGGGTCACGCCGCCACCTCCTCCGCTTGGGCGGTCCGCTGGTCATTCATCTACCGACCGCTGGACGGCAGGGGCCCGCGTTCTCGAAGTTCAGGCCTCGGTGTCCGGCTCTGGGGGGATGAATGCCGATGTGAGGGCGCGACCGTCCGGAATCACGAAGCTTGCAGGGACTTCATGATCTTTGGGGGAGGTCATGCCCCTTCTGTCCATCATCGTTGATTGAGCCGTTGCCGACAACCCCTGGCAGGGCTCGCTCCGGTGGATCCAGGGGGCAGGCGGGGCGGGTGTGGTCGCCCATCGTGCTCGCGTTGCCCGGCCCGCAAGGAGCGGCCGCGACCCGTCAGGCCCAGAGCTGGCCTTCGAGCCGGGCCTCGGCCTCCTCCAGGGTGCCGCCGTACGCGCCGGTCGACAGGTACTTCCAGCCGCCGTCGGCGACGACGAACACGATGTCGGCGCGCTCCCCGGCCTTCACCGCCTTGTTCGCCATCCCGATCGCCGCGTGCAGCGCCCCGCCGGTCGAGATCCCCGCGAAGATGCCCTCCTGCTCCAGCAGCTCGCGGGTACGGCGCAGCGCGTCCAGCGACCCGACCGAGAACCGGGTCGTCAGCACGGAGTCGTCGTACAGCTCGGGGATGAAGCCCTCGTCGATGTTGCGCAGCCCGTACACCAGCTCCCCGTACCGCGGCTCCGCTGCGACGATCTTGATGTCCGGCACCCGCTCGCGCAGGAACCGGCCGACGCCCATCAGCGTCCCCGTCGTGCCCAGCCCGGCGACGAAGTGCGTCACCGACGGCAGGTCGGCGAGGATCTCCGGGCCGGTCGTCTCGTAGTGCGCGAGCGCGTTGGCCTCGTTGCCGTACTGGTACAGCATCACCCAGTCGGGGTTCTCCTTCGCCAGGCCCTTGGCCACCCGCACGGCCTCGTTCGAGCCGCCCGCCGCCGGGGAGGAGATGATCCGCGCGCCCCACATCTCCAGGAGCTGGCGGCGCTCGGCCGAGGTGTTCTCCGGCATCACGCACACCATCGAGTAGCCGCGCAGCTTGGCGACCATGGCCAGCGAGATGCCCGTGTTGCCGGACGTCGGCTCCAGGATCGTGCAGCCGGGCGTCAGCAGCCCCTCCTTCTCCGCCTTCTCGATCATGTGGAAGGCGGGCCGGTCCTTCACCGAGCCGGTGGGGTTGCGGTCCTCCAGCTTGGCCCAGAGCCGCACGTCCTCGCTCGGCGACAGCCGCGGCAGCCCGACCAGCGGGGTGCCGCCGAGCGAGTCCAGCAGTGAGTCGAATCGCATGTGGCGCTCGTCCCGACCGGCTCAGCCGCCGGCGACGGCCGGCAGAATCGTGACGCTGTCGCCGTCGGCGACCTCCGTCTCCAGCCCGCCGAGGAAGCGCACGTCCTCGTCGTTCAGGTAGACGTTGACGAACTTGCGCAGGCCCTTGTCGTCCACGAGCCGGTCGCGCAGGCCGGCGTGCCGGGTGTCCAGGTCGGCGAACAGCTCGTCGAGCGTGCCGCCCTTGCCCTCGACGGCCTTGGCGCCGTCGGTGAGGTTGCGCAGGATCGTCGGGATCCGGACCTCGATCGCCATCGCGATGATCTCCTTAAACGTCGTACGGGACTGCCCGCCCCTGGTGGTGGAACCGGGCGGGCGACGGGATGATTCCAGGCGTGATCAGCGCGTCAGCGACAGTCGTAGACGACCTCGGCGCGCGAGTGCCCGAACAGGAAGCTCTGCACGGGCGGCACCGCTGGGGCCCCGGCGCGGCGCCCGGCGCCGCCCGTCCCATGCCCGCTCGTCCACATGTCGACCAGTTTACCGGCCGCGAGGCCGCCGATCCCGCCCGCCTCCGCCCCTCCGGCGTCGCGTGTCCCGCCGTCAGGATCCCTCGACGACGGCGACCTCCTCCTCGGTGACCTCGCCGTCCACGATGCGGAACGAGCGGAACTCCGTCTCGCCCTCCTCGCGGGTCGAGACGAGGACGTAGTGCGCGTTCGGCTCGGACGCGTAGGAGATGTCGGTGCGGGAGGGGTAGGCCTCGGTCGCGGTGTGGGAGTGGTAGATCACGACGGGCTCCTCGTCCCGGTCGTCCATCTCCCGCCACACCTTCAGCTGCTCCTGGGAGTCGAACCGGTAGAACGTCGGGGAGCGCTCGGCGTTGACCATCGCGACGAACCGGACGGGCCGGTCGGAGCCGACCGGGCCCGCGATGATGCCGCACGCCTCGTCGGGGTGGTCCGCGCGCGCGTGCGCGATGATCTGGTCGACCAGGGCCCGTTCAATCGTCAGCATGGCCGCAAGCTTAGGCGGCGCCTACTCCAGGGCGCGGACGAGACCGTCCTGCAGCATCGTCAGCCAGTCGTAGGCGGCGAACATGGGGGCGCGCGGGTCGCGCGGGTCTATGCCGCCCGCCTCCTCGTACCAGTCGTCGGTGATGTCGAGCCGGGTGCCGAGCGCCAGCCGCACGTCGTTCAGCGCCCGCAGCCACTCCTGCATCCGCTTCTCGTCGAGGACCGTGTCGGTACCGCCCTCGCCCAGCGCCCCGAGGACCGCCCGGGCCGCCTCGCGCTTGCCGTCGCGCAGGCCCATCTCGGTGTAGCGGCGGAACTCCCCGGCGGCCTCGCCGTCGTCGCGGTAGGCGTCCGGGAACAGCCGCGCGAGGACCGGGTCGTCCGACTTCGTGGCGTTCTCGGCGATGCCGAGGGACGCCAGTTCGCCTCCCTCGCCGGACTCCTCCCCGAGGAGGGCGAGCATCTGCTCCATGAGGGCGCGCAGCAGCGCCGTCTCCTCCGGCTCCAGCCGCACCCGGAAGCCGTCGCGTCTCTTCTTCACATGGCTCATCGGCTCAGTCGTCCCGTTTCACGGTCGCCCACAGGCCGTAGGAGTGCAGGATCTCCACGTCCCGCTCCATCTCCTCGCGGGTGCCGTTGGCCACCACGGCGCGGCCCTTGTGGTGCACGTCGAGCATCAGCTTCTCGGCCTTGGACTTGGGGTAGCCGAAGACGGCCTGGAACACGTACGTGACGTACGACATCAGATTGATCGGGTCGTTCCAGACGATCGCCAGCCAGGGCCGGTCGGCGCTCACGTCCTCCGCCGCGTCCGGCCGCTCCAGCTCCACCGGTGCGGGCGCCGTGCTCATGGCGCTCATTGGCCGGGCCTCCTCCTCTCTCTCGCGCGGGGTCCCGCCCTGGAGGACGCGGCCGCCCGCCGCATCCGATGCTATGCGCCTCGTCCCCGCCGCGTGTGACGGCCCGCGTCACCATGGTGCCCGCACTCGGCCCTAAAGTTCCACTTGTGGACCTTGGTGACGGCACGGCCCTGCTGACCGACCAGTACGAGCTGACCATGCTGCAGGCCGCCCTGCGCAGCGGGACGGACGGCCGCCGCGCGGTCTTCGAGGTGTTCGCGCGGAGCCTTCCCGCCGGCCGCCGGTACGGGGTCGTCGCGGGCACCGGGCGGCTCCTGGACGCCATCGAGGCGTTCCGGTTCGGCGACTCCGAACTGGAGTTCCTCAGCGAGAACCGCATCGTGGACGAGCCCACGCTGCGCTGGCTGGAGAAGTACCGCTTCACCGGGAACGTCTGGGGCTACGCCGAGGGCGAGTGCTACTTCCCCGACTCGCCGATCCTGATGGTCGAGGGGACGTTCGGGGAGGCCGTCCTGCTGGAGACCCTCGCCCTGTCGATCCTCAACCACGACTGCGCGATCGCGTCCGCCGCGTCCCGGATGGTGCAGGCCGCGCAGGACCGCCCGATCATCGAGATGGGGTCGCGGCGGACCCACGAGCGCGCCGCCGTGGCCGCCGCCCGCGCCGCCTACATCGCCGGGTTCACCACCACCTCCAACCTGGAGGCGGGACGGCTCTACGGCGTCCCGACCGCCGGGACGAGCGCGCACTCCTTCACCCTCCTGCACGACAGCGAGCGGCACGCGTTCGAGGCGCAGCTCGCGGCCCTGGGCGACGGCACGACGCTGCTCGTCGACACCTACGACGTCGAGCGGGCCGTCCGGACGGCGGTGGAGCTCGCGGGACCGGACCTCGGCGCCGTCCGGATCGACAGCGGCGACCTCGGCGTGGTGGCGCGGCGCGTCCGCGAGCAGCTCGACTCCCTCGGCGCGCACGGCACGCGCATCGTGGTGACCGGCGACCTCGACGAGTACGGCATCGCGGCGCTCGGCGCGGCGCCCGTGGACGGGTACGGCGTGGGGACGTCACTGGTGACCGGTTCCGGCGCCCCCACGGCGTCGCTCGTCTACAAGCTCGTCGCGCGGGCGGATGGCCCGCGGGAGGACGCGCCCATGCGCCCGGTCGCCAAGCGCTCGACGGGCAAGCCGAGCCGTGGCGGGCGCAAGACCGCCGTCCGCCGCGTCGACGGGCACGGCGTCGCCTACGCCGAGACCGTGTTCACCACCGAGCCGACGCCCGGCCCCCACGACCGCGTCCTCCAGGTGCCGCTGGTGCGGGACGGCGAGGTCGTCGGCCGCGAGGCGCTCCGCGACGCCAGGGAGCGCCACGCCCGCTCGGTCGCCGAACTGCCCCCCACGGCGCGCCGGCTCTCCCGGGGAGAGCCGGCCGTCCCGACCGAGTTCGTCAACGGCGGGCCACGCCGTTGAGCCGTCCGGCGTGGGGGAACGAGCCTGGGGTACGGTCGGTGCAGAGCCGGTGGGGCAACCGGTAGAGGGAGCAGCGGTCATGGGCAAGAAGGCTCTGATCATCGTGGACGTGCAGAACGACTTCTGCGAGGGCGGGTCGCTCGCGGTCGGCGGGGGCGCCGCCGTGGCGACCGCGATCTCCGAGTACGTGGCCGCGCACCGGTCCGAGTACGCGCACATCGTGGCGACCCGCGACTTCCACCTCGACCCGGGCGGCCACTTCTCCGCCGAACCGGACTTCGCCGACACCTGGCCGCCGCACTGCGTGATCGGCACCCCCGGCGCCGACTTCCACCCCAACCTCGCCCTCGCCCCCATCGAGGCCGTGTTCAGCAAGGGCCGCGAGACCGCCGCCTACAGCGGGTTCGAGGGGTTCTCCGACGACGAGACCCCGCTCGCCGACTGGCTCGCCGCCCGCGGCGTCGACGCCGTCGACGTCGTCGGCATCGCCACCGACCACTGCGTCCGGGCGACCGCCGTGGACGCCGTCCGCGCGGGCCTGCGCACCACCGTCCTGCTGGACCTGACGGCCGGTGTGAGCAAGACCACCGTCGACAAGGCGCTGGACGAGCTCGGCCAGGAGGGCATCGTCCTGTCCGGCGCCCCGGTGGTCACCGCCTGACCATGCCCCCGCCTCCTCCCCCGAACGCGGCCGGGCCCACGGTCATCCTGGTCGCCGGCGTGTCCGGCAGCGGCAAGACCACCATCGGCACGCTCCTCGCCGAACGCCTCGGCTGGGAGTACGCCGAGGCCGACGCGTTCCACTCCGAGGCCAACGTCGCCAAGATGCGCGCGGGCCGGCCCCTCACCGACGAGGACCGCCTCCCCTGGCTGCGCGCCATCGCCGCGTGGATCGCCGACCGCGTCGCCACCGGCCGCCCCGGCGTCGTCACCTGCTCCGCCCTGAAACGCGGGTACCGCGACATGCTGCTCGACGGCCACGCGGGCGTCCGCCTGGTCCTCCTGGACGGCGACCGCGACACGATCGCCGCCCGCATGCGCTCCCGCAAGGGCCACTTCTTCAAGGCCGAGCTCCTCGACTCGCAGTTCGCCGACCTCGAACCCCCGGGCCCCGACGAGAACATCGTCACCGCCCCCATCACGGGCACCCCGGAGGAAACGGTCACCCACATCCTCAAGGCCCTGGACCTGTCCCCCACCTCCCCCTGACCGCCACCGGTCGCGGTGGGCGGGCTGGGCGTGATCGGCCAGCACCTCCGCGGACGAGGCATGGCGGGAACGCGTGCTCACCGGCTTGCACGGTGCGCCTCGTCACGGACAGTGCCCGGTAGGCACCTCACCTCACGAGAGGTGCGACTCACAACCGGAGGGTTCTCATGATCACCGGAGACTTCACCAACTTCGAACTCCGTGTCAGGAACGCCGCGGGCCTCGCCGTCTGGCCCTTGATCGGCGGCGTCTTCGGCGCCCTGGTCGGGATCATCCTCGGCTTCGTCATCGGGGGGTCCGTCCCCCTGAGCCTCGGCGTGGCCATCGGCGCCGGCTGCGTGGCACTCGGCGCCATCGCGGGCGGCGCGTTCACCATCTGGATCGAGGTCCGCCTCATTCGTTCCCCTTCCAGGAGCAACCGGGTCGCCTGACAGGGCGGCCTCGTGTGAGGAGGCTCGCGCCTCTTCGCACCGTTGACGGGGGCCTGGCCGAGCCAGGTCCCCGTCCTTGCCCGGCGGCGCTCGCCCGAAGGAGCGGCGAGGTGAAGGGCGCGGCTAAGCCTCAGCGGGCGGCGAGTTCGGTCGCGTAGATGCGCTGTTACGAAGCAACCAATGCGCGACGACCATGGGAATGACGCCTACGGGATACCAGGCCACGTCGACGAGATCGAACTGGGCGCCCAGCAATTGGCGCGCGAACCAGCTGCGTTGGGAGATTTCGCCGGGCAAGGGGGGTGAGCTGCGCAAACTCGATGAACCAGCAGTATGCGACCGCGGCGCCGGCGGCGGGCAATGGAGAAATCCGCGGCCGTATGAAGAGCACAATCGTGTAGACGATGGCCGCGGACAAGGCGGCACCGGAATACTGGTCGATCGGCCCGTCTCCCACCGCGCGGATCGCATATGCCGCGCCGGCGAGACCGGCCGCCGATACGACCATCAGCAACCGAACCCAGCGCGCCGCGAACGTCATCGCACGATCTTAAGCGGCAACCCACGCCCGATACCCCACAGCGCCTACGCCCGCCTGTACTGCTGGGGGGCCGTGGGCCTACCGGGTCGCAGGGGCGATGCGGCACCCCCTGCGACGGCCCTCAGCGCGTGGCGGGCGCCCTCGGGGATCGCCTGGGCGCGCGGGGCGCCGCAGGCTCTGCGGCGGGCTCAGGCGCGGCGGTGAGGCGTCAGTGGCGGCGCTTGGCGGCCCAGTCGCGGATCTTGGCGATGCGCTCGCGGATCTCCTCGGCGCTCGCCTGGGGGACGGGCGGGCCGCCGCAGGAGCGGCGCAGCTCGTTGTGGATGACTCCCTGCGGCTGGCCCGTCCGGTGGTTCCAGGCGTTGACCAGGCCGTTCAGCTCGCGGCGCAGGGTCGCGATGTCCTCGGCGGCGGTGCGGTCGGCGCGGGGGTCGCCGGTCTTGCGCCGGCGCTCGTTGGCGATCTGCTCGGCCTGCCGCTTGCGCAGCAGCGCCGACACCTGGTCGGGCTCCAGCAGGCCGGGGATGCCGAGGAACTCCTCCTCCTCGGCCGACCCCGGCTCGGCGTTCATGCCGAACTCGCCGCCGTCGTAGAGCACGCGGTCGAACGTCGCGGACGCCTCCACCGTCTCGAACGGCAGCTCCTCGCCGACGTCGGGCGTGTCCTTCTCGCGGTTGGCCTCGGCGAGCAGATCGTCGTCGAGGCCGTCCTCGCGGACGGGGCGGTCGAGGACGTGGTCGCGCTCCTCCTCCATCTCGGAGGCGTGGCCCATCAGCGTCGGCACCGACGGCAGGAACACCGACGCGGTCTCGCCGCGCTTGCGGGCGCGGACGAACCGGCCGATGGCCTGCGCGAAGAACAGCGGCGTGCTGGTGGAGGTGGCGTAGACGCCGACGCACAGGCGCGGGATGTCGACGCCCTCGGACACCATGCGGACCGCGACCATCCAGCGGTCGTCGGTCTCGCCGAACGCCTTGATCTTCTTGGACGCGGTCGGGTCGTCCGACAGCACGATCGTGGCGCCCTGGCCGGTCACCGCGCGCAGCATCTTGGCGTAGGCGCGGGCGGCCTCGTGATCGGTGGCGATGACCAGGCCGCCCGCGTCGGGGATGACGCGGCGCAGCTCGGTGAGGCGGCGGTCGGCCGCCGCCAGCACCTGCGTGATCCAGTTGCCCTTGGGGTCGAGCGCGGCCCGCCACGCCTGGGACGTCTGGTCCTGGGTGAGCGGCTCGCCGAGGGTCGCGGTGATCTCGTCGCCCGCGCGGGTGCGCCAGCGCATCTCCCCCGCGTACGCCAGGAAGATCACCGGTCGGACGACCCCGTCGGCGAGGGCGGGCCCGTAGCCGTAGGTGTAGTCGGCCTGGCTGCGGCGGACGCCGTCAGGCCCCTCCTCGTACTGGACGAACGGGATCGGGTTGATGTCGGTGCGGAACGGCGTGCCGGACAGGGCGAGCCTCCGCGTCGCCGGCTCGAACGCCTCCCGGACGGCGTCGCCCCACGACAGGCCGTCGCCCGCGTGGTGCACCTCGTCGAAGATGACCAGCGACTTGCGCGCCTCGGTGCGGTTGCGGTGCAGCGCCGGGCGCGCGGCGACGGTCGCGTACGTGACGGCGACGCCGTGGAAGTCCTTGCCGACGGGGCCCTGCCCGTTCTGGTACTCGGGGTCGATCCTGATGCCGACCCGGGCCGCCGACTCGGCCCACTGCCGCTTGAGGTGCTCGGTCGGGCACACGATCGTGAGCGACGAGACGACGCGGCGCTCCATCAGCTCGCGGGCGAGCCGGAGCGCGAACGTCGTCTTGCCGGCGCCCGGCGTCGCGACGGTGAGGAAGTCGCGGGGGCCGGGCGCCGTTCCGTCCGCGCCGAAGTACGCCTCCAGCGCCTGCTGCTGCCAGGCGCGCAGGGAGGACGCGGTCCCCCAGGCGGCCCGCTCGGGGAAGGCGGGGGGCATGCTCGATGCGGCGAAGGTGCTCACGGTCATTGAAGGCTACCGAGCCGCACCGACAGATCGTGCCGCTCCCGGCGCCGCTGTGCCGAGATCCACACGGTGGCCGCCGGTCTTGCGGGACCGGTACGCCGCCCACGCCGCCCGGATGCGACGGCCCTGACCTGCGGTGAAGCCCCGCATGCAGGCGTCGTGGGCGTAGTCCATGAAATTGTGGATCGGATCGCGGCCCCGCTGCGGGCACGAGTCGCGGCCCTGCGGGCAGCCCTGCGCCGGCTCCGCCTCGTACGGGGTGTCGGTGACCCCGTCGCCCGGCGACACGCACCCGCCCTCGAACGTGTGCATCAGGCCCAGCCAGTGCCCGATCTCGTGGACGGCCGTGTACCCGTGGTTGAACGGCGCGTACGACCCGTACGGCAGGCTGCGGAAGTCGACGATGACGCCGTCGAGGCGCGGGTCGCGCCGGTACCACTGCGGGAAGGTGGAGAAGCCCAGCACGTCCGAGCCGACGGCCGCCGTGTAGAGGTTCAGCGTCCCGCGCCCGCCCTTGCGGAGGCGCCGCTTCATCGGCCCCTCGTAGTGCTGCGGGTTGCGGAACCAGGCCGAGTTGTCGGTGCGGTCCAGGGAGTCGAGCCGGAACCGCACGTGGGTGTCGGCCCCGCCGAGACGGCCGCCGTAGGCCGCGTTGAGCGTGGCGATCTGCCGCTGGACCGCCGCCGTGGACAGCCGTCCCGAACTCCCGCTGTGGACGACGTGGAACCGCACCGGGACGACCAGGGCCCCCGTGGCGCGCCGGGCCGGGTCGGGGCGCGTCCCGCCGAGGAGGGCCGGGTCGAGGAGGGCCTCGTCGGACGTCCCGAACCGGTCGAGGAGCGTGCGGCGGAGGTCGGCGAGCATGGCGGTGGCCTGGTCGTGGCCGAGATCGGCCCGGTCGCGGGCCTGGGCCGACCGCGCCCTTCCGCCCGAGGCACCCCTCCCGCCCACGGCGGCCGTCCCGCCCGGCGTGCCCGCGTGGCGGTGGACGCAGTCGTCGCCGCGTGCGGCCGGAGCGACCCGTGCCCGTTCCCACTCCCCCTCACTCACCGAACCCGGAACAGCACACACCGTGACCGCCAGTGCGCACAGTGAAACCCCGGCCAAGCGCCGCATTCAATCCCCCGATTGTTCAGGGACGTCCGTTTCGGGCCGTCCCGCGATAAGAAAGGCCGAGGTCCTGCGGCACATGACCGCAGGACCTCACACGCGCGCGCCTATCCGGCGGCGCGCCCTCGACCGCCGTTCAGCGGCCGGTCACTCCTCGCCCTTGCCCCCGCCCGGCTGCATGGACTCGTAGATCTCCTTGCACTCCGGGCAGACGGGGTACTTCTTCGGATCCCGGTTCGGCACCCAGACCTTGCCGCACAGCGCGATCACCGGCGTGCCGGTCACCGCGCTCTCGGTGATCTTGGCCTTCTTCACGTAGTGGGCGAACCGCTCGTGGTCGCCGTCACCGTGGGAGAGGTCCGGCTTGACATCGCTCTGGGTGTCGCTGTCGGGAAGGATCTGCGTACTCACACCAGTCACCTTAGTTCAGCGTCGGGTCCTCGGGGAAAGTGGAGACGAAGGCCAGGTCGCCGCCCTGCCTGCGCAGCACGTGCTGCCACAGCCGCTCCGGGTCGCCGGCGAACACGTCCCCGGCCTCCGCGGGCACCAGGTACCACGAGCCGTCCTCGACCTCGGAGCGCAGCTGGCCGGGCGACCAGCCCGCGTATCCGGCGAACACGCGCAGCTGCAGGAGCTCCGCCGCGAGCAGGCCGGGCGGGGCCTCCAGGTCGACCAGCCCGACCCGGGCGACCTCGGCGCCGCCGTCCAGGGCGCGCCATCCGAGCGGCTCGTCCTCGCCGGGGAGCCGGGCCAGGGCGAGCGCGTTCTCCAGCGCGACCGGCCCGCCCTGGAAAACCACGGCGGGCCCTGTGACGAGTTCCGCCCACGGCGGCAGCACGCGGTCGACCGGAACCTCGGTCGGCCGGTTGAGGACGACACCGAGGGTTCCCCCGTCGCCGTCGTGCTCGACCAGCAGGACGACGCTGCGCCGAAAGTTCGGATCCTCCAGCTGCGGGGTGGCCACCAGCAGGAGCCCGACCCTGATCCCGTCTTCCATGGGTCCCATGATGCGTTGCCCGGACCTCCGGCGGCACGCCTCCTCGCTCGTTAGCCTGTTACGCATTCCTATCGATGGGGATATCGGCACCACAAGGTCCTGGGTTAAGAATGATCTAGGACAATCGGCCACCCGCTTGGTGCGCGCCGGGAGGACAGCGATGCAGTTGCCCAGGGTCGTCATCGCCGCCGTGTTCATCGTCATCGGGGCGCTGATCGCGATCCCGGCCCTGTTCAGGTCGGACGGCTCCGCGTCGCCGACCTCGGCGACGGAGTCCACGAGCCCGAGCCCGTCCGGCGGCTCGCCGTCGGCCTCGGGCAAGCCCACCCGGACTCCGACGCACAGCCCGTCCCGCACGCCGTCCCGCACCCCCTCGCACACGCCGACCGCCGCTCCCGCGCGGCCGGTGACGGCCACGATCGGCTCGGTCTCCTGCCCGGACCGCACCGTGAACGTCAGCGTCCGCAACACCGGAACGCAGACCGAGGACTTCTCCGTCGAGAAGAACGACGACACCGCCGCCGTCCCCGGCAAGATCGGTCCGGGCACCACCCGGACGGTCGCGGTGAAGCTGCGCGAGGACCGCGGCACCCGCATCACCGTCCGGTGGGCGAACCGGCAGATCGAGAGCACCGCGGTCAAGGCGAACTGCAAGAAGGCGGGCGGCGCCGCGCCGCGCGAGACGCCGCCCGGCAAGCTCCCCCACACCGGCCCCGACACCGTGCTGTGGGCGCGGGCCGTGACCGGCGTCGCCGTCATCCTGACCGGCGCGATCATCTTCTGGTGGGGCGGCACGTGGCCCCGCCGCCGCGAGCAGGTCTTCGCGGGCAGGAAGTCGGACTGAGCGCGGCGGCGGGCCCGCCTTCCGGGCCCGCCTCCGCCGGCGCCTAGGCCTCGGTGCGGGGACGGCCGCCCGCGGCCTCGCGGACCGCGCCGGCCACGCGGGTGCTGACGTCCGGGTGGAAGACGCTCGGCACGATGTAGTTCGGGCCGAGCTCGTCGGGCGTGACGACCTCGGCGAGGGCCTTGGCCGCGGCCGCGAGCATGTCGAGGGTGACGCCGCTGGCCTGGGCGTCCAGCAGGCCGCGGAACACACCGGGGAACGCCAGCACGTTGTTGATCTGGTTCGGGTAGTCGCTGCGCCCGGTGGCGACCACGGCGGCGTGCTCGCGCGCCTCGTCCGGCGAGACCTCCGGCTCGGGGTTGGCGAGCGCGAACACGATCGCGTCGTCGCTCATCGTCGCGATGTCGTCGCCGTTCAGGATGCCGGGGGCGGACACGCCGATGAACACGTCGGCGTCCTTCACCGCGCCGCGCAGGTCGCCGGAGTAGCCGCCCTCGTTGGTGTGCTCGGCGATCCAGCGCAGCGAGTCGTCCAGGTCGTCGCGGCCCTTGTGCACGGCGCCGGCGTAGTCGCAGACGACGAGGTTGCGGGCGCCGGCGTGCATCAGCAGCTTCAGGATGGCGGTGCCGGCCGCGCCCGCGCCCGCCATCGCGATGCGCACGGCGCCGATGTCCTTGCCGACGACGCGCAGCGCGTTGGTCAGCGCGGCGAGCACGCAGATCGCGGTGCCGTGCTGGTCGTCGTGGAAGACGGGGATGTCGAGCAGCTCGCGCAGCCGGGCCTCGACCTCGAAGCAGCGCGGCGCGGAGATGTCCTCCAGGTTGATGCCGCCGAACGCGGGCGCGAGGATCTGCACCGTCCGGACGATCTCGTCGGTGTCCTGCGTGTCGAGGCAGATCGGCCACGCGTCGATCCCGGCGAACCGCTTGAACAGCGCCGCCTTGCCCTCCATGACCGGCAGCGCGGCCTCCGGGCCGATGTTGCCGAGGCCGAGCACCGCCGAGCCGTCGGTCACCACGGCGACGCTGTTGCGTTTGATCGTCAGCCGGCGGACGTCCTCGGGGTTGCGGGCGATGGCCAGGGAGACGCGGGCGACGCCCGGCGTGTAGGCCATCGACAGCTCGTCGCGGTTGCGCAGCGGCACCTTGGACTGCATCTCGATCTTGCCGCCGAGGTGCATCAGGAACGTCCGGTCGCTGACCTTGTGGATCTTGACGGACTCGATCCGCTCCAGCGCGCCCGCGATCGCCTCGGCGTGCTGGGTGTCGCGGGTGGCGATCGTGACGTCGATGCGGAGGGTCTCGTGGCCGGCGGTGTTGACGTCGAGGGCCGTGACGATGCCGCCCGCGTTCTCGACCACGTGGGTGATCTGGCTGACGGCCCTGCCGCCGGCGGGGACCTCCAGCCGGACGGTGATGGAGTACGACACGCTTGGCACGCTCGCCACGACAGCTGCTCCCTATTTATACGGGTTTGTCCACATCCGAGCGCGCCGCTTCCAGGGGACGGTGCGTCCGGGGCCGCCGCCCGGTCCCGTCCCGCGGCCCGCAGAGCCCGGGCCGCGGCGACGATCGCTCGACGGTCGCGGGACGGGCGCCCCCGTGGTGTCGATCGCAGGACGGTGTCGATCACGAGGTGGCGGAGCCGCGGACCGGCCGGATCGGCCGTGGAAGTGCTTCACCGGGAAGTGCTTCACGCGGCCGCACGGGCGCGGTCATCAGTCAACGAGCATACGCTCACCACCGCGGTCAGGTGTCCCGCTCGCCCCAGCTCACCGCCCTTCGCCCGTCACCCGGCCGTGACCCGGGCCGGAGCAGCGGTGGCGCCTGTCAGAACAGGGCGGACTGGAGACCGCGGCGGGCCTTGCCGACGCGGGGGTCGTCCGGCGGCAGGAGCTCGAACAGCGACAGCAGGTGCTTGCGCGCCGCGTCGCGGTCGTCGCCCGCGCCGCGCCGCACCGCGCCCACCAGCCGGTCGAAGGCGTCGTCGATGCGCCCGGACACCATCTCCACGTCGGCCGCGCTGATCTGCGCCTGGACGTCGCCGGGCTTCTCGTCCGCCTCCTGCAACGCGCGCTCGGGGTCGAGCGACCGCACGCGCAGGCTCAGCTCGACCAGCGCGAGGCCCTGCTTGGCCTGGTCGTCCCTGGGGTCGGCGGCCAGGACGCGCTCGAACGCGGCCTTGGCGCCGTCCAGGTCTCCGCGCTGCAGGGCCTCCTCGGCCTCCGAGAACACGGGCTCGGCGGGGGCCTCCGCGCCGGGCGCCGGCTGCTCGCCCTCGGGGGCGTCCGGCAGGATGCCCTCCTTGCGCAGCGCGTCGAAGAGCTGGTCGATGGCCTGGCGGACCTGCGGTTCGGGGGCGGCGCCGTTCAGGAACGGCAGCAGCTGCCCGGCGACGACCGCCGCCACGAACGGGATGCCGCGGACGCCCATCTGCTGCATGTAGGCGCCGAGCTGCGGGTTCGCGTCGATGTCGACCTTGGCCAGGATCCACTTGCCGGCCGCCTCGGTGGCGAGCTTCTCCAGGATCGGGCCGAGCTGCTTGCACGGACCGCACCACTCGGCCCAGAAGTCCACCAGGACGGGGACGGACTGCGACCGCTCCACGACCTCGGTGTTGAACGTCTGGTCGGTGACGTCCACGACGTAGGGACCCCCGGGGGCGTCCGCGGCCGGCGCCGCGCCGCCGCCGCCCTGGGTCCGGCGTTCCTGCTGCTTCCTTGCCGCGGCCTGGCGCGCTCCCAGGTCGATGGCCCCGTGCAACGAAAAGTCCCGAGAAGGCATGGGTCCATCCTGCCCCATGACCGCCCCCTGCCGTACGTCCGTACGCTCCCAGCGGAGCGCGGCGCGGCGCGGGGCGGTCGGCGCGTTTGCACGGCCGGTCCCCAGAGCCGTCCCTATGGACGGCATATCAAGAGAATTGTCCGCCTTTTCTATTCTCTTTCGGCCGCGCCCCGGGCAAAGAGTTCCGTCGTCCTGCCGTAAAGGCGATTAGATTGCTGACAGCCATCACCAAGCCCGGTTATAGTCACGATGTCGATGCATTGCGGCCCGGCAAAAGCGACCGGGCCGGCGCCGCCGGGGGGCGGCCCGGCCTGCGGGCCGCGCCGCGTGGCGGGTTGGGGGACCCGAGGCCACCGGCGCGGCGGGCGCACCGTCCGGCCGCCGCGACAGCATGACGAACAACGGGGGGAAACTTGTGATCGCGGAGCATTCCGTGATCGTGGCCCGAGGAATGGGTGTCCGCCGCGGGGGGCGGTGGCTCCTGCGCCCGGTGACCTTCGGCGTGCCCGAAGGCGTGGTCGGCCTGGCCGGTCCACCGGGTGCCGGTAAATCCACTCTGCTGGCCACGTTCGCGACCTTGCGCAGACCGAACACCGGCGCGCTGCACATTCTCGGACACGACATCACGAACGCCGCCGGGCAGCGGGCCGCCCGGGCCGGAATCGGTTACCTGCCGGCCCGGTTCTCGCGCGCGGAGGGAATGACGGCCGGCGAGTTCGTCGCCTACGCCGCGTACTACAAGCGGACGAGCGCGTCCGCCGCGCAGAGCATGATCCGCCGCTTCGACCTCGCCGAGGCCGCCGGGACCGAGCTGGCGCTGCTGCCGCCTGACGTCCGGCTGCGCGCCGGGCTGGCCGCGGCCTGCGTCCACGAGCCCGGCCTGGTGCTGCTCGACGACCCCTTCGGCGAGCTGTGCGCCGCCGCCGACCCCTGGCCCACCGGCGCCGCCGGCCCCGGACGGCACTCGCTGACCGCGGCCATGGCCGAGCTGATCCCCGTGCTGCGCACGCTGGCGCCCACCGTGGTCGTCACCGCCGACGCCACCGAGACGCTCACCGGCTGGTGCGACCGCCTGTTCACCCTCGCCCGCGGCCGGCTCGCCGAGCAGCCCACGCACTCGGCCGCCGCCCGCCGCGGCCGCTCCCCCGTCGACCGGCGCGGCGCCGCCGCCCAGCGCGGCGCCCTCCATCCGCAGACCGTCGACGCGATGCCCCGGCGCCGCCCGCCCCGGCGCGCGCTGCCGCAGATGTCCCTGCCGTCGCTCGCGCTGCCGCACCTGCCCCTGCCCCTGCCACAGCTCGCGAAGGTGCGGCCGGGGCGGTCGCCCGCCGAGAGCGCCACCGGTGTCTGACCTCGGGCGGGTGCTCCGGCTGGACGCCCGCCGCACGGCGCTGCTCGTCGCCGTGCCGGTCCTCACCGTGCTCGGGACGGCGGCGGCGTGCCTGTCGCTGAGCCCGGCGGTCGCCTACTGGGACAACAGCGTCGTCGCGCTGGTCAACGCCGTCCGCCTCCTGGGCCCGGCCGCCGCGGGCCTGGCCGCGTGGACGGCCGTCCGGGAACGCCCGCTCGACTACCTGCGCGACCTCACCGCCCGCTCCCCCGCGACGGGCGTGCTGTTCGACCTGCTGCTGCTGTCGTCCGCCGCGCTGGTCTCCTACGTCGCGGTCACGGCGGTGGTCGTCGCCGTCACCCTCGTGCACCCCCACGCCGGGCACCCCCACCCGCTCGGCGCGCTCTCGGGCGCCGGCGCGCTCGTCCTGCACGTCGTCGCGGGCTACCTCACGGGACGCGTCGCACCGCACCGCGCCACCGCGGCCCTCGTCCTCGCCGCGACCTCCCTGTGGGCCGCCCTGCGCATCCCCGGGACGTCCTGGTGGAGCCTGCTTCCCCCTGCCGCGTTCTCCCGCGTTCAGCTGTTCACCACCCTGCGTCCCGAGGTGTTCGCCGTGCAGGTCCTCTGGGCCGCGGGGCTGACCACGGCGCTGATCCTCGGCTACGTGATGTGGGCGACGCGGCGCTTCCTGCTCGTCCTGCCCCTGGCGCTCGCTCTCGCCGCGACTGTCTCCGCCACCCTCGCCCTGCACCGCTCCGGCGGGACGGTGGCGCCCGCCCAGGCGGAGCCGGTGTGCCGGACGTGGCCCCTCACCATCTGCGTGCACCCCGCCCTGCGGGAGGCGCTGCCCCAGCTGATGGCGGCGGCGACCCCGCTCGCCGCGCGGCTGAACGGCACGCCGGGAGCCTTCACGATGGTCGAGCAGCGTCCCGCCTGGATGCCCGTCGCGGTGGCGAACGGCGTCGCCGCCGTCCACCTCGACGAGGACCTCGCCCCCGGATACGCGTCCCGGGCCGTCCGGCAGATCAGCGAGGCGCTCAAGGACGAAGGGGCCTGCGCCTCCGGCGACGGCTACCGCGCGCTGGTCGACGCGTGGCTTCTCGGCGACGAGCCCCCGGCCGCGGCCGGCACGCGCGCGGGCCACCGGTTCGCGTCCTGGACCGAGCAGCGGCGGCGCGACTGGCTACGGCTCCACTTCGCCGAGTACCGCGCCTGCGCGCTGGGCCCGCGGGACTTCCACGCCCCCCGCACGACGGAGAGCCGCCTCCACGACGTCCTGGACACCCGTCCCGCGTGACCGCGGCAGGACCCCCCGGCCCACCGCGGTCACGCAGGAGGTCAGGCGCCCCGCCCGGCCGGTGCCGGCTCGGCCGCGGGCCGCGTCCAGTGGCGCTCCACGAAGAACGGCGCGACGGGCAGGACCGCGGCGCCGAGCGCGAGCACCGTGCGCTTGAGGTCCCAGCCGAGCTGCTCGCGGACGAGGAAGACCAGGCCGACGTAGGCCATGAACAGGACGCCGTGCACCGGCCCCATCACCTGCACGCCGACCGGCGCGTCCGCCCCGTACTTCAGCGGCATCGCGACCAGCAGCAGGAGGAGGAACGAGAACGCCTCGGCGACGGAGACGAACCGGAAAGCACGAATCATGTCCACGCCCCGCTCAACGGCACGGCGTCGGCCCGCGGTTTCCGCGCCGGATATGGCGTTGCTCACACGGCGCTCGCACGACCGTGCGCAAACCGTGACGTATGCGGACCCCGGATGGCCTCTAGGGTGTCCGCGTGGACTGGAGCCTGCTGACCTGCGCGCGCAAGGGACACATCACCTACGCGCCGGACGAGGAGAGGCTGCGCGAGCGGCTCGTCGTCTCGTCCCCCATCGGCGCCGCGTGGCGATGCCTGCGCTGCGGGACCTACGTGCACGGCGAGCCGCACGGGACCGGCCCGGCCGACCGCGCGCCGCTGGTCAGGCGCGGCCGGGAGCTGCGCGACGCCTTCGTCATGCGGTTCTTCGCGGTGGAGCGCGGCATCCGCGGCCTGATCGTGCTGGTCGCCGCGTACGGGGTGTGGCGCTTCGCCGGCAGCCGCGGATCGATCGAGCGGATCTTCGAGAAGGAGATCCCGCTGCTGCGCCCCATCGCCGAGCAGGTCGGCTGGGACCTCGACCACTCCAAGGTCGTCACGTCCGTCCGGCACGTGTTCGACCTGGACGCGCGGACGCTGCGCTGGCTGGCCGTCGGCCTCATCGTCTACGGCGCGATCGAGCTGATCGAGGCGGTCGGGCTGTGGCTGCTGAAGCGCTGGGGCGAGTACTTCGCGGTCGTCGCGACGTGCTTCGGGCTGCCGATCGAGATCTACGAGCTGGTGGAGAAGGTCACCGTGCTGCGCGCCGGCGCGCTGGTGCTCAACATCGGTCTCATCGTCTACATCGTCGTCACCAAACGGCTGTTCGGCGTGCGGGGCGGCCGGGCCGCCCACGAGGCGCATCTCCGCAGCGAGTCGCTGATCGAGGTGGAGCAGGCGACCCACGAGTCGGACCTGCGGCACCCGTCCCCGCCCGAGCCCGAACCCGCCGGATGAGGTAGCGGACGCCGCTGCCGGGAATGTCGATTACATGGCTCGCTCGGAAACGAAGAACGACGCGAAGAACGGCGGGAAGCACGACGCGCCCGCCAAGTCGTCCCCCGATCGGTCCCGCCCCCCGCGGCGCGGCCTGCTCACCCCCCTCGCGATCATCGTCGCCACCGTCGCGCTCGTCCTGGTCGCCCAGCAGGCGCTGCACGGCCTCCCCCACTGGCTCAACCCGTTCAAGGAGGAGACGAAGGACCGCAGCGGTCCCGTCCTGCTGAAGTCGATCCGCGACCTGCACCGCTACGAGGCGGCGAGCGGCAACTTCCAGGTCGTCGTGGACCTGGAGAAGGACGCCAAGTTCCTGCCGTCCTCGCTGCGCGGCAAGCGGACCCTGTTCGTCGGCAACGGCTCGGTCGACGCCTACGTGGACTTCTCCCGGCTCGGCTCGGGGGCCCTGAAGGTCAACGCGGACCGCACGGTGGCGACGGTCACCCTCCCGCCCGCCCAGCTGGAGAAGACGAACCTCGACACGAAGAACAGCTACGTCTACGCGACGCAGCGCGGCGTCTTCGACCGCTTCGGCGACTTCTTCAGCAGCAACCCGAACAACCAGCAGCAGCTCTACGTCCTGGCGTCCCAGAAGATCCAGACGGCCGCGGCCCAGAGCGGCCTGAAGGAACGCGCCGACGCCAACACCAAGTCGATGCTGGAGAACATGCTCAAGGCCCTCGGCTTCACGACGGTGACCATCACCCCCGCCTCCCAGTGAGGCGGGGGTCCTCCCCGGCCCTCGCTACCGGGCCGGGACGTGAATGATCAATCCATCTCCTTGGCCGCCGCCGCCGCACAATGCGGCGGCGCCGGTGCCGCCGCCGCGGCGCTTCAGCTCGTAGGCCAGGTGCAGGAGGATGCGGGCGCCGGACATGCCGACCGGGTGGCCGACCGCGATGGCGCCGCCGTTGACGTTGACCTTCTCGGGGCCGACGCCGAGGTCGCGCATCGACTGGATGCCGACGGAGGCGAACGCCTCGTTGATCTCGATGAGGTCGAGGTCGTCGACGGTGAGGCCCGCCTTGCCGAGGGCGTGCTTGATCGCGTTGGACGGCTGGGACTGCAGCGCGTTGTCCGGGCCCGCGACGTTGCCGTGGGCGCCGATCTCGGCGAGCCAGGTCAGGCCGAGCTCCTCGGCCTTGGCCTTGGACATCACCACGACCGCCGCGGCGCCGTCGGAGATCTGCGAGGACGAGCCGGCGGTGATCGTCCCCTCCTTGCTGAACGCCGGGCGCAGCCGGGCCAGGCCCTCGGCCGTGGTGTCGCCGCGCACGCCCTCGTCGGCGGAGAACACCACGGGCTCGCCGCGCCGCTGCGGGATCTCGACCGGGGCGATCTCCTCGTCGAACACGCCGTTCTTGATCGCCTCGGCGGCGCGCTGGTGGGAGCGGGCGGAGAACTCGTCCTGCTCCTCCCGGGAGATGCCGAGCCTCGCGTTGTGCCGCTCGGTGGACTCGCCCATGGAGACGCCGTCGAAGGCGTCGGTGAGGGCGTCGTAGGCCATGTGGTCGAGGACCTCGACGGAGCCGTACTTGTAGCCGCCGCGCGACTTCGGCAGCAGGTGCGGGGCCTGGGTCATCGACTCCATGCCGCCCGCCACCACGATCTCGAACTCGCCCGCCCGGATGAGCTGGTCGGCCAGCGCGATCGCGTCCAGCCCGGAGAGGCAGACCTTGTTGATCGTGATGGAGGGGACGCTCATCGGGATGCCGGCCTTGACCGCCGCCTGCCGGGACGGGATCTGGCCCGCGCCCGCCTGCAGCACCTGGCCGAGGATCACGTACTGCACCTGGTCGCCGGACACCCCGGCCCGCTCCAGCGCCGCCTTGATCGCGTGCGCCCCGAGGTCGGCCGCGGAGAAGTCCTTCAGCGAGCCCATCAGGCGCCCGATGGGGGTGCGCGCTCCGGCGACGATCACGGACGAGGTGGTCATGTGGGGGCCTCCAGGAAGGTGCTGCGGCGACGTTTGCCACGATACCCACGGGAGCGCCGTTCGGTTCCGTTCGCCCCCGCCTGGCCGTCCGAGGAGGGACAAAGCCCATGCTGACCCGTATCGACCACATCGGCATCGCCTGCCGCGATCTGGACGCGACCGTCGAGTTCTACAAGGCGACCTACGGCTTCACCGACGCGCACTTCGAGGTGAACGAGGAGCAGGGCGTGCGGGAGTGCATGCTCAAGATCAACGACACGGGGGACGGCGCGGCGAGCTACCTGCAGCTCATCGAGCCGATCCGGGAGGACTCGGCCGTCGCCAAGTGGATGGAGAAGAACGGCGAGGGCGTCCACCACATCGCGTTCGGGACGGACGGGACGGTCGCCGACGAGGCCGCCGGGATCGCGGGCAAGGGCGTGCGCGTCCTGTACGACGCGCCGCGCCACGGATCGATGGGTTCCTTGATCAACTTTTTGCACCCCAAGGACTGCCACGGGGTCCTGACGGAGCTGGTGCAGAAGCGCCCGAGCGCCGAATGATCTTGTAACGCGGGCCCCGGCGGGGGTGCGCCAGGATCGTGACGTGTTCGATATCACGGTGACGCAGCGCGCGGCCTGGACCGCCGCTCTGTGACCGTTCGGACACATCTGGTGTATTTGCACCCCCAACACCTGGGCTGCTGCGGGCCGGTCGCATGCCCGAACAAAAAGGACATTCCACGCAGCGCGTCAAGATGAGCCCCCAACACGGCAGTGTCCGGAGTACGCTTCATTCGCCGGAAGAGGTCTGGGGCAAGTGCGTCCGTCATGCCAGGCGATCAACCGGTCCCCGGAACCACCCGTAGCCCCGTCACATCAGGATTGAGCCACATGCAGTCCGACATCGACGCCCAGCTCAGCAACTTCTTTGAAGACACGCCCCCGCGCGAGTTCGACGTGGTGCTTCGCGGCTACGACCGGCACCAGGTCGACGAGCACATCAAGCAGCTCGACAACGAGGTGCGGCAGACCCGCGAGCAGACCCAGGCCCTGCAGCGCGAGCTGTCGGACGCCCACCGGCAGCTGCAGGAGCAGGAACGTCCGACCTACTCCGGCCTCGGCGCCCGCATCGAGCAGCTGCTGCGGCTCGCCGAGGAGCAGGCGACCGAGCTGGTCCAGGCGGCCCGCTCGGAGGCGAACGAGATCAAGGCCGCGGCCAAGGTCGACGCCGCCGAGCAGCGCGCCACCGCCGAGAACGACGCCTCCGAGCTGCGCGCCAACGCCCAGCGCGAGGGCGACGACATGCGGCAGGCCGCCGAGCGCGAGGCCGAGGAGGTGCGCACCTCCGCCCGCCGCGAGGCCGACGAGCTGACCTCCACCACCGAGCGCGAGGTCGCCAAGCTGCGGGCCACCGCCGATCACGAGGTCGCCGAGAAGCGCGCCGCCGCCGAGCGTGAGATCGCCAAGCTCCGCACCACCACCGAGCGCGAGGTGGCGCAGCTGCGCGCGTCCACCAAGCGGGAGCGCGACGAGATCCTCACCACGGCCAAGCGGCAGGCCGACGAGATGCGGGCCCAGGCCCAGCGCATCCTGGAGGAGAGCGAGGCCCAGCGCGCCCAGGCCGAGGCCGAGTTCGAGATCCAGCTCGCCGCCCGCCGCGAGGAGGCCGACCGGCAGGACGCCGAGCGCCACTCCGCCGCCCAGGCCGCGACGCAGAAGCTCGTCGCCGAGGCCGAGCAGCGCGCCGCGTCCGCCGAGCAGCGCGCCGCGAAGGCGACGCAGCAGGCCGAGCAGACCCGGCGCGAGGCCGACTCGCACGCCAAGCAGCTGATGGCGAACGCGCGCAAGAACTCCGACAACGTGATCGCCGAGGCCAAGTCGCAGGCCGAGCAGCTGCTCGCCGAGACCAAGTCCGAGGCCGACCGCGTCCGGACGGCGGCGCAGCGCCAGGTCGACGAGCTCACCCGCCAGCGCGACAGCATCACCAGCCACCTCAACCAGCTGCGTCAGCTCATCGGCGGCGTCGCGCCGACGATGAGCCCCGAGCCCGAGCTGGCCGCGCCTCCGGAGAAGCCCGCCATCCCGGCGGCCGAGCCGAAGCCGGCCCCGGCGCAGCAGGCCCCCAAGCAGCAGCCCGCCGCCAAGGCCGCGCCCGCCAAGCCGGCCCAGGCCAAGAAGTCCGACGAGGACGACGAGGACTGGTGGCAGGAGTGACCCCTTAACGGTCGGGCATGACGGAAAGCCTGGAGGCGGTGAAACGCCTCCGGGCTTTCCGTCGTCTCAACCCCGTAGACGCACGACAGAGGAGAGCGGCGTGCCCGACGAGACCCCCCAGCACGACGGCCGCGAGCCCGCCCCCGGCGAGGGACGGTCCGCCACCGGCCGCCGGGTCCCCGCTCCGGCTCCCCCCGCCGACGACACCGACGAGGCGGACCGCGACACCGACACCGGCCCCACCAAGACCGACTCCACCGACACCGACTCAAGCGAGAACGGCTCCGGCGGCACCGGCTCAAGCGCGACCGGCTCTGCCGAGACCGACTCCAGCACGACCGACTCCAGCACGACCGACTCCACCGAGAACGGGTCCGGCACGACCGGCTCCGGCACGAGCGGGCCGGGCGGGAGCGGTGACGACGACGGTGTCGCGCCGAGTGGGGCGTTGAGGCCCGAGGAGATCGAGCAGCCCGTGGGAGAACGCGATCCGGCGACCGGCGCTCCGGTCACCCTCCCGGCGGCGCGGTCGGGCGCCGAACCCGTGGCGCCCGAGCCCGGCGCGCCCGACCCGGCGCACGACGTCGAGCAGCGCAAGCGCGAGGCCGGCGTCGACCACCTGTTCCCGTTCGGCAAGCCCGGGCAGCCGCTCGGCCGCGCGCACCCGTTCGTGTTCGGGTTCACGGCGGCGCTCGGCGTCATCACCGCCTGGATGCTGGTGAAGGCCGCGACGAACGCCAAGTCGGTGCTCGTCATGATCGTGGTCGCGATGTTCCTCGCGGTCGGCCTCAACCCGGCGGTGGAGCGGCTGCGCAGGTTCGGCCTGCCCCGCGGCGCCGCGGTCGCGACGGTGTTCCTGATCGTGATCCTGTTCTTCGCAGGGTTCGTCGCCTCCCTCGTCCAGCCGGTTTCCGAGCAGGTCACCGAGCTGCGCCACAACATCCCCGAGTACGTCCAGCAGCTCCAGAACAACAAGACGCTGGCCGACTGGGACAAGCGCTACGGCCTGCTGGAACGCGCCGAGAAGACGGTGAACGGCGACGGCTTCCAGAAGGGCCTCACCGACACCGCCACCGGCATCGGCAAGGTCGCGATCAACGGCATCTTCCAGACGATCACGATCCTGATCCTGACGCTGTACTTCCTCAGCTCGCTGCCGCAGATCAAGACGTTCTTCTACCAGCTGGCCCCGCGCACCCGGCGGGCCCGGGTCGCCCTGCTCGGCGACGAGATCCTCGACCGGATCGGCGGCTACGTCGCCGGCCAGTTCACGATCGCGCTCATCGCGGGCGTGTGCTCGTACATCTTCCTGTCGATCCTCGGGGTGAAGTACGCGCTCGCGCTCGCGCTGATCGTCGCGGTGACCGACCTCGTCCCGCTGATCGGCGCCACGATCGGCGCGGTGATCGTCTCCCTGGTGGCGTTCCTGACCGGGACCACGACCGACCTCATCGTGTGCGCGATCTTCTATGTCGTCTACCAGCAGGTGGAGAACTACCTCGTCTATCCGCGGGTGATGAAGCGGACCGTGGACGTCCAGCCGGCGGTGACGATCGTGGCGGCGCTGGTCGGCGCTGCCCTGCTCGGCGTGGTCGGCGCGCTGCTGGCGATCCCCACGGCGGCCGCGATCTCGCTGCTGATCCGCGAGGTCGTCATGCCGCGCCAGGAGACGCTGTAGGACGCCGGCCCCGGCGCGTCCGCGCCGGGGTCAGCGGGACGTCCGGGCGAGGGCGGCGGCGAACTCCGCCACCGCCTGGTTGAACAGCTCGGGCTGCTCCACCGCGCACAGGTGCCCGGCGCGCGGGATGACGAGCGTCTCGGCGTTCGGCATCGCCTCGGCCATGGCGCGGGCCTCGTCCTCGGTGGCCAGCGCGTCCTCGTCCCCGATCATGACGAGCGCGGGGGCGCGGAGGCCGCGGAGCGTCTCGGTGGAGTCCGCGCGTCCCGCCATGGCGCGCTGCGCCCACGCGGCGGCGAGCGGCGGCGCCGCCTGGACGAGGCCGCGGACCCGCCCGTAGATCAGCGCCCGCTGCCGGTAGGTGGTGGGGCCGACGAGGCCGGGCAGCACCTCGTCCACGAGGACGCGGGTGCTGCGCTCGGCTTCGAGGGCGCCGGCCTGCCGCAGCCGGTTCTCCCGGACGGGGGCGGTGTCGGCGGTGGCGCGGGTGGCGGCCAGCACGAGGCCGAGGACGAGGTCGGGGTGCCGCCGGCACAGCGCCATCGCCACGTACCCGCCCATGGACAGCCCGCCGACGACGGCCCGCCGGACCCCGAGCGAGCGGCACGCGCGGGCGACGTCGTCGGCCATCGTGTCGACGGACGGCTCGTCGTCGCCCAGCCGGGAGCCGCCGAAACCGCGCAGGTCCGGGGTGATGACCCGGAACCGGCCCGCGAGGCCCTCGCGCTGGGCGAGCCACATCGCCGACGACAGCGGGAAGGCGTGCAGCAGCACGAGCGGTGTGCCGGTCCCGACGTCCCTTGCGTACAGCTGCACCGTCATTGGGCAATGGTCGCCCGCCGGCGCGGCCGGTGGGACGGAGTGGCCGCGATCGGCCGCCCGTGTTTATCTGTCCGTTTCATCCCATTCAGTGGGGAGCGGGTATGCGGCCGGCGCGACCCGCTTGACGATCTCGTTCAGCACGATCCGGACGTAGGGTTCGCCCACCCAGAGGTGCTTGGCGTTGTCCACCGCGACCACCTCGGCCTGCGGGACGCGCTTGAACCGCTCCCGCGCCTCCGCCGGGCGCAGGTAGTCGTCGAACTCCGGCACCAGCGCCACGAGGGGCCGCCCGTCGGCGCCCCACGCGTCGAGGTCGGCGTCGCCGGCCCTCTTCAGCGGAGGCGACAGCAGGATCGCGCCCTCGACCAGCGGGTCCCGTCCCCATCTGAGCGCCAGTTCGGTGCCGAACGACCAGCCGAGCAGCCACGGCCGCGGCAGGTCGTGGTACTCGGTGTACTCCAGCGCCGCCGCCACGTCGAACCGCTCGGTCTCGCCGTCGCCGAACTCGCCCTGGCTCGTGCCGCGCGCCGACGTCGTCCCCCGCGTGTTGAACCGCAGGACGGCGAGGTCGGCGAGCGCGGGCAGCCGGAAGGACGCCTTGCGCAGGACGTGGCTGTCCATCATGCCCTCGGCCGTGGGCAGCGGATGCAGGCAGACCAGCGTCGCGACCGGCGGCCGCTCCGGCGGCAGCGCCAGCTCCCCGACCAGCTCCAGGCCGTCGGACGTGTGCAGCGTGATCTCCTCGCGCCGCGCCGGCAGCACCGAGGCCGCCCTGATCTCCGCCATCGATCCCTCTTCTCTCACTCGGCCGGGCGGCGTCCGCGCTCGGGACGCCGGTCGTCAGTACCGCGGGGCGTTGCGCGACCGCAGCACGCGCGGCGACCGGCGGTTCCGGGCCTGCCAGCAGGGCCGGTGCCAGTGCCGCCGGTCGTCCCCGCCGTCACCCGCCCGCCACGCGACGACATGGCCGACGCCCGGCGGGATCTCCTGGTCGCAGCCCGGGCAGCGGTACGGCTTGGCCGCCCCGGCCCCGGAGACCGACCGGACGATCCACTCGCCGTCCGGCCCCTCCTCGGTCTCCTGAGCCCACGAGGTGCCCCCGCCCCGGGCGGAACGTCCGGATGCGGCACGGCGGTTCTTGCGGGGGCTCATGCCCTAAAGCATATGAACCCGGCCACCCCGGCGGGCCGCCCGCGCGGGGACGGGAGGGCTAGCGCAGGGGCTTCCCGGCCGTCGCGTGCTCCACCAGAAGGGGGGCCGGGGCCAGGGCCGGGTCGCGGGTCTCGGCGTGCAGGGCGCGCAGGACGGTGACGGCGCGGCCGGGGCCGATGCGGTCGAGGTCGGCGATGGGGCCGGTCGGGTAGCCGCAGCCCAGCGTCATCGCGGCGTCGATGGAGTCGGCGTCGGCGTATCCGGCGCCGAGCATGGCGGCCGCGTCGTTCAGGTAGGGCAGGCGCAGGGCGTCCACGATGAACCCGGCGCGGTCGCGGCAGCGCACGACGGTGAGGCCGAGACGCGCGAGGAGGCCGGCGGCGCGGTCGGCGACGTCCGGTGCGGTCGCGACCGTGGCGGACATCTCCGCCAGGGCGCCGGCCGGGTCGGGGAGGTGCAGCCCGACGACGTCGGCGGGGCGTCCGGTGGCCATGGCCTGCCGGATCGCGGAGCCGTCCACCGAGGTGACGGCGATGACCGTTCCGGGCCTGGCGGCCTGGACGGCGGCGGACAGCAGCGCCCGCGCGGCCTCGGGGTCCTCCGCGGCCTCGACGATCAGGTCGCAGCCCGCGAGGTCGGCGGCGGAGTCGCCGACCCGTGCGCCCGCCCGGGCGCACAGCGCGGCGACCGCGTCCGCGAGCGGCCCGACGCCGACGACGCCCACGGTCGGCGCCGCCGCGGCGGACGTCTCCTCCTCGGCTTGGCCTGACTTGTCGTAGGAGTAGAAGCCGCGGCCGGTCTTGCGGCCGAGCAGCCCGGCGGTGACGAGCTCGCGGAGCAGCGGCGAGGCGGCGTGGCGGCGGTCGCGGGACTCGGCGTAGATCGCGTCCAGCACCTCGAGGCAGGTGTCGAGGCCGATCAGGTCCATCAGGGTGAACGGGCCCATCGGCAGCCCGGCGCCCGCCTTCATCGCGGCGTCGATGTCGTCGCGGGTCGCGTGCCCGGTCTCCAGCATGGTCGCGGCCTGGTTCAGGTAGCCGAACAGGAGGCGGTTGGCGACGAACCCGGCCCGGTCCCCGACCGTCACCGGCGTCTTGCCGAGGCCCTCGACCAGCCCGGCGACCCGGGCGACGGCCTCCGGCTCGGTGAGGACGGTCCCGATGACCTCAACGAGCTTCATGACCGGCGCCGGGTTGAAGAAGTGCACCCCGACGATCTTGGTGGGCCGGCCGGTGGTGACCGCGATGTCGGTGACCGACAGGGAGGAGGTGTTGGTGGCGAGGACGGCGTCGTCCCGGCACACGCGGTCGAGCTCGGCGAACACCGTGCGCTTCAGGTCGAGCCGCTCGGGGACGGCCTCGATGACGAGGTCGCAGTCGCCGAGGTCGGCGAAGTCGGTCGACAGCGCGATGCGGCCGAGGATCTCGCGCTGCGCGTCCTCGCCGAGCCTGCCCCGCTTGACGGCCCGTCCGGTCGAGGACTCCAGGTTGCCGCGCCCGCGCTCCAGCGCCTCCCGGTTCACCTCGATGCCGACGACCGCGAGGCCGCCCCGCGCCAGCACCTCGGCGATGCCCGCGCCCATCGTGCCCAGTCCGACGACCCCGACCCTGCTGAACGAACCACCAGTCATGGACCGCAGTCTTGCAGAGCGGTCGCCCGTCCCCCATGGCGGGTACGACGGGGACGTGCGCCTCGGAATCTTCCTCCTCGCCGCCCGTTTCCCCGGCCAGGACGACGCCGCAGCCCTGTCCCGCACCGTCGAGGCCGCCCTCGCGGCCGAGCGCGCCGGGTTCGACGACGTGTGGCTCGCCGAGCACCACTTCATGTCGTACGGGGTGGTGCCGTCCGCGACCGTGCTGGCCGGACATCTGCTGGCCGCCACCACGCGGGTCGGCGTCGGGACGGCGGTGAGCGTGCTGTCCACCCAGCATCCGGTGGCGCTGGCCGAGCAGTCCGCGATGCTGGCGCTGCTGTCCGGCGGCCGCTTCCGGCTGGGAGTCGGGCGCGGCGGGCCGTGGCGCGACCTGGAGGTGTTCGGCACGGGCCTCCCCCGCTACGAGCACGGCTTCGCCGAATCCCTCGATCTCCTCCTGGCGTGGCTGCGTTCCGACCGTCTCGGCTGGTCGGGCGAGCACTTCGCCTTCCGCGAGGTGCCGGTCGTCCCGCGGGCGCCGGTCCCGCCGCCGGTGACGGTCGCCTGCACGTCCCCCGCGACCGAGGCGCTCGCGGCGGAACGCGGCCTGCCGATGCTGCTCGGCATGCATGTCGGCCCGGACGAGAAGGCCGCCGCGATCGCCCGGCACGGCGACCCGTCCCTGCCGCACGTCTCCACCCATGTGGCCCAGGTCGCCGACTCGCGGGAGCAGGCGGTCGCCGCCCTCATGGACGGGATGCCGCGCTGGCTCGGCCCCGGCCTGGAGGGGTACGTCGCCGTGGACGACCGCCCGCGCCCGTCCCGCGACCCCGTCGCCTACACGCGCCTGATGTGCGACCTCCACCCGATCGGCTCACCGGACGACTGCGCCGAGTCCCTCCTGGCCACGGTCGAGCGAACCGGCATAAGGCACCTGGTCCTCCTGGTGGAAGCCGCCGGCTCCCGCGCCGCCACCCTGGAGAACATCGCCCGCCTGGGCCGAGAAGTCCTTCCCAAAGTCCGCGCCGCCACCTGACCGCGCACCCCACCAGCAGGCCGCGCGGATCGGCGGGACGTGACGGTCGGCCATCGCTGCCAGTCATGCACTCGGGCGCCCAGACAGCCGCCGGGGGCCGCTGCCCACATCGCGATACGGCGCGCCGACCGGAGTCGGCGCGCCGCACGGGGGGAGCGGGTCAGCAGTCGCGGAGTTCGGGGGACTGGTTGAGGATCTGTTCGCGGGCCGTGACGAACGTCCGGTAGGCGGAGGAGTCCTGGGTGGGGAAGACCGCGACGCGGTGGCAGTTCTGGAACGCGAGTCTCACCCCGAAGTAACGCTCCAGCGCGCTTCGCATGGCGTCGCTGGCGAGGACGCGGAGGAGCTGGCCGCGCGCCGTCTCGTCCGGCGGCGGGGTGAGGTTGTCGGCGAAGTCTCCGCCGTCCACCTGGAGCCGGGCCACGAGGCCGCTGATCATGTCCCAGGCGTAGGGGAGGGAGGTCCTGATGCACTCGACGAAGTCCGCGTCGCCGACCTCGCCCTTCTGCGCCGTCTCCAGCAGTTCCGGGGTCACGTCGAGAGACATGGGGGTCCTTTCGCAGACGGAGGATGAACACCCACCCGCAGACGGTAATCACGGACCCGGGAGAATTCCAGGCTTGACAAAGGTTTTCATTCCGCTATGACGGCGGCCCCGGCCGACCGGCCGGGGCCCCGGTCACCGGGCGGGCGCGGCGCCATGCTGGCGCCGCCGCCGCGCGCCCGTCCGAGCGGCGATCCGCTCGGCCAGCTCGGCCCAGTACTCGCGGGCCCGGCGCACCAGTCGCGCGTCCCGCTCGGCCCCGGCCTGCTCGCGCAGCGCGCGGGCCCTCTCGCTCATGAGCGACTGCATGATCTCGTGGTGGTACACGGCCCCTCCCGAATGGTCCGGGCCGATCGGCACGGCCCGACATCCAAGAGACTCTCGCTAAGGCCCCCGTCCCCACATGGGCACGACGCCTTATATCGCCCGGTCAGTGGTCTTAGGCCTGCTTAGGGCGGACGGTCCGGTGCCGGTGGCATGATCGCGGCATGGGCGAACCGCTGGCGGGGCTGGACGGCATCGACTGGGCGGGCCTCGACCACGCCTACGGGTCAGCGGAGGACGTGCCCGACCTGCTCCGCGCCCTTTCCTCCTCCGACGAGGACGAGCGGGAGGCGGCGCTCGGCGAGCTCTTCACCACCGTCTTCCATCAGGGGAGCCGGTACGGCGCGTCCGCCGCAGCGGTCCCGTTCCTGCTCGGGCTGGCGTCCCATCCCGGCACTCCCGAACGCACCTGGCCGCTCTATCTGGCGGCCGCGCTTGCCATCGGGTACGACGAGGCGCATCTGCCGTCCGGCGTCGACATCGCGACCTGGCGCGAGGAGGCCGCGCGGCTGCGGGAGACCGGCGACCGGGACCACTTCGACTTCGCGTGGACGCTGCGCTCCGTCGAGGCGGAACTCGCCGCCTACGACGCCGTCCGCGCCGGTCTGCCCACCGTGCGGGCCCTGCTCGGTGATGACGACGCCGGAGTGCGGGCCGCCGCCGCGTACACGGCGGGCTGGTTCCCCGAGGAGGCGGCGGCCACCCTCCCCGCGCTGGAGGCGCTGCTCGACGCCGAGCAGGACCCGGTCGTCATCGCGCATGCGCTCGTCGCCGCCGGGCTCCTGGAGGGCCGGGCGCTGCTCCCCCGGTTCCGCGAGCACCTGGCCGCCGCCGAGCCACTGCCGCGCTGGGCCGCCGCGATCGCGCTCGCCCGGCTGGGGGCGGCCGACGCATCCGTCATCGCCGAGCTGGCGGCCTCCAGCGCGTCCCCGCCCGAGGGCGAGGCGGCCTTTCTGGAGGGCGACCTGCGCCTCTACTCGGCCCTGACAATGGCCGCGCTGGACGGGGCGCCGCCCGAAGCCGTCGGCGCCGTCCTCGACGGTCTGTCCCGCACGTCCGGCGAGGCGTCGTTCCCGATGGCCGAGGCGGCGCTCCGGCTGACGTTCCGCACACCGGCCCTCCCGCTCCCCCGGTTCGCCGCCCTCGCCTCCGCGCAGCAGCGGACCGTCCACACGATCGCCGAACTGCCGCCCGAGAGCTGGCGATGGGGAAATCTGCTGGAGATCCTCCGCGCTTGGGGCCTGCCCACCGACCACGACGAGTGCCGCCGGTACGCCGGTCTCGCCTGAACCAGGCCTGACGTCGCACTAAGGTGATGCACCGTGCGTCTCGTTATCGCCCGCTGCAGCGTCGACTACGCCGGCAAGCTCACCGCCCACCTGCCGATGGCCCTCCGCCTGATCCTGATCAAGGCGGACGGGAGCGTGAGCGTGCACGCCGACGACCGCGCCTACAAGCCCCTCAACTGGATGAACCCGCCCTGCTCGCTGCGCGAGGAGGTCTACGAGGAGAACGGCGCCATCGCACGCTGGACGGTCACGCACGGCAAGTCCGGCGAGCGGCTGATCCTCACCATCGAGGAGCTCGTGCACGACACCAGTCACGAGCTCGGCATCGACCCCGGCCTCCAGAAGGACGGCGTGGAAGCGCACCTTCAGGAACTGCTCGCCGAGCACATCACCACCCTCGGCGACGGCTACACCCTGATCCGCCGCGAGTTCCCCACCGCCATCGGGCCGGTCGACATCCTCTGCCGCGACGCCACGAGCGCCACCGTCGCCATCGAGATCAAACGCCGAGGCGAGATCGACGGCGTCGAGCAGCTCACCCGCTACCTGGAGCTGCTGAACCGCGACCCGCACCTGGCCCCCGTCCGCGGCGTCTTCGCGGCCCAGGAGATCAAGCCCCAGGCCCGCGTCCTCGCCACCGACCGCGGCATCACCTGCGTCACCCTCGACTACGACGCCCTGCGCGGCATCGAACACGAGGGCACCCTCTTCTGACGCCCCTCCCGGGTCGCGGTCACGCGGCCCGGGGCGTCCGGTGACGGTGCAGGTCACGCAACGGGGAGCCTGGCCGCGAACTCGGGCTTGAAGAGGTCCTTCACCTTCCCGTACGGGATGGCGAAGTCGTAGCAGCTCGTGCGGCCCAGATCGAACGCCGAGGTGGCCGGGCCGTCGTCCAACCCCGCGTAGATGAGATCGAACCGGTTCTTTCCGAAGAACGGCTGCGCCCACGGCGGCGACTCGGGCTGCCGGGCACTCGGGAAGAACGACGAGCGGTGGAAGGGGTTGAAGAAACCGCCCGATCCGGAGTTGCCGCGCATCAACTGCAGCTTGTCGTCTCCCTCCGGAAGCCCGTCCCACAGCCGTTTCATGCCGGCCACGCCGAATGAGGCGGGCTTGAAGACGTCGTCGGCCGTCAGCGCGCGGCCGGTGCGCAGGTCGACGGTGACGACGAACCCCGGAAAGTGTCCCGGCCCTTCGCCGCACCTGCGCTGGAACTTCGGAACGTAGCGCACCGACACGAGGTCCGGGCCGGTCAGCCCCTTGACGACGGTCGTGCTCAGCAGGTTCGGCCGGCCGCCGCAGGCGGCGCGCGCGGCGGCCGTCCTGCCCCACTCCTTGTAGAACGTGACGGCCTGGTCGAGAGGGACGCGCAGCGCCCTGTTGGCCGCGGTCTGGACCGACGCGTTCTTCATCCCCTTGACCTGGGCATACTGGCCGCCCTTGACCTCCAGAACCCCGTCGGCGTACGTCCGGTTCAGGGCGGCGAGAGTGACCGCGGGCGCCTCCGCCGCCTCCGGGCGCGTCGTCTCGTAGGTGACCACACCGACGGTGCCCGCCGCGGTCGCCCCCGCGACGACCAGCGCGGCCTTGACCACGCTCGCCTTGGCGAGGAAGCCCGCCGCGGTGTTCCCGGCGCCCGCGGCGACGGTCCCGGCCGTTCCGGCGCCGCCCGCGACGGCGGTCCCGGCGGCGGCGCCCGCCGCGGTGGTGCC